>JBARAD010000275.1:0-76345 GCA_049791675.1 Chryseosolibacter sp.
CGCCTGGTTCACCGTAAGCTTCCAATCCATCAAGGCCGCCGCCTCCAATCCGGTTAATTCGCTGCGGTATGAATAGGCATTAGGCATTAGGCATTAGGCATTAGGCATTAGGAATTAGGAATAATTAGGAATTAGAAATCAGGAATTAGGCGTCATCAGGAATAAGGTATCAAGAATTTTAAATATTCTAAATCTTGAATTAATCTTAAATCTTAAACTTTAAATCTTAAACTTTAAATCTTAAATCTTAAATCTTAAACTTTAAATCTTGAACCTCGTTTACAAACAACCGCGTCATCTCCGTCTATAATAATCCCGCTCTTCCAGTTTCTCCCAGATCGTGATTGGAATGAGCAACATCAGCATGCCGTAGACCATATCTTCGACGGGGATGGTGCCCAACCGAATGCCGAGGTTCTCTTCGTTGTTATACCATACGACGGGTTCATCGATAAAAGAACCCGTAAGCAAGCCGTTGATAATGAAGAAAGGAATCAGGATGAGTGCAAAGGCTAAATAGAACCTTCCCATAAAACGCGTCCTTAGTTTCAGCATGCCGAGGGCGATAAATAGTCCGGTGAAGATAAACGTCAGCGCCGTATAGGCCTTGTCAATGTTGTAGACGCCAATGATCAGGCATACGATGATCAGCAGGCTGGAAATAAGTTCGTGGTGGGGAAAAAGGTGATCTTTCTCAATCAGGTGGTTGAGGGCAAAATAGGTGAAAAGACACGCATAGGGAATACAAAAGAAGAAAAGGACCTCTTCCAGAGGCAATCCGGCGATGCTGATCCCCAGCGTATACCGCGGATTGAAGCCCCAGATTCCCAAACCGGTAAATATAAAATCCCATATCAAAAAGATCAAAGCCATCGCCGCGATACCCGGAAATACGTATTTCCATTTTTTGGAAAAATTGGCTTTGGGATAAAAACTGAAACCAAAAGGAACAATAAAGGAAAGAATGTTTATCCAGAGATAAAGGTACCGGGATTCCAACGGCGTTAGATTTATAGGTTATTGGGTCTGGGATCTTTTGCGCCTAAAGGTAAACTTTTCCGGCTCATATTTTTTCGGTGCGTATAAAAATCCGAAAGCTTCGCAACCTTCTTTCGAATGTTTACTATGATGAACGTAATGCGCATGGATCATCCGTTGCAGGTACCTGCTTTTCTTTTCCGGTCTCCACTTCAAACGCTGGTGGACAATGATGTCGTGGAAAAGGAAGTAGAATACTCCGTAACAAAAAATTCCCAACCCGACGCTGATCATGTACGGATTGTATTCCACCTGTGTAAAGTAATAAAAGATCGCGATGGATGGCAGGCTGAAAACCAAGGCGAACAGGTCATTTTTTTCCAGGGCTTTGTCATGAACAGTATGGTGCGACCTGTGCCATCGCCAGAGGAACCCATGCATCACATACTTATGGGTAAACCAGGCGACAAACTCCCAAAAAAGGAAGGTCGCGAGCACGATGATCAGGCAAATGGTGATCAATTTGGTATCCATGGCTATACAGTAATAATTTCCTGTGTATTTTCCATTCTAAACCTCTCATTCAGGATACGGCGACGGTAGGCGAAAATACGCTGAAGCTGAGGACCAACAAAGAGCCGGTGAACGATCTGCCCGAGCCATCCCAGGGGAATTGCGTAGTTTACTTCGTCTGTTATTTCGACACCTCCGGGGACTTCCCGGAAATGGTGCTGGTGATGCCAGAGGGCATACGGACCGTTGCGCTGGTCATCAATGAAATATTCTCCGGCCTTGACAGCGGTGATTTCCGTCAGCCAGGTAACCCATATCAATGGTAATATCCTGATCCTGTATCCGATCAATTGCCCCGGATAGATCTGTTCCTTGCGGGAGATGAATTGAATGCTGAATTGCAGTCCCGGAGGGGTGATCTCATTCAGGTTGCCAGGATCAGCGAAAAAACTCCAGGCCTGATCGAGGCTCGCCGGGAGGAACTGCACCTGTTTGATGTGGTAGATTTTCATGTTGTCAGAGGTTTATGGAACGACGTTCAAGGCTGTTTTATAGACCAGTAAGGCCCTCCTTCGCGCGAAGTCGTGATCCACGATGGGTTCCGGATAGCTCCGCGTATGCACCTCCGGTACCCATTTGTTAATGTAAAGGCTGTCTTTGTCAAATTTTGCCCGTTGCAGGGCAGGGTTGAAGATCCTGAAATAAGGCACAGCGTCACATCCTGATCCTGCTGCCCACTGCCATCCGCCATTGTTCGCCGCGAGGTCATAGTCTAAAAGTTTCTTAGCGAAATACGCTTCGCCCCACCGGTAATCGATCAACAAATGCTTCGTCAGGAAGCTGGCCGTGATCATGCGAAGCCTGTTGTGCATGAACCCGGTTGTATTGAGTTCACGCATTCCGGCATCCACCATGGGATAGCCGGTCTTTCCTTCGCACCAGGCTTCAAATTCGCGCTCATCGTTTCTCCATTCAATGGAATTGTAGGCAGGTTTGAAAGCGCTGTTTTCGACATGCGGAAAGTTCCAGAGGATCATCTGGTAGAATTCGCGCCAGATCAGTTCATTCAGCCAGGTTTCATTGAGTTTGGTGGCAGTAGACACTGCGTTGCGGATGCTGATGGTTCCGAATCTTAGGTGGACACTCAAACGCGAAGTGGCGTCCAGCGCGGGATAATCACGGCCGCGTGTGTAGTGTTCAACGACTTGGGACCTGATATCCCGTCCCGGAAACGCCGTATCTGTCGTCGCAAAACCAATGTCGGCAAGGGAAGGGAATGGAAGCGGATCCGTTTTTCGGAGATTTGTCAAGAGCGCTCCGGATTCATGCGCACACAAATCCATGTCGCTGATGGATGCCTTCCATTTCTTACTGAAAGGAGTAAATACCGTGTAGGGGCGCTCGTCGTCTTTCGATACTTCATTCTTTTCGAAGATGACCTGGTCCTTGCAGGAGTGAAAGGCGCAGCCTTTGGCTGTCAGGATCTGTTGTACGTCTGCATCCCGCTTCCGGGCATACGGTTCATAATCATGGTTGGTGTATACGCGTGCGGGGTCCAGTAATTGGAAGATCTCCCGGGGAATGCCCTGCAGAATAATGAGGGTACTTCCGACGCTTTCCAGAGCCTCCGAGAGCTGTTGCAGGGAGTGGTGAATGAAATGAACCCGCCGGTCGGATTTTTCCTCCAGCCTTGAAAGGATCGTTGTATCGAAAATAAATAACGGTATCACCTCCTTTGAATCCCGCAATGCCTGGTAAAGGCCCGCGTTGTCGTACAGTCGCAGGTCTCTCCGGAACCAGAAAACGGTGGAGGTTTTTCTGATAATTTTTTTTGCCGCTTCGAGATGAATTGAATTCAAGATGTTTTTCTATCCTTAACAATCGGGCGGGCAAAAGGTTGGACGCGCCTCGGGAAATGTGAAGAGATTTAAGCCGGGATTGAATTGATTTCCGGATGGTTCACGATCAGTTTAAACCAGGCAGTGTAGTCGGAGGGGTTCTGCCTCATGTCTTGTTTCAGCGATTGAAGATCCACGTATTTCCAATCCTCAACCTCTTTTTGGTTGATGTCCGGTGATCCGTTAAAGGTACCGATGTAAACATGGTCGAGCTCGTGTTCGGTGAGGCCATGATCGAGATCAGCTTTGTAAATAAAGCGATGCGAGAAAGTGGGCTGAAGGTCAATACCCATTTCCTGTTTCAGTCTCCTGCGGGTGGCAGCGTCCATGGTCTCACCGGGGAGCGGATGGCTGCAGCACGTGTTCGTCCAGAGGCCGCTGCTGTGGTATTTGCTTTTCGAACGTTTTTGCAGCAGCAATTTTCCCGCATCATTGAATAAGATCACGGAAAAGGCGCGATGCAGCACACCTTTGCGGTGAGCTTCCATCTTTTCCATGGTGCCGACAACTTTATCATTCACATCAACGAGGATCACGTGTTCCATTAAATCATGTTTAGCTGATGTTTAACAAATGAATAGGCCAATAAAGTTGCCTTGTGCCGGTTGGGGATTCTGATTCTTCTATGCAACACTTTTTCCGATGGGGTGTTTCTGATCTTCTTGAATAGTGCAAGATAGTACATATAAGCCATGTATACACCAAAGCGCGCGGACCGCGGAAGCCTCTTGATGCCATCAAAAGCGTGTCTAAAATCAATTTCGATGCTTTTTTCTATCTCCTTTTTACTTTGCTCATTGAACCGGTTCACTTCGACACCGGGAAAATAGCATCGGCCCATTACCGCAAAATCTGCCTTGAGGTCTCTGAGAAAGTTTACCTTTTGGAACGCGGAGCCCAGGCTCATGGCAGGCGCCTTCAGCTGTTCATAAAGTTCCTTGTTCCCATTGCAGAATACGCGCAGGCACATTAATCCTACCACCTCCGCGGAACCGGTGATGTAATCCCTGAAACCGTCGTCATCGTATGATTTCCTGTAAAGGTCCATTTCCATGCTTTTGAGAAACCGGTCGATCAATCCCCATTCGATCTGATACTGATGAACGGTGGCTTGAAATGAGTTGAGTATCGGATTGAGACTGATACGTTCTTCAATGGCTTCACGTGTACTTTCCTTAAAACGTTCAAAAAGGGATGCTTTATTGTATTCATGAAAAGTGTCGACAATTTCGTCGGCGAAGCGCACGAAACCATACACCGTGTAAATGGGGTCGCGCAAAGGTCGCTCGAGGCAGTATATTCCAAGTGAGAAAGAGGTGCTGTAGGCATTGGTCGTCAACCGGCTGCAGCGAATGGAGACCTCGTCAAATAGTGCTTTCATACTTTACTATTTTCCGTTTACGTTATGGCGACAGGTGTTATGCAGGTTGCCGCAGAACATTTTCAGCGGACGCTTTCCTGTATTGTTTCATCAATGTTTCAGCCACCACCTGGCCGGAGATGATCGAGGGGGGAACCCCCGGTCCCGGCACTGTGAGTTGGCCAGTATAGAACACGTTGTTTATCTTTTTGTTTAGCATCCGCGGTTTAAAGTTCGCGGTTTGTAATAAAGTATTGGCCAGTCCGTAGGCGTTTCCCTTGAACGCATTGTAATCCTGAACAAAGTCATTGTGGGCATAACTGCGCTGGTACACGATGTGTTGACGGATGTTTTCGCCCGTGAGATTTTCCAGCCTGCTCATCACCATATCGAAATATTTTTCGCGCAGATGTTCCGCATCCTGTAACCCCGGGGCTACCGGAATCAGGATAAAAAGATTTTCTCCGCCCGGGGGTGCTACCGAAGGATCTGTTTTCGATGGACACGATACATAGAATTGCGGCGCTGCCGGCCATTGCGGGTTCACATATATATCATGGGTATGGCGGGCGAAATCCTCATCGAAGAACAAGGTGTGGTGGCGGAGATTGCTGACTTTCTTATTCAGTCCCAGATAAAAGATAAGACACGATGGAGCCATGACCCTGGAGTTCCAATACGCTTCATTGTATTGCCTGTATGCTTCCGGAACGAGATCTTTTTCCACGTGGTGATAATCCGCGCCCGCGACGACAAAGTCTGCAGGAAAGAAGCGCTCGTTTGCGCGAATGCCTTCCGCGCGCGCGCCTTTCAATTCAATGGCAGTAACAGGATGGCTGAACCGGAAGGTTACGCCGTGGCCTTCGGCGATGGTGACCATTGCTTCGATGATCTTATACATCCCACCCATGGGATACCAGGTCCCGAGCGCCATATCAGCGTAGTTCATAAGGCTGTACAGCGCAGGCGTCTTCTGCGGCGTTGCGCCGAGAAACAAGACTGGAAATTCAAGCAGTTGAATGATGCGTGGATTCCTGAAAAACTTTCTCACGTGTCGGGAAAGCGATTGAAAGATCTGAAGTTTGAACAATCCCTTGATGACCTCCGCATCCAATAATTCAGTGGCGGACAAACCAGGTTTGTAAACCAGCCGTTCGACGCCCACCGTATATTTGAATTCCGCTTCCTTTAGGAACTGTATCAATCGCGGACCACTTCCCGGCTCGAGTATTTCAAATAACGCGCGAAGCTGTTCAACCCCGGAAGGTATGTCGAGGAAGTCATTTTTACCGAAAAAAATACGGTAGGAGGGATCGAGCCTTTTCAGATCGTAAAAGTCGCCGGTCGTTTTTCCAAAGTGATTGAAGTATTTCTCAATCACACCGGGCATCCAGTACCAGCTAGGGCCCATGTCAAAGGCAAAACCGTTTGCTTTAAATTGCCGGGCACGCCCGCCGGGCGAATCGTTCTTTTCGAATACCGTTACATCAAAGCCCTCCTTCGCCAGGCATGTGGCAGACGCCAGACCGGCAAACCCTGACCCGATCACTGCTATTTTCTTCATGACGAGCTTCCGGCAAAGCTATAGCCGGCGAGTTTTCCCTGTATCTCTTTCCTTGCCTGGAATATCCGGTTCTTTACCGTGCCGATCGGAATACTCAGATGAGATGCAATCTCATGGTACTTGTACCCGGAAGTATGCAGCTTGAATGGAATCAGCAGCTCAGACCTCAGCTCATTCACGTTTTTCCAGATGTCCTGATATTCATATCCATGTTCCGGTGAACTGAATGTATGGTGATCCGGCACATTCAGGAAATACAATTCCTTGGTGTTGTCACAAAAGCTTTTGACACGTTTATTTTTCCGGTAGTTGTTGATGAAGGTGTTCTTCATGATCGTGAATAGCCATGCTTTCAGGTTGGTATCCTCCCGGAAGCTTTCTTTATAAAGCAGGGCTTTTAACATGGTTTCCTGTACCAGGTCAGAAGATTCCTCCTGGTCATTGGTAAATCGCCTCGTCAATTTCTTCAAAGTGCTGCGCTGCGCCGCAATTTGCTCCGTGAGTGTCTGTTTCATTATGTTTAAGTTATTTACTTAAATATTAAACAAATATACCTTTCTTAACGATATATTCTACTTATTGTTTAATAAAAAGTAAAAAAGATTAAACAAACTATTCAACACCCAGCGCGTTCTTCAGTTCGTGGACATTTTTGAAGATCCGGAGGGACGTACCGGGCGATGCGACAGGCAGATTTCGAACCTGCATTCCCGAAACAAGGATCTTATTGCACGGAAAATCCTTTTCCAGTTGATTGAGGTAATCCTGGATGGAGGAACCGGCAATGGCAGTGGTAAGGCATGTAATGATAACTTCCGGATGGTGAAATGCACAGACCTGCTTTACATCCGCGTGTGGAACGGTTTGGCCCAGGTATATTGTTCTGTACCCGGCTTTTCTGGCGAGATAGTGATAGAACAGCAATCCGATCTCATGTAATTCTCCTTCCGGCAAAAAGAGCAGCACTTTGGGTCGGGTCGCGGGTGGCAGGGGTAGTGCATCGATTGCCGCGAACATTTTTTGACGGATGAGGTTTGAGATAAAATGTTCCTGACCGGGGGTGATTTTATCCGTCTGCCATAAAATGCCGATCTTTTCCAGGAAGGGGTAGACAATTTCGGTCATGGTTTGTTCGAAATTGTAGCGGAGGAATGATCCTGAAAGACCTTCCTCGAATTTTTCTTCATCCAGGTCAACCATGGCGACGGTGAGCTGGTTTATGTGGATAGCGTTGTCGCCGTCTGTCTTACTGATTTCGAGGATCTTTTGGGAAATCTCGTTGTCTGACATTTCTGCGATCTTCGAAATCCTGATTCCGTTGGCGTTCAGCAGTGAGACGTTGATAATTTTTTTCAGGTCCTCGTCTGAATAAAAGCGGATATTGGTGTTGGTTCTCCGGGGCTGAATGATCTCATAGCGTTTTTCCCAGATGCGGATGGTGTGGGCTTTTATTCCTGAAAGTTGTTCGAGTTCTTTGATTGAGTAATTACCCATCATGGTAAATGTTTAACCACCTAACAGTTTTGAAACGGATTTGTTTTTTTGGGGGGTAGTGTAAATTTCGAGTGTATGTCTACAGATCCTTTAAAGGTAGGAAAAGATTGGTTCAGTGAAATGGGATGGAAACCTTTTCCGTTTCAACTTGAGGCATGGCAGGCCTGCCTGGATGGGTACAGTGGTTTGGTGAACGCTCCTACAGGCAGCGGAAAAACCTATTCGCTGATGATGCCTTTGGTATTGGAATTCCTGCAGCGTTACCCGACGGCACGTTCACAAAAGCAAGCAGGATTGCAGGCCATCTGGATAACACCCATCCGCGCGCTGTCCAAAGAGATAGAAATTTCTGCAAGGAGGTTGATCGAAGGTCTGGACATTGGCCTGACCGTTGGGGTGCGTTCCGGCGACACTTCTTTGAAGGAGCGCATGCGTCAAAAGACCAGGCCACCGCACCTGCTGATCACCACCCCTGAAAGTCTTCATCTTCTGCTGGCGCAAAAATCGTACGGTGAATTTTTCAAGGACCTCAAGGTACTCATCGCGGATGAATGGCATGAGTTGATGGGGTCAAAGCGGGGCGTACAGGTTGAACTTGCACTTTCGAGGTTGAAATCCGTCGCCAGCGATCTGAAGGTATGGGGTATCTCGGCTACCATCGGGAATATGGATCAGGCGCTGGAGGCTTTACTGGGAAATTATTATCAACGCGGTCATTACCAGGTGATCCGCGCCGACATCCACAAGGAAGTGGAAATCGTCTCCGTGCTTCCTGACTCACTGGAACGGATGCCCTGGGCCGGCCATCTGGGAATTCAGTTGCTGGACAAAGTGATTGACATTGTTAAGAAAAGTAACAGTACACTCATCTTTACCAACACACGTTCCTTTGCAGAGATCTGGTATCAGCGCATGCTCGACATGGCGCCGGAGTTTTCGGGATTGATGGCCATGCATCATGGTTCCATCAGCCAGGAATTGCGCAATTGGGTAGAGGAGCAGCTTCACGAAGGAAAACTCAAAGCAGTGGTATGTACTTCCAGTCTCGATCTCGGTGTCGACTTCAGGCCGGTGGAGACAGTGATTCAGGTGGGGGGACCGAAGGGCGTCGCGCGGTTTCTTCAGCGTGCTGGAAGAAGTGGTCATCAACCCGGGGCTGTTAGCCGGATCTATTTTGTGCCCACGCATTCGCTGGAGCTAATGGAGGCAGCGGGCTTGCGTGAAGCTGTGCGCCGTAAGATTGTGGAAGACCGTGTTCCGTATATCCGTTCGTTTGATGTGTTGATCCAATACCTGCTGACACTCGCAGTATCCGATGGATTTAAAGCTGATCAGATCTATGAAGAAATACGCGGCACGTTCAGTTTCTCAAGCGTGTCGGAAGATGAATGGATATGGATGCTCAACTTCCTGACGACGGGCGGCGATTCGCTGCAGGCCTATGATGAATACCGGAAGGTCGTGATCCGGGAGGGTCTTTATAAGGTGGAAAGCCGCACCATGGCCATGAAGCACAGACTTTCTGTTGGCACGATCGTGGGCGATACGTCGCTGCACGTCAAATTTGTTACTGGCAAATACCTGGGCACCATTGAAGAGAGTTTTATTTCGCGTTTGAATCCGGGCGACGTTTTCTGGTTTGCAGGAAAAAGTCTCGAGCTGGTGCGGATCAAGGAGATGGAGGTACACGTCAGGAAGTCGAATAAAGCCAGGGGGCTTGTTCCTTCGTGGATGGGGGGGCGTATGCCATTGTCGTCTCAAATGAGCGAGATGATCCGTTTAAAAATTGATGAGGTCGTTCGCGGCGTGGAATATGACGACGAAATGAAATTCCTCAGGCCGCTTTTTGAGCTTCAGAAAAGCCGTTCACACCTTCCCGCGGCAAACGAATTCCTCATCGAATATTTTGAAAGTACCGAAGGATATCATGTGATCCTTTATCCTTTCGAAGGAAGGTTTGTACACGAGGGTATGGCGGCGTTGATGGCCTACCGGATTGCGCAGATCCAGCCCATCAGTTTTTCCATCGCCATGAATGACTATGGATTTGAATTGTTGTCCGATCAGCCCATCCCCATTGACGAAGCTGTTGAAACCAATATGCTTGGCGTTGACAACCTCATGGCTGACATCCAGGCGAGCATCAATTCCACGGAGATGGCGCGCCGTAAATTCCGCGACATTGCTGCCATCAGCGGACTGGTCTTCAAAGGGTATCCGGGCAAGCCGGTAAAAGACAGGCATCTTCAATCTTCTTCCCAGCTGTTCTTCAATGTGTTTCACGATTACGAGGCGCATAATCTGTTGTTGCGGCAGGCCTATGAGGAGGTGATGGACTTCCAACTGGAGGAGGCGAGACTTCGCAGGGCGCTGGAGCGCATCACCAAACAAAAGATCATCATCACCCATCCTGAACAGCCAACCCCATTTGCATTCCCGATCATTGTCGATCGTCTCCGAGAGAAACTTTCAAGCGAAAAGCTCGAAGACAGGATCAGGAAGATGGCGCTGCAATACAATTGACCCTCCTGCGCTGCTGAGCGCCAATCCACGCAAGCTTCGGCGGGCGCAGCCAGTTGATAATGCGGTGTCTACGGGATCGCGCAGTCCCGAAGGTGGCGCGTATCTGCTGATAGTGTACGAATCACCAGGACGCCATGGTCCAGCTCCTGATGACCGGATGTACTGATGACTGATGACCGACTCATGCAAATTACACGACTCCCACTAATGCCTAATGCCCAATGACTAATGCCTAGAAGATTGCCCTGAACAGGAGGAAGAGCGTCCCTGCCATGATCATCACAACGGGCAGGGTAAGGAACCATGCCATCAGTATATTTCTGATCGTGTCCCCCTGAAGATTTTTTACGCCTTTACTGGCTACCATGCTCCCTGCAATACCGGATGACAGCACGTGGGTGGTACTCACCGGAAGGTTGAAATACGAGGACATGCCGATCGTACTGGCAGCAACCAGTTCGGCACTTGCGCCCTGCGCATAAGTAAGATGAGTCTTCCCGATTTTTTCGCCGACAGTTTTGACAATCCTTTTCCAGCCGATCATCGTTCCAAGGCCAAGTGATAAAGAGATCATGAGGATTACCCAGCCTGGTGAATAATCGGTTACTCTCCGCACCTCCTTTAACTCGTCCTTCAGCGATTCCTTTTGGCGGTCACTGAGCTTCACTTCCGGCTTTTTCCCGATATCACTGAAATGCCGCGACATGAGCATGATATCCTTGCGCACGAGAAATCGCTGTTCCTTCGGAATATCGCCCACCACCTTCACCGTATCAAAACGGCTCTGCAATCTTGCGTTCATATCTTTCGCTTCGGCAAGCTTTTCCCGGTCTGGTGCCGCCAGGTCCATGGGGTCGATTGTCGCCATTACCTGTTCTATCTTTCTCAATGAATCTGGTACATCCGCCGGCCTGAAATTCACGTCCAGCGCAAAATAGAGGGGTACAATCCCGATGAGGATGAGCATGACCAGTCCGACTCCTTTCTGTCCATCATTTTGACCGTGGAAGAAGCTGACAAGGGTGCAGGTAACGATAAGGATACTGCGGATCCAGGTCGGCGGGGGCTGATTTTTCTTAGGCTCCTTGAATAAGGTATCACCAGTAACCGTTTTTTTTGTGAAGGCCCGGAGGATATACATCAAAACAATGGTGACAGAAAACCCGAAAAGGGGTGATACCAATAGGGAGATTCCAATTTCCTGTGCTTTTGACCAGTTCACCGCATCGCCATTTGCGAGGGGGAGGAGGGAATAGGCCAGGCCTACACCCAGGATTGAACCGATCAGCGTATGAGAGCTGGAACATGGGATGCCGAGGTACCAGGTAAGCAAATTCCAGAATATGGCCGTGATCAAGAGGGCCATGACCATGGCGATGCTGTGCGCAATATTCTGGTCTACAAGCGTTTCCACCGGTAGGAGGTTAATGATACTGACCGCTACCCCGATCCCGCCCAATAAAACTCCGAGGAAATTCCAGATCCCTGACCAGATCACAGCGAACCAGGGTTTTAGGGAATTGGTGTAGATGACCGTGGCGACCGCGTTTGCGGTATCGTGAAATCCATTCACGAATTCGAAACCACAGGCTGCAACAAGACAGATAATCAAGAGGACGGAATAGGCCAGGTCTAGCTCGAACATACTTCTTTAACTTCGGTTTGCAATCTAACCTGAAATCCCTTTGTCACCTTATCGCCGGGGTCAACTTTTTTAGTAAAAAATTGAATGCAAGCTGTTAACGTACGAAAAATCAGCTATTTAACTTTTGATTTTTTTCCGAGTTGTTGGTCAAACATCCATGGGAGAAGGTGTGGCTCGCGATAGGCATATACCCAGCTCTCATGCCCGACGTCCGGATATTCCGTGTAGCCGGGTGAGGCCCCCGCATCCTGAAGCGCTTTTACCATGATCCTTGATTGACGGGCTGCAACGACCCTGTCGAGTGCGCCATGAAATGCCCAGATGGGTATGTGCCTGATCCGGGCAGCAGTTCGGGGATCGCCGCCCCCGCAGATAGGAACGGCTGCGGCGAAACGATCGGGAAAACGCGCAATGAGATCCCAGGTGCCGTATCCGCCCATCGATAATCCCGTCACATAGATCCTTGAGCGGTCTACGGGAAATTCCTTTTCAATCTTGTCTATCAGGGAGATGACCATGGCCATCGGTCGCGTTGGCTTCAGTCGCATTCCCAGGCCGTTTTCAGTACGGTCGTGGCTTGCCCACATCATGTCCTCAGGGCATTGGGGGGCGAGGACGTAACTGGCATAGCGCGCGCTTATTTCCGGGTCCGAAAAGAGGCCGGCAATGTGTTGAATATGGACTTCGTTATCCTTGCCGCGCTCGCCTGCGCCATGCAGGAATATCAGGAGCGGATATCTTTTTTCCGGATCTATCTGATCAGGCTTAAGGAACCGGTAGGGGAGCGTCTCATTCCCATGGGTGTAGATCAATTTATCGAACAGGGGCTGAGCTCCCGTGGGTGCGAACGCAGGAAGGGCAAGGATTATGGTAAAGAATAAAATCGGCTTTGACATAGTTATAACTCGTATCTTCGCATTCTGTTTTCGTAAATAAATGTTCCCGCTGCCATGGATGTCGATATTCTGGATGAGCAGTTCGTATTATATCCGCAAAAGGCAATCTTTTGGAGATCACAGCAAACTCTGTTGTTGTCGGATCTTCACCTGGGTAAAATAAATCACTTCCGCAAGGCCGGCATTCCAGTTCCGTCAAAAGCAAACGACCACAACCTCGAACTTTTCATTGATCTCATCCAGCTGTGTAAACCTGGGAGGATCGTTTGCCTGGGTGATTTGTTCCACAGCCATTATAATGCCGAGTGGGAAGTTTTCGGCGAAGTTGTAAGGCATTTTTCTTCAATCACTTTTGACCTCGTTCAGGGGAATCACGATATCATGGGACAGTATCAATACAGTCGCAAAGGGATTGTTTTGCACGACACGCTGCGGATTGGCAAATTCTTGCTGACACATCATCCGCTGGACGACATTCCGGAGGGCACGTACAATCTTGCGGGTCATATTCATCCGGGCGTTTCACTCCGGGGAAAGGGAAGACAGGCCATGACCTTGCCGTGCTTCTACTTCGGCGACAGGCAGGGCTTCCTCCCCGCGTTCGGGAAATTCACCGGCCTTGCGCGCATTGCGCCGAAAAAAGACGATAAAGTCTATATCGTCGCTGAAAATAAAGTGATGTTTGTCTCTTAATGTGTTGAGGTGTTGATGTGTTAATGCGGTAATGTGTTATTGTGTTAATGTTGCGACCTGACAACTGCTCATCCTTAACACCTTAACACCCTAACACCCTAACACCCTAACACCTTAACACCTTAACACCTTAACACCTTAACACCTTAGCACCCTAACAACCTTATGAGACAACTTCTCTTCATCCTGTTTTTGTTAATTCAGGTCCTTTCAGCAAGGGCACAGGATACGACCCGGCTTTCTTTGTTATTTCTCGGCGACATCATGCAGCATGATTCGCAGATAGCCGACGCCTATGATGCAAAAACAGGAACGTATGATTATCGTCCGTGTTTTCAATATGTAAAACCCTATATCGAGGCTGTAGACCTCGCGATCGGAAACCTCGAGGTAACGCTGGCAGGCAAACCTTACAAGGGATATCCGCAATTCAGCGCTCCGGATGAATTACTGGTGGCACTGAAAGATGTCGGAATGGACGTCATCGTCACTGCCAATAACCACAGCGTTGACCGTGGAAAGGCAGGGGTAGACCGCACCATTGCCATGCTCGACAGTTTTAATATTCCGCACACGGGAACCTTCCGCACACAGAAGGAAAAAGACAGATCACATCCGATGATCATTGAAAAGCAGGGCTTCAGGCTTGCCATTCTTAACTATACCTATGGCACGAACGGGCTGCCGGTGACAAAACCGAACGTCGTAAACCTGCTCGACACAGCAGCCATCCGCACCGATCTGATCAAGGCGGAATGTATGAAGCCGGACGCGATTATCGTCTTCACCCATTGGGGAGCGGAGTATCAGAGTCTGCCCTCGAAGAATCAAAAAGATATCACAGCGCTGTGTTTCAAATACGGTGCCCGACTGGTGATCGGAGCGCATCCCCATGTGGTACAACCCATGGAATGGAGGAAAGAAGACAATCAACTCGTGGCTTATTCGCTGGGAAATTTTGTTTCCGGACAACGGAAGCGCTACACTGACGGCGGCGCGATGATCAGGATTGAACTGGAAAAGATCTCGTTTAAAGACAAATCGTCTTTTACGGCAATTGATATAGCAAATTATATTCTCGAGTGGGTTTACAGGACGAATGATTCGAAGAAGGAATATTTTATCCTGCCTGTTCCAACCGTTGAGCGCGAATCATCCTCCTTTATCCACGATGCTGCTTCACGGGAGGCCTTCGATACATTTGTGGCTGATTCCCGCGCGCTCTTTAACAGGCATAATATGAACATTGGTGAATCGAGGAGCGCCCCTGAATTTGACGTCACCTTCAATGCAACGGACACGCTTGGGGTCCGGAAATACCTTGAAGCGAACAGCGGAATAAACCGTATCCGGGACAATTTTTATCCGACGATACAAATGGGCCCCTTTACACTTCCGGACGCCGTCCATATTCAGCGCCGTATCAATTTTGATCTGCCGGTAGACAGTGTGGAAATCATTACCAATCCTCGTCGATGAAATCAGTTTCAGTAAGCGTAAAGCTTTCTTTTAGGTGCGCATGCATGATGTCCATATTGATGTGCCTGCTTTTCTTAAAGTTTGAACGATAGTTGTTCAGCACCCAGTCCGTCCACGAACCGTGGATCATGTGGGGTTGATTGCTCATTTTTCCTGCGTGCATGGCGGGCTGTCGTGCATCGTACTCCAACCCGTAAACGATCACGCGGTACTTTCCGTCCTTAAAACTGATACGCGCTTTTCCTGACCATCGCGCCGTGCGGATGAGGTTCGAGGTATTCATGTACTTCCCTCCGTACCGCTTATAATCAACACGAAAATTCTCGAGGGTCACCACAATTTCCGATCCGTCATACTGCAGGTTTTTTACCCATGCCTTGCGTTTCAGGAAGTCATGCACCTGTAGACCCAACACATCTGCCCGCTGCTGCGCATGATAGACCTGTAACCAGATCACCTCCTTGTTGTCGATGGCAAATGCTGAATAGGTTATATTTTTTTCCTGACCATGCACCAAGGCAGGAGATAACAGCGTAATGAATAGTACGCTCAGTTTTATGCGTCTCAGTAAAAAATCATTCATGACCATCAACGTCTTCTCTTTTTCGCCGGGGCCTTTCCGTTTCCGTTTCCGGAACTGAATATCAATCCGATCGCAAATTCCAGGCCCGTAAAATCAATCTTGGCATCCGGATAACGGACCGCCACTGTTTCCAGGTTGTCATTTCCTCCGGTGAAAGAACCCTCCAGCGGAAATTTTGCTTCGCCGACATAGTAATTAGTCTCCAGTGAAACACCTACCTGGTTCGTCACATAGACGGTAAGTTCTGCTCCGCCATGGTAACCGAAGCCTGGTTTGCTTTCAAAAGAAAAATCACTGTTGGCAACCTGCCATTGCTGCATAACACGAATGGCGCGGTCAATGTTTCCGTAATTGAGCTTGTTTGCGAATCCATAGAAAAAGAATCCCCCGCCCTTGACATCAAATTCGACCCGCGATCCCTTTAATTGGAGGACAAGCTCAAGTGGAATGAGGATGGTGAAGTTAGGGCCAACGAGCGGTTCTTTACTTTTGACTGGAAGATCCTTCAGGTTCAGGCCGGACATGCGGTACAGCGAGGCGCCTGTTTCGATAGCAACAAAACGGTTCAGGTCAAAACCAAGGCCCCGGATGGAGAAGGGGCTGATCGGTGTTGAGAAGTAACCGTTCTTCGGAAGGAAGTAGGAAAAAGAAAGGCCAAAGTCCTGCGCCTTCAGGGGTAAGGCCATGACTGAGAGAAACGCGAGTATCCAAAAGTGTTTTTTCATCTTAAACCATTTACTACGTAAGCCGTATCAGGTTTGCCTGCCCGATTGCCGCACAGCGCCGGCCAAATCACGGCATCTTTTATTTATTGTTATAGTCCGTAAATAAAACCTGTTCATATGCTTTTGTGCGCTCGAGGCTTTCAGGCGAAGCGCCCTCAGACCGCAGGAATTGTTTGCCAACATTGTCATAGATGATGTATTGCCCGGGGTCTACGAAACCGTATCCGTCATTGAAGAAGTATGTGGCAAATGATTTCGACGAAGGCGACAGGATGTCTTTACTGAAACTGAAAGCCGGGGTTGGCTTATCAAGTTGTGCCAGCAGCGTATTCGCGATATCGGTTTGACCGGAAAACTTATCGACGATATTTCCTTTTGTTATAGGGCCTCCCACGATGAGCAAAGGAATTCTGTAACGGTCCCTGTCCTTAATTTCCCTGTTGCCAGGGAAGCGATGCCCATGATCTGCAACAAAAATGATGACGGTGTTGTGCCACCAGGCGGAAGCCTTGGCTTTGACGATGAATTCACCGATGGATCGGTCCGTATAATAACATGAATTCAGAAAAAGATTTTCTGCGTCATTCCCTGGGAAACGAGATACCATCGGTACGTCGAAGGGCTCATGGCTGCTCAGGGAGAGGATCACTTTAAAGAAAGGATGCGTGGCGGTATCACACTCCTGAATAGCCTGCTGAAATACAATATGATCGTGCACGCCCCATTTGCTCTGGTTGTATTCTTCCGGAAAATCCTCATCGGATGTTATATGATCAAAGCGACTGTTGGTGAGATAGGATCGGAAATTGGCAAAGTCAATATCACCGCCGTAGACAAAAGACGTATGGTAACCCAGATTGAGCAGGTAATGGTTCAGATAGGGCAGCCGTTGTGTCTTTGCAGGATTTTTGACGATCGAGGTTATCGGTTGCGCCGGATAACCGCTGAGGATACTGACGAGTCCCTTATCAGTCCTGTCGCCGCTGGCGTAGAAATTCGTGAACAAAATACCCTCTTCGCATAATTCATTGAGGTTAGGGGTAATGTCTTTAAGACCACCGAGGGGTTCAATCACGTTGGCAGTGAAGCTCTCGAGCACAAATAAAATAACGTTTGGTTTTTCGGCGCCCCAGAGTTTCACCGTAGCCGCATCGTGCGGCGGATAGAATTCGCTGAAATACTGTCCGGCTACCTTTTTCGGTAGCAGATTTTCCGGGTACTTCATCCGGGTGTGGCTACTGTTCAGGTTGTACAGGAAATTCCAGACGACATTGATGGCAGCGTGGTTTGCATAAGCTTTTGTTTTATGAAAATAAACAAACCCCGTATTCATCGGCGCCACCGTAAAACTCCCCCGGATGGGTATGATCATCAATCCGGTAATCATCAGCAAGACAACAGACCCTTTTCGCTGCCCTTCTTCGAGCGCCGCGATCTTCGGCATCAGCCAACGGTCGTAAAAGAAAATAGAAAGCGTTACCAGCGCAGCGCAAACCAGCAACAATTTAAAGACAACCGGGATGGCTACGCTACCCAGTGCGGCAGACCCCGCTGACTGCAGATAAAAGAAGGGACCTGTGTTCAATCGAAAACCCCAGTGCCGGTAGAGTTCCATGTCAACGGTTACCAGCAGCGCACTAATAATGAGCAAAAAGATATTCAGGGAATTCAACGCGAAAGACACCCACCTGTTTTTGATAAAAAGGGAAATGGTCAGGATCAGCCCGGCAGCCATCAGAAAATATCCGAGCAGGCTCAGGTCCATTTTCAGGCCGTGAAGGAAGACCTGCAAAATCTCGCCAGCCATCAGCTGGTCCGTCAGATCATGGTTGTAAAGAAGAAAAAGTGCCCGGATCGCGATCACAAACAGCAACCAGAATAAAGCAAGATATCCGAGGAATTTAAGTCTTTGACGCATTCATTAATTCAGTTTCGGCTGGCGCGGAATCAAAAGTACTCCGGCAACAGGTTAATCTCCCATGGCATCGATGGCTTCATTGGCGGCCGTTTCCATGCCTTGGCAGCAACGTTTTTTTTCTCAAATTTCGGTAAATAAGCATTAACATTCACACTTTCGTCTTTCACTATGAACAATAGCGGTTGTATTTTCTCGGTTTCATTATTGTTTATCCTTATTTCCTGCACCGGCCCGCACGACAAGGCAGATCTTGTGATCGTCGGTGGTAAAATATACACGGCGGATGAAAAGCAACCGGTGGTGGAGGCGGTAGCCGTCAGGGGCAACAAAATTATTTTCACCGGATCCGGGCAGGAAGGTCGCAGGTACGCCGGTAAAAAGACGAAACTCATTGATCTTCAGGGGAAAATCATGACGCCGGGATTCATCGAGGGCCATGCGCACATGATGGGCGTCGGATACAATCAATTGGAGTTGGATCTCATGGCGGTAAAGAGTTATGAGGAGTTGGTGGACGTTGTCAGAGAGGCGGTTAAGCATGCGCAGCCCGGGCAGTGGATCCTCGGCCGTGGCTGGCACCAGGAAAAGTGGGACCAGCTTCCGGAAAACATGGTCAAAGGATTTCAGACGCACCATTTATTGAGTGCATCCTCTCCTGACAATCCGGTTTTTCTTCGACATGCTAGCGGTCATGCGGCGCTGGCAAACGCCAGGGCCATGGAAATGGCCGGCGTAAACCCGTTGTCAGCAGAAAGATCGAGCGCTGAAATTTCGGGCGAGGGGGGTGAGATTATTCGCGACGCCCTGGGTAATCCTACCGGGATCTTTAATGAGCGCGCGATGGGGATTGTCGCCCGGCTCATTCCTGAGAACACGCCGGTCAGCGATGCGCAGGCGCTTGAACTTGCATTGAAGGCGTGTGCGCGAAATGGAATCACGGGTTTTCACGATGCCGGCGCTTCCCGGAGCAGTCTGGATCTTTTTAAAAAATTCAAAGCTGCGGGCAAATTAACGGTCAGGCTATATCCGATGATCGCTGGTGGCGACAGCCAGCTTTTGCGCGAATGGTTCGCGCGTGGACCCGAGATCGATCCGCAACATTTTCTATCGATCCGGTCCATCAAATTGAGTTGTGACGGAGCGCTTGGATCCCGCGGAGCGTGGTTGCTGGAGGCCTATAGTGACAGGCCTGGTTTTTTCGGGATGGCCACAACTTCCATGGACACCGTCCTCAAGGTGGCAGGCCAAGCCTTGCAGCATGGTTTTCAATTGTGCTCCCACGCCATTGGCGATCGGGCCAACAGGGAAATCCTTGACCGCTATGAAAGCGCCTTCAGGGCAAACCCCGGGCAGGCCGGGAACCATCGGTTTCGAATTGAGCACGCGCAGCACCTGCACCCGTTGGACATTCCGAGGTTCGCCGCGCTCGGCGTGATCCCGGCCATGCAGGCCATCCATATGTCGTCAGACAGGCCCTGGGCCATTGAGCGCCTGGGGGAAAAACGTATTAAAGAGGGTGCGTATATGTGGCAGACGCTGTTGAGATCGGGAGCGAAGATTGTGAATGGCACCGATGCACCGGTTGAACCGCTCAATCCGATTCCGTCCTTTTATGCCAGCATATCCAGACAAACCTTAAAAGGAGAACCTGATGGTGGTTTTGAACCGGAAGAAAGGATGACCCGGGAACAGGCCCTGCGCTCTTATACGCTGGATGCCGCTTATGGCGCTTTTCAGGAAGAGGTGCTCGGCTCGATTGAAACGGGAAAATTTGCCGACTTCACGATCTTCTCAAAGGATATCATGACAGTGCCTGAGGCAGAGGTTCTTAGCTCCGAAGTACAAATGACCATCGTGGGGGGAGCGATAGTCTTTGACAGGTCTGCCGAAAAATGACCTGCATGGCATTGCCATCAGTCGACATCCCTGGTCAGCCTAAAAAAAAACGCACTGCATCTATTGGTTGCAGTGCGAAGGTCTCCCTGACGGTCGGGGAAAAAAGGTTATAATCAATGCCTGATCAGCTTCTGAGATATTTTTCAGCTTTCTTCTTCAGCATGTCGCGATCCGATGTAATGGAAGGATCACTGTATACATGCTGGGAGATTTCGCCTACAACACCTTTTTTATATCCGAGTTTTTCGGCGATCTGTTCACAGAAAACAATTTCGCTGCGAAATACCTGTCCGTCCATTTTCATTAACTGGATCAGGTTATAAAGGTGTTCGAATTTTTCATCCGGAGTAAGGGAACTTGTATTGTGGATCGGCTGAGGGCTTTTCATCATCTCGCCGATCTCATCTTTAGGGATTCCGTTCGCCTGTCCAATGAGATAAATGAGCTTGGATTCACGTTCGGCCACATTTTTATCACTGGCAGCAAGGTTAATCAGTACATTAAGTTCCGCTTTCTTATCGAAAATCATAGTTGGACTTTTAGGTTAGGCTCGCAATGTTTATAATTCTGCCGGGAAAATTAATTAAAAATACGATGTTTTAGTACACGGATTAAAAAAAGTGGGTTTTCGGGATCCGTGCAACCCTTCTTTTTTTGTCTGGTCTTTAGGGCAAAACACAAAGGAATATGAAGAAATTCTTGGCTTTAATCGCAGTTGTCTTTTCACTTGTATCCGCTTCCGCGCAGGAAACAGACGTCCGTCAGCTGGGCTCGTTCACAGGCGTGAAGGCGGCTGAAGGAATTGATGTTTTTCTGAAAAAAGGGGATAAGGAAGAAGCCAAAATTGAGGTAACGGGCACGGAGGCCTCAAATGTTGTCACAGAGATCGCAGGGTCGTACCTGAAGGTGCACATGAAAGACGGGCGGTACCGAAGTGGTGTAGACGTCAAGGTGTACGTTACGTATGTCCGCCTCGATAAATTATCCGCAAGCTCTGCCGGCAGTATTTTCTCCGATGGGAATATCCAGGCAAATTCCCTGGACATCAGTGCCTCCAGCGCCGGCTCCATAGAAGTCGCGATCGATGCCGGCTCGGTAAAGGTTTCATCCTCCAGCGCCGGCGATGTTGAATTAAAAGGGAAAGTCAGGGATTTTGCGGCGGATGCCAGCAGTGCCGGTGAAGTGGATGCCTACGATCTGACAGCGGAAAAGGTTGAGGCGGAAGCCAGCAGCGGTGGATCTGTCAAAATCAATGTATCTGAAAGCCTGAATGCCCACGCAAGCAGTGGAGGCAGCATCCGCTATCGTGGAAATCCCGACCGCTCAAATACCAATTCGAGCAGCGGTGGTTCTGTTAAAAAGTCCAATTGACGCGCAAACGACCCTGATTTTTAACCTTTTTCCGTGTGGACGGTGATGTGTGGAAAAGACACAGGGTTAAAATTATACCGGCGCAATCGTATTCTTAATATTTTTTTCTCACAGCGGGTTAAAAATTAACCTACTGATCCAAAAAGTTGCATAGATTTGGTGCAAATACCACTAAACAACACCACATTCTATGGCGCACTTACGTTTTGAAGCTCTTAAGAAATTAAATGAGCGTGTTCCCGTCCATGTTGATCTACCCACTCCACACGTGTCCAAATTTTTTGGGGAGAACGTTTATGGAGTGGAGCAGATGCGGGCAACGTTATCACCGGCCGTCTTTAAGAAAGTCAGTCAGGCGATCAAAAATCACGAAAAAATTGACGAGTCAACTGCAGATGCCGTAGCCTCTGCTGCGAAATCCTGGGCAATGACCAAGGGGGCATCCCACTTCACACACTGGTTTCAGCCCATGACCGGTGGAACCGCTGAGAAACACGACTCCTTTTTCGACGCCCTCGCGGGAATCGAGAGATTTAAGGGAAGTGAACTCGTTCAGCAAGAGCCTGATGCGTCGTCTTTTCCCAGTGGCGGGATCCGAAGCACATTTGAAGCGCGTGGTTATACAGCCTGGGATCCGACGTCCCCCATGTTCCTGTACGGGAAGACACTCTGTATCCCTACTGTCTTCGTCTCTTATACCGGTGAAACCCTGGATACGAAGGCGCCATTACTGAAAGCGTTGAAGGCTGTGGATGTTGCAGCTACGAAAGTGTGCCAGTTGTTTGATAAGGAAATTCAGAAGGTGGTCGCGTCCCTGGGACCGGAGCAGGAGTATTTTGTGGTAGATAAGGCTTTGTTCCAGTCACGTCCTGATCTCGTCATGGCAGGCAGAACGGTATTTGGTCATTCGCCTGCACGCGGCCAGCAAATGGAGGACCATTACTTTGCTTCCATCCCCAGCCGTGTGTATGATTACATGAAGGATTTTGAGATTGAGGCCTGGAAGTTGGGTATTCCCGTTCGCACGCGTCATAACGAAGTTGCGCCCAGCCAGTTTGAAGTGGCTCCCTTGTTCGAGGAAGTGAATGTTTCGAACGACCACAATCAGTTGTTGATGGATATTATGATCCGCGTTGCGGAGCGCCACAACCTGAAGGTTCTTTTCCATGAGAAACCGTTTGCCGGATTGAACGGAAGCGGAAAGCATAACAACTGGTCGCTGATCACGGATACCGGTGTCAACCTGTTTGCACCTACCAGCAGCGCCCGCGATAATTTAATGTTCCTCACTTTCTTCATCACCACCATCAAGGCGGTTCATAATTATGCAGACCTGCTGCGTGCAAGTATAGCGACCCCCGCCAATGATTTTCGCCTCGGTGCAAACGAAGCTCCTCCGGCGATCATGTCGGCATTCATCGGTTCGCAGATGACGGCCGTGCTCGACGAACTTGAAAGCAAGGGCAACGTGAAGATCGAGAAAGGTGACAATATGTACATGAAGCTTGGAATCTCCCAGATCCCCGAGATCATTCTCGATGCCACAGACCGCAACCGTACTTCACCGTTTGCATTCACCGGGAATAAATTTGAATTCCGTGCAGTAGGCGGAAGCGACAACTGCGCCACGCCGATGACCGTGCTGAACCTTATTGTTGCCGAGCAGCTCGACCAGTTTTACAATTCTGTAAATGCGCAAATTGAGAAGGGTGAAGAAAAGCGTCTCGCGATCGTAAATGTGCTGCGTCAGTATATCAAGGAGTCGAAAGACATTCGTTTCGAAGGAGACGGGTATTCCGAAGAGTGGGTGAAGGAAGCTGAGAAACGCAAGCTGAACAACATTAAGAATGCACCGCGTGCCCTGGAAGCTTACAACGACAAGAAGTCACTGCATATTTTCGAGAAGCACGGTGTGATGTCCCATAAAGAAGTGGAAGCCCGCACCGAGATACGCCTGGAAGCTTACATCAAGCGCGTGCAGATCGAAGCGCGTGTGATGGGAGACCTTGCCATGAACCACATCGTTCCTACAGCCATTGCTTACCAGAACAAGCTGATCACGAATGCGAATGGACTCGCGGGATTGGGTGTCGATAATAAGGCGGTGGTTCAGACCATCCGTGAGATATCCGGACACATCGAGATCATCAAGAATGGTGTTCGCGATATGATCGAGGCTCGCAAGAAAGCGAATAAGATCGCAGATGTTAAGGAACGCGCGTTTGCCTATTGTGATGATATCAAGGAAAAATATTTTGAAAGCATCCGCGATTCCGTTGATAAACTGGAATTATTGGTCGACGATGAAGATTGGCCATTGGCAAAATATCGCGAGCTGTTATTCTTGCGGTAAGAACTTAAAAAAAAGGGCTTCATCGAAGCCCTTTTTTTTTGTGTTAATGTGTTAATGTGTTGATGTTGAGGGAGCCCATGTATCGGCCTCCGACTGATTCCTGATTTACTAATGACTGAGTACTAATGACTGATGTACTGATGACTGATTTACTGATGACTGATTTACTGATTACCGGTTACTGATCACTGATCACTGATCACTGATTCACTGATTACTACTCCAGCGCCAGCACCTTCCGATACTGCCCTCCATCGTGCAGCAGGTCGATGGCCTTCTTTACCTCCGCGTCATATTTGAAAGCTGCCTCGATCCGGCCTTTGTCGAGATGCTGTCGGGAAACAATCTCTTCCTCCAGCAGCCTCTTGATCTGATCCTTGTGCGACATCAGCTCATTCTTCTTGTTCTCTGTCAGTTTATTGTTGATCTGATCCAGTTGTCCCTTAAGCCCATCGTAATATTTTTCTTTTTTCGCTTCCTTGATCAGCTCCTGAATTCCGTACTCCAGATAAGATTTATATGAATAGTCCTTCCCCTTCATCCAGGAAACAAACTGCTGATACTCGTCATCGGTCAAATTGAAAGTACGCGGATCCACGGTCTTTGGATTTTTATGAATGTATTCGGTAACGAAGTCCAGTATGAATCCTTTTTCGAACAACACCTGCGTCAGCGGATGCGCATCTGTGGCTTCCACCGCGATATCGGGGTCAATCCCGCCGCCATCATACACGGTGCGGCCGCGCGTGGTCTTGAAAGGTTGTTTGATGGAATCGGGTATTGACAACACACTTCCATCTTCCCGGCGGTGCGTGTAATCCAAAACCTGGATACACCTTCCCGTAGGGGTGTAGTACTTTGCGGTGGTAACTTTTAACTGCGAATTGTACGACAGCGGACGACTTACCTGAACCAGTCCTTTGCCGTAGGATTTTTCACCCAGCACAAGGCCGCGGTCATAGTCCTGCAAGGTCCCGGCGACGATCTCCGAAGCGGAAGCACTTCCACGGTTGATCAATACTGCCACCGGTATCTCGGTGTCGAGCGGATTGTTGAGGGTTTCATACTTAAGATTGTTCTCCGGAATCTTGCCTTTCGTACTGACCACCAGCTTTCCTTTCGGAATAAAAAGATTTGTGATGTTGACGGCTTCAATTAACAATCCTCCCGGATTTCCCCTCAGATCAAGGATGACGCCCTTTGCACCCTTGCCCTTCAGGTCGGCCAATGCGTTTTTCACTTCTTTACCGGCATCCGGCGTGAAGTCGGAAAGGTGAATATAGGCGATGTCATTTCCGACCATTCCAAAGAACGGTACGTTATTGACTTTGACTTTTTCGCGTTTGAACTGAAGATCTATCGGTTTTTCACTTCCGTATCTTTTAACGGTGAGGTTAACAGGAGTTCCGACCTGCCCTTTCATCAACTGACTTGATTCCTCGCGCGTCAGCTTAGAAAGCGCAATGCCATCTATTTTAACAATTTCATCGCCGATCTTGAGTCCGCCTTTCTGCGCGCCATACCCGTCGATGATCATCGTTACGACCGTGCGGCCGCCGATCTCGCGTGTGATGGCGCCGATCCCACCGTACTGACCGGTGTTTACCGTGCGGTAATCTTCCACTTCATCTTCCGGAATATAGTTCGTGTACGGATCGAGTGATGCGAGCATGGCATCAATTCCTACCCGGACGAGTTGGTTTGGGTTAACCTCATCAACATAAAGCGCGTTGACTTCTTTAAAGAGCGTGGCAAAAATGTCGAGGTTTTTGGCGATCTCGAAATATCGGTCCGCGGGCCGCGTGAACGCGAGGGCAAGAAATGCCGCCGCCACGCAAAACAGAATGATAAACCTTTTCTTCATCAGGATGAATTTACAATAATTAATAACGCGGTAACAGGAAAAAAGTGTCCCACGCCGGAAGAAAGAAAAATACGGCTTTAGCAAACTGCCGGCGCGGTGAGTTGCGGGATGATCTTTTCAGGATGGGGAGTAAAAGCCTCAAAAAGCCGGTTCAGCAATTCTGAATGGAATCATTTTTTGGCATCGCTCAATTTTGCACGGCATCAGGACCATGCTTTTTTAAGGAACCGAAGCCAGTTACCGTGGGCGACATTTTCGATATCTTCTTTTGAGTATCCTCTTTTCGCCAACAACTCAGGGATCTTTTGAAGATCCGCAATGGTCTCCAGGTCGTACGGACTTTGCTCTTTTCCGTAAGCGCCATCCAGATCGGATCCTATTCCAATGTGCTGGGCGTTTCCTGCGAGCTGACATATGTGATCCATATGGTCGATCACGATTTCAAGTTTGCAGTTCATCTGTTTGGGATCAGAAACGCGGCGCACCCAGTTTGGCACCATCATCCAGGCATCGAGTACCCCGCCAATCACGGCACCGCGACGGATCAGCTCTTTCAACTGATCATCACTGAACTGCCGGTTATGATTCACCAACGCCCTGCAATTATTATGACTTGCCCATACTGGGCCGTGATAGTGATCCATCGCCTCCCAGAAGCTGTCATCGCATAGATGTGTCGCGTCCAGGATAATGCCGAGATTTTCCATCTCTTTCAGAAGCTCCCTGCCTTTCGTGCCCATGAATCCTGTGGCATCCGTCCCCTGTGCATACCTGCCGGGTCCATAATGCGCGGGACCTAGAGCCCTCAGTCCGTAACGGTATGCTCTTTCGAGGTGGTGGAGCGTGACGATCGAATCAGCGCCTTCGAGGCTGAGGATGTAACCAATGGGTTTGTCTTCCGATGATGTGGAATTCCATTTTTGTAAATGCCTCTCAACCTCTTCCCAGCTTTTGATCTGGATGAGCTCGCCATCTTCTTCCATGGTTTTGTACCAGGCCAGCTGTGCCTGCGTCTGCGCCCATGCTTGTTCCGGTGAATGCCACCCCGGCAAGGGATTTTCGGGGCTCACGTAGCGCGCAATCTGCGTGGCAACCACAAGACCGATATTGCCTTTTCTCAGTTCCGGAAAACTTACCGTACCATTGCCGCGATCAGGTTTGTCAGTCATTCCTTTTTCACGCACACGGATGGCTTCGATCGGTTGTCTCAGATCGCGGTTCCACTCCATTGCGTTCATGCTGAGATCGAGGTGGGCATCAACTAAAAACATGGTGTTTGTATTTTTGCTGTAAACGATTTCTTAAATAGTGATCTTTCTTTTGCGCGATTGAATCGGCCACCAATCCGCCACCTGGTGATCCCGGCATACTGCAGCCTCTTCGTACAAGGCTACCGTTGGACAAATGTGGTAAGGAACGCCATACAAAACATCGCCGATCTCGTAACGTTCATTTTTTTTACTCCGGAATACCATATGCTCTTCACTGTGCCCAATGGGTTCAAGCGTTGGTGCGTTCAGCAGGTAAACGCGGCTTGTGATGGGGTTTTCTGCAGCGATCGACTTATGTCCCAGGTCCAGGCAAATGGTTTGGTCATCAGGTTTGCTGATGACGCGTGTGACCACCAGCGCCGCCCATTCGAAGGGTTGTTCCGCCAGGGTTTGCTGGTACCCTTTGTCCCAGAAGACAAACGTTCCGGGACTGGCCTCGACATCCTTCCTTTTCGCATGTATGGGAAACGTTGGTGTCCCGCCGGCAACGACGATGGGATTCTTCGTTGTTGCCTGGATGATCTGCTGACGAAGTGATTCCACCGGTGCGAAGGCTTCGTCGCATTTTTGTTTGCGCAAATCAAAGTCTGCATCGCGCAGGTGTCCGTCATAGGCATGCAGTCCTGCCATCTCGATCCCTTGTGTCCCCGATGCATCGCGGTACAACTGCAAGGCCTCTTTTCCGGGTGCAATGCCAGTACGGTTCATTCCCACGTTAAGGTCAATGAAGACACGGATGGTCAGGTCATATACTGTGGCCAGCGCTGATAATTCGGAAAGGCTTTTTTGATTATCGATCAGACACGAAAAAAGCGTTTTTGGAAACTTGCGCTGAAGCTCACAGAATCGCCTTGCCTTCGGTCCCGTGGGTTGATAGGCCAGCAACACATCGGGTGCACCTTCTATCGCCGCCATTTCCGCCTCTGCGATCGTGGCGCATTTGAATTTGGTGATGCCCGCTTCCAGCATGAGGCTGATCACCTGTGGACACTTGTTCGTTTTTATATGTGGCCTTAACTGCCGGGGATCAGACACAAATGTCTTCAGGAGCGCAATATTTCGCTGAACCCGGTCCGGATAAACTACGAGGGCAGGGGTGTCAAGCGTTGCTACGTTCGCGATGAGATACCATTCCATATCCTAGGACTCCAGCTCGAACATGGCCTCAATTTCTACGGGAATGTTGTCGGGAAGCGATCCCATGCCGACGGCGCTGCGTACGCCGATACCGTTATCCGTGCCCCAGACATTGGCGAACAGTTCGCTGCAGCCATTGATGACGAAAGGATGGCGCTCAAAATCAGGCGTGCAGTTCACCATTCCCAAAACCTTGATGACCCTTTTGATCCGGTTGAAACTACCAAGATTCTGTTTGAGAGTTGCCAGTATCGCAAGGCCTACCTGTTGCGCGGCGGCCTTTCCTTCCTCCATTGTGAGATCCTTACCGACGCGGCCGATGATGAGGCTGCTATCCGTTTTCACCGGGCCGTGACCGGAAACGTATATGAAGTTTCCGACCTGCAGAAAAGGTTTGTAAACGGCCATGGCTTTTGGCGCAGGCGGAAGGGTCAATCCAAGTTTTTCAAATCGTTGATCAGCTGTTGTTGTATCCATAGTGCTAATTTATATAAATGCATCGAGGATCATCACACCGATCATTCCCACGACGGCGACGATGGTTTCCATCACCGACCAGGAGCGCAGTGTATCCTTGATGCTGAGGTTGAAATATTCTTTGAAGAGCCAGAATCCTCCATCATTCACATGCGAGAACATCAGGCTGCCCGCGCCGATGGCGAGCACCATGAGGTTTGGATTTACATCCGGGCGCCCCATCAATGGCATGATGATGCCGGCAGCGGTTAATCCTGCCACCGTGGCTGAGCCGACACATACCCGGATGACGCAGGCGATAGCCCAGCCGAGAACGAGTGGATGCATGTCCAGCCCCGACAGCAACACGCCGATCTCGGCGCTTACACCGCTGTCCATCAGAATCTGTTTCAAGGCGCCCGCCCCGCTCATGATCAGCAGGATCATGGCGATATCTTTCACGGCATCACCATAGATGTTCATGATCTTTGACATCCCCATACCTCTTCTGAGGCCAAGCGTGTACGTTGCAATGGCGAGTGAAATCAACAGCACCATGTCGGGATTGCTCAGAAAAACAAACATCTTGTTGAAGAATCCGGAATCGGGAACATAGGGTTTCAGGAGGGTGGTGATGGTTAAGAGAATCACCGGCAGCAGTGAGGAGAGGATACTGTTCCACAGTCCGGGAAGGTTGCCCGGCTCAACGGCACTGGGTTGAAAAGTTTTCGGCAGTTCGGTGTGGATCCGTTTCAGGCTCCGCGAAAACAAAGGTCCTGCAATGATCACCGTGGGGATACCTACCATCATTCCATAAAGCAGGGTTTGTCCCATGTCCGCGCCAAACTGGGCCACCAGGTAGGAGGGAGAGGGGTGCGGCGGAAGAAAGCCATGCGTGACAGAAAGCGCGGCCAGCATGGGAAGACCGATATACACCGCCGGAAACTTGTAACGGTATACAACCGAAAAGATCAGCGGGATCACCAATACGAAACCTACATTGTAAAACAGCGGAATGCCGATGATGAATCCCGTGGCCATCAGCGCCCACTGAATGTAACGTTCTCCGAAAAGATACATCATCCCGGAGGCTATCCGTTGCGCGCCACCACTCTCGGCAACGAGTTTTCCCAGCATCGCTCCGCCAACGATTACGATCACAAGAGAACCAAGCATATCCCCAATCCCCTTTTGGATCGATCCCGTGATCTGGCCCGCGTCGATACCCAATAACAATCCTGCCAGAATAGAGATCAGTAAAAATGCGAGAAAAGCATTGACCTTAAATTGCGTGATGAGCAGGACAAGGATTCCAATGCAGATGAATACGATCAGGATCGACATGGGGTGGGGAGGGGGTTAGAATTTATCCGGTATCTGAACGATGCGGACAACGATTTCGTGGGGATCACCATCCTTGTCAACGAGGCTGAATTTTACCATTGGATTCTCTTTACCCAACTGATTCTCCACATGGATGATCTGGTTGTGCAACAGATGTTTTTCAATGTCTTTCTGAAGGATCTGCAGTGCGTTGGCGAAATCTATTTCCAGCGGGCTTGGATTGTATGTTGACGTCTTCATATGCAGGATTTTACCACCGTATCAGTGCAGAAGCCCATGTGAACCCGCTGCCAAATGCGGCTAAACAAATTAAATCATTTTCCTTTATTCTGCCTTCAGCCCAGGCCTCGCTCATGGCAATCGGAATGGAGGCCGCCGTCGTATTTCCATAGCGCATGATATTGTTGTACACCTGGTCATCTTTCAATGCGAGCTTTTCCTGGATATACTGGCTGATGCGCAGGTTGGCCTGATGCGGCACCAGAAGGTTGATCTCTTCTTTCCCGAGGTTGTTCGCGGCAAGCGCTTCATGGATGACTTCGGCGAAGCGGACCACGGCATGCTTGAAAACCTGGTTTCCATTCATGACAACTTTAAAAGTCGTCGTGTCGGTGATCTGATCCGGTTGTCTTTCTGAATTGGGACGGCTGCTTCCGGGATCTTTGATATAAAGGTCTTCCGCATAACGGCCATCGGAATGAAGGTGGGTTGATAAAATGCCGGGCTTATCCGATGGCTGAAGGATCGCCGCCCCCGCGCCATCACCGAAGATCACGGCCGTGTTCCGTCCGCGCGTGGAAATATCCAGTGCGGTGGACTGGATCTCTGCGCCGATGACAAGAACGGTCTTGTACATCCCTGTTTTGATGAACTGGTCAGCAATGGATAGCGCATAGATAAAGCCCGAACAGGCATTCCGGATATCGAGGGCAGGGATTCCATCAAGTCCCAGCTCCCGTCCTAACAGCACGCCTGATCCCGGAAAAAAATAGTCAGGGGTGATGGTGGCGAAAACAATGAAGTCTATATCTTTTGCAGTGAGCTTCGCGCGTTCGAGCGCCATGTGCGTTGCCTTGGCCGCCATGTTTGCCACGGTATCCTTTGCAGGGTCAATCCATCGCCGCTCCTGTATGCCCGTGCGCTCGATGATCCATTCGTTGTTGGTGTCCATCACCGTGGACAAATATTCGTTTGTGATTACTTTATCTGGAACGTGGTGACCGAGGCCCACAATCTTGGAATAGCCCATGCGTAAGATTTAAGGATGCTAATGTAACGAAATGTTTTGTTTTTTTGGCCGGCATGGGCAGCCATCAGCTGGGGGCGTACGGGTACCCCTCGCGGGTACCCCGGGGATGGACGCCTGCAAATGGAACGCATCCAAAAGCGTCCCACGCAGGCACCCGCGAGGGTTGTTACAGAACGACGTTCACGATACGCCCTTGCACTACGATCACTTTCTTCGGCGGCTTGCCCGCTGACCACTTCTGTACAATTTCGGAGGCGAGCACCACCTTTTCAATGTCTTCTTTCGGCATGTCCAGCGCGAACTCCATTTTTGCGCGCACTTTGCCGTTGATCGAGATAGGATATTCGAATGAATCTTCTTTCAGGAATTCTTCCTTGTATTGAGGGAAGGAGGCATCGAATACTGTCTTGCTATGCCCCAGTTTTTCCCACAGCTCTTCTGCCATGTGCGGCGCGAAAGGCGCCAGGGCAATGGTCAGCGGCTCAACGATGGACCGTTTGTTCGTCCTGAGGGCAGTCAGCTCGTTTACACAGATCATGAATTCGCTGACAGAAGTATTGAAGCTGAAGTTGTCGACATCCTGTTCGATCTTCTTCAGTGTCTTGTGCAAGACTTTCAATTCTGCACGTGTGGGGTCATCGTTGCTTACGCTGAAATTCCCTTTTTCATCATGCGACAGATTCCAGAATTTGCGCAGAAATTTGAAGACACCATCAATGCCATTCGTGTTCCAGGGTTTCGAGGCCTCCAGCGGACCCAGGAACATTTCATACATCCGCAACGTGTCGGCGCCATAGCTTTCGATGATATCATCGGGACTGACAACATTGAAATATGATTTGCTCATTTTTTCAATGGCCGCACCACAGATGTACTTTCCGTCTTCCAGAATGAATTCTGCATGTGCGAAATCGGGCTTCCACTGGGTGAATCCCTGACGGTTGAGTTCCAATCCGTTCACCAGTGTGATGTCCACGTGCAGTGGATCTGTTTCATACTGGTCCTTCAATCCCGCTGAAACGAATTTGTTTGTTCCGCGCACGCGATAGACGAAGCGCGAATCGCCTGTGATCTTGCCCTGGTTGATGAGTTTCTTAAAAGGCTCATCAAACCCCAGGTATCCCAGGTCGTGTAAGATCTTCACCCACAGGCGGGAGTACAACAGGTGGGCTACTGCGTGCTCGGATCCGCCGATGTACACGTCTACCTGGCCCCAGTAATCGAGGGCCTCGCGGCTGGCGAATTCTTTTTTATTGTGCGGATCGGTGAACCTCAGAAAATACCACGCTGCGCCGGCGTGAGTGGGCATGGTGTTCGTATCACGTCGCTCGCGATCATTGATCTGAACCCAGTCTTTCAGGTTTGCCAGGGGACCTTCGCCTGTTCCTGACGGCCGGAAATCATTGGAATCCGGCAACGCGAGCGGCAGATCTTTTTCATCCATGGCATATGGCATGTCGTCGCGGTAGACCACGGGAAAAGGTTCTCCCCAGTAACGTTGCCTGCTCCATCCTGCATCGCGCATCTTGTAATTGACTTGTCGCTGACCGATACCAAGCGCTTCGAGTTTCTTTATTACTATGTCGCTGGCTGCCCGCATATTCAGACCATTCAGGAAATCGGAATTTTCCAGTACGGCATCGTACGTGGGGTTCGCTTCTCCGCCATCGTAATGAGCGCCGATGATGTTGGTGATGGGAAGATTGAAGTGCCTCGCGAATTTATGGTCGCGCTCGTCACCGCAGGGTACCCCCATGATGGCGCCCGTTCCGTATCCGGCCAGAACATATTCACTGATCCAGATGGGAATTTCCCTTCCATTAAAAGGATTGATGGCATACGCGCCAGTGAATGCGCCGGTGATCTTTTTCACTTCCGCCATCCGGTCTATTTCCGAACGACTTTCGACATACCTGAGGTACTGATCAACCTCACCCTGTTGTCCCTTACTGGTAATGTCTTTCACCATTTCATGCTCCGGAGCGACCACCATGAAGTCCACGCCGAAAATGGTGTCCGGCCGTGTGGTGAAAACCACCATGTCTGCAACCAGCGACTTTTCGCTTTTTAGCTGGAAGCGGATCTTTGCACCCGTACTTTTTCCTATCCAGTTCCGCTGGATCTCTTTCATGGAATCGCTGAAGTCGATCTCATCCAGTCCGCTCAACAGGCGTTCCGCATACTCGGTGATGCGCAGGCTCCACTGCCGCATTTGTCTTTTAACGACGGGAAATCCGCCGCGATAACTTACGCCATTGATCACTTCATCGTTCGCCAGCACTGTACCCAGCGCTTCGCACCAGTTTACATCGGTGTTGGCAAGGTACGCGAGCCGGTATTGCATGAGAATCTCCTGGCGGCTTCTTTCATCGTATGCCTTCCAATCTTCCGCCGTGAAGACGTTCTTCTCACTTTCGGGCAATTTGAATTTTATGTTGGGGAAAGGATGGTTCATATTTCCTTCCTTTTCGAATATCGCTATCAGTGCCGGGATGCGCTCAGCTTTTTCTTTCTTACGGTTATACCAGCTGTCGAAGATCCGCAGGAAAATCCACTGGGTCCACTTATAATAAGCGGGGTCACAGGTTCTTACTTCCCGGCTCCAGTCGTAGCAAAAGCCAATCTTATCCATCTGCCGGATAAAATTCTTGATGTTCTGTTCCGTGGATCTTGCCGGGTGGATTCCATGCTCGATCGCGTATTGCTCGGCGGGCAGACCAAAGGCGTCAAAACCCATGGGGTGCAACACGTTAAAACCCTTCAACCGCTTGAACCGGGCAACAATGTCAGAGGCGATGTAGCCAAGGGGGTGGCCCACATGCAATCCCGCTCCGGAAGGGTAGGGAAACATATCCAGCACATAGTATTTGGGCTTTTCTGATGCGGTAACCTTGTAAACGCCGCGGTTAACCCACTCCCGGCGCCACTTATCTTCAATCCTTTTGATCTCTTCTTTGTTGTAATCGCTCATTATTAATGGAAAAATGAGTCCAAAATTACGTATTCCTTTGAATCGGGAAACAGCTTTATTTCCAGAACACCAAAATTCTGACCATAAAGGCAATATTTCCAATTCAGACCCTCTCCACCTTCAGACTTCTTGATTGCTCATACCTTTCAGACCTTTCTCCTTTCAAAACGTGCAACCTTCAGACTTTTTCCACACAAAGGGGGATGGTTTTGCTACGATTCTTCCTATATTTTTGCTGCTTACCCGCATTCGAATGAAAAATGTAAACATCATCATGCTGTCCCTGGTATTGGGAAGCTGCGTCACGCGCGAAATGTCGACAGCGCCTGCAGAAGATTCATTCAGCAAATTTACCGACAGGTATTACGAGGAATTCCTGAAGCTTCATCCGCTCGAAGCCACGCAGATCGCCGACAACCGGTACAATGACCGGCTGCCCATTGATGTCAGTGAAGCGCACCGGTCGGCGTTGCAATCATTTTACCAGCGCTACCGGGATTCCCTGCAGCACTTTGATCGCGGAAATCTCAGTGCGCAGGAACAGATCAGCTACGATATCCTGCATCATGAAACGGATCTGCGACTGGACCTCCTGAAGTATCCCGAACACTTCATGGCCGTCCACCAATTCTGGGGCCTGGCCCTGACCATGCCGCAGATCGGAAGTGGTGAAAGTTATCAGCCCTTCAAGAAGGTAAAAGATTACGAAGACTTCCTGAAGCGCATCGATGCTTTCGCCGTCTGGATGGATACCGCGATTATGCAGATGCGCAAGGGCCTGGATCATGGGTATACGCATCCCAGGATATTAATGGAGCGTGTTTTACCGCAAGCCAGGAACATGATGGTGACCGACGTGACCAAGAGTATTTTTTACCAGCCGATTACAAACCTTCCGGATTCCATTGATGCAAGGGAGAAAGCCCGCCTTCACGACGCCTATTCGGCAGCGATCAGGCAGAAGGTCGTTCCGGCGTATACAAAGCTCCATGATTTTCTCCGGGATGAATACATTCCTAAAACCCGCACATCCGCAGGCATCAGCGCCATTCCAAACGGAACTGCATATTACCAGGACATGATCCGGCTATGGACGACGACTGATCTTTCGCCCGACAGTATCTTCCGGTTAGGGGAATCGGAAGTAGCCCGTATCCGCAGAGAAATGGAACGCGTGAAGGAGCAGCTCAATTTCGAAGGCGACCTGCAGTCATTCTTCACGTACGTGAATGACGATAGGCGGTTCATGCCTTTCAAGACCGATGAAGAAGTGATCGATGCCTTCCGCGCCATCGGGGCGAAGATCCAGCCAAAACTGGAGACCCTTTTCAACATGAAGCCACGAACGGCGTTTGAGGTAAGACAAACCGAAGCGTTCAGGGAGATGTCAGCTGCCGCCGAATACACCGCGGGTGCACCCGACGGATCGAGGCCTGGTGTTTTTTATGTTCCTGTGATCGATCCCACACAATTTAATGTCGCGGGCATGGAGACCTTGTTTTTGCACGAAGCCATTCCGGGACATCATTATCAGATATCACTTCAGTCGGAAAATGAGGAGCTTCCGCGGTTTCGCAGAACTTTGTGGTACGGCGCCTATGGCGAGGGTTGGGCATTATACACCGAATCCCTGGGGCGGGAACTGGGCTTGTTTACCGATCCCATCCAATATTTCGGCCATCTTGGCGATGAGATGCACAGGGCGATCCGCCTTGTAGTAGACGTAGGGTTGCATACCAAAGGCTGGACCCGCGAACAGGCCATAGAATATATGAGAAAGAACGAGCCCATCTCGGAACAAGGCGCGGTCGCAGAGATCGAGCGGTACATGGCCATCCCCGGGCAGGCGTTGTCTTATAAGATCGGTCAGTTGAAGATCCGGGAATTGCGTCGACAAGCCGAACAGGGGCTGGGTCCCAGATTCGATATCGGCTTATTCCACGACGAAGTTTTAAAGTACGGAAATCTGCCATTGGATCTCCTGGAGCAACGAATTCAGGACTGGATTGGAAAGATGGATGGAAAATCGTGATGATGAAAGTCGAAGTTGAAGTTTGTGAAGGCTGGTATGCAGGGGTTGTGTAGCCGCCCCCGGTAACAAATTATTGTTCGGGCGCAGCATCATGCGGCGCACTGATTGATGAACGTTTCTTTAATCCGTCACCATTGTCCGGATTGCCTCGATATCGGATTGCTTGATCGGCTTGGTGATCATTTGGATGACATTCTCATAAAGGAACACATGCTCACGGTCAGAAACACTGTTCGAACTTGTGACCACGACAATTCTTGAATGTTTCAATATTTTCTCCGGTAGCTGGGTGAATTGTTTCAGGAAAGAGAACCCGTCAAGTACGGGCATATTGAGGTCGAGAAATATTACACCCGGAGGTTCATTTCCGTTGAGATTCTTCAGCCACTCCAGCGCAGTTTCAGCCGACTTGTAGGAAATTAATTCTTTCGAAAAATTGGAGAGTTCCAGAAACCGGCGGTGGATAAAGAGATCAATTTCACTGTCATCGATCAGCATGGCTTTGTTCACCAGGTTAGGCATAAGGTTCTAGCAATCAGGTCTTTCCAAACTTAGGACAAAAAGGGCTTAAAAACCATAAATAAGCATAAAAATATAATCGGGTTGGTTTTATACCATTAAAAAATGTATTAAAATTGAATCTTATATCCAGCGAGATCATGAAATACCCGCGCGCAGAGATCCATCCAACGGACCGTTGAGGATTCCAGGCCGGTATCAGACAAATTCAAATCCAAAACGAACCTATATGAAAATACAGCGACTCCTTTTTGTTTTTTTAATGGCCACACTCACCCTGACTTTGGCGTCCTGCTCAAAATCAGGCGAAGATAAAGATCAGAATTCCCGTGAATTTGATGAAGCGAGCGAATCCCTGAAGCACCAGATTGAAGAAGTTGCATACAATATCCCTCCGCCGTCAGAAATCCCCTATCTGCTTCAGGCCACGGGGGCTGAGTTCAATCAAAGCCTTGTGAATACACGTGAGAAAGTTGACCAGTACACGAGCCAGAACGATAAGGCTGCCCTGAACCTGGGCGTCTACGCCGCTGACATCGGATACCTGACCTCCTACGACAAAACACAGGAAGCCATTGATTATTTGACAGCGTGTAAGACACTGTCAGATGACCTGGGACTCATTGGCACGTTCGATGCAGAACTCCTTGAAAAATTTGAGAAGAACATTTCGAACAAGGACTCTCTCACCAGGTTGCTCGACCGCACCATGAAAGAGAGCCAGGAATACCTGAAAGATGACAGCCGCAATAAACTTTCCTCACTGGTTGTTGCCGGAAGCTTTATTGAGGGGTTGTACATCGCCACCGGCCTGATCAAGTCGTATCCGAAGAATATTCTTCCTGAAGACAACAGGAATCTGGTGCTGACACCGTTGATGAGAGTAGTACTGGAGCAAAAAAGCTCTGTGTCTGAAATGGTAAAAATGCTGGATGCTGCGGAACAGACCGAGACGGTAGCTGCCATCCGCGAGGATTTCAAAACGCTGGAAGCGACTTACCAGAACCTTAACATTGAAGAACAGATCAAAAACAACCGTGCTGATCTTGTATTGAGCGATAAGAATCTCGAAGGTATCACCAATGTGGTAGAGAAGATCCGCAAAAGGATTACCGGATAAGATTGAAAATATTCAAGATATGAATATGAGGGACTGGCTGAATACCAGTCCCTTTTGTATTATAGAGACATTGCAGAGACACGACACATCGTGCCGCTGCAATGGTCTCTATAATATTGATTATCTTTAGATGCCTAATCTGCACATGCTATGAGTGAACCATTACTGAGGGCCATTTTGCGTTTGTTTGCTGTCGTAGCGAAAGAAGGAGACGTTACGCGACAGGAGCGCGAGCAGATCCGTCTTTTTCTTCATGAACACCTCAGTCATTCTTCCGTTGAATCGTATCTTAATTTTTTCGACGAGATCATAAGAAACCCTCAGGCGAGCGCAGGAGACGTAGATAGGATCAGGCAGCTGTGCAGCGAGATCAATCCTGAACTAACGCAGAAACAGAAAATAATCATCATCCTTGACCTGGTCAGCATCATTCAGGCGGATGGGAATATTTCGGAGACTGAAGAACATTTAGTCAATACCATTGGCGAATGCTTTAAGATCCGGCAGGCCGAGATCGAGGCGATCAAAATGTTTGTGCTTGGTCAGAAACCTGAAGATCTGGATCATGAACGCATTCTTATTATTGATGCTTCCGCCAGCGCTGCGTTCACAAAAGCAAAACATTTCGAGCGAGAACATCTCAATGGTTTCATCGTCATTCTGTACCTGGAGGATCAGGGAATATATTTTATGAAATATTCCGGAAATTCGGAGGTGTATCTGAATGGTGTGCCCCTTAAATCCGGGAAGATCCGTGTGCTGGCGGTAGGAAGTCTGTTCCGCTGGGAAAAAGATGATCCGGTGTATTATGGCCAGGTGCAGAATGAATTTAAAAAGCGGCATGAGCTTACGCGGATAACGTTCGAGGCGCGTGACATCTCCTTTCAATTCAGGAACGGTAAGCCAGGATTGCGCAATGTGAGTTTATCGGTAGAATCAGGAAATCTCATCGCATTAATGGGGGCCAGTGGCGCGGGAAAATCAACCCTGTTGCACGTGCTGAACGGATCGGAAGCACCCTCCAGCGGTCAGGTGCTGATCAACGGGATCGATATTCACCGCGCGCCTGAAAAAATCGAAGGCGTGATCGGTTTCGTTCCGCAGGATGACCTTTTGATTGAAGATCTCTCAGTCTATGAGAACCTTTATTTTGCCGCCAGACTGTGTTTTGCCAGACGCAGCGAGGACGAGATAGACTTCCTTGTCTTAAAAGTACTGGAGGATCTCGGGCTTTCGGAGATCCGCGATCTGAAGGTAGGCTCACCGTTGCAGAAGACGATCAGCGGAGGCCAGCGCAAGCGTCTGAACATAGGGCTCGAGTTACTGCGCGAACCCGCAGTCATGTTCTGCGACGAACCGACGAGCGGTCTTTCCTCAAGAGATTCGGAAAACATAATAGATCTACTCAAGGAGCTTTCGCTGAAAGGGAAGCTGGTCTTTGCCGTCATTCACCAGCCATCGTCGGATATTTTTAAAATGTTTGACAAACTGCTCATCCTCGACACGGGTGGTTACCAGATCTACTATGGAAATCCCGTCGATGCCATTACTTACTTCAAAAAGAGCATCAACCTGATCAACAGCGAAGAAGGAGAATGTCATGAGTGCGGAAACGTGAACCCTGAACAGATCTTCAATATCATTGAAACGAAGGTGATCAATGAATACGGACATTTTACCAGTGAACGGAAAATTCCGGCGGAGCAATGGAATGGCATATACAAAAAGCTTCACAGGCCCGGCACGGTAAAGACCGAAACCACCATTCCGCATTCTACCCTGAATATTCCGAGCAGGGTAAAACAGATCTACCTTTTTGCCATGCGGGATGTGCTCGCGAAGCTGCACAACACCCAGTATCTGGTCATCAACCTTCTGGAAGCTCCATTGCTTGCCTTCATCCTCGCTTTTATTGTGCGCTATTATAATGTGGATGACCAGAACGCAGGCGAATATTTTTTCAGCAAGAACCTGAATATTCCAGCATACCTGTTCATGAGTGTGATCGTGGCGCTTTTTATGGGGCTGACGGTCAGCGCGGAAGAAATTATCCGTGACCGAAAGATCCTCAAGCGGGAGAAATTTCTCCATCTCAGCCGAAGCAGTTACATCCTCTCCAAGATTTCCATTTTGTTCACGATGTCCGCTATCCAGACCATCATGTTCGTGCTGGTGGGTAACTATATTCTGGAAATCCAGGGAATGTTTTTTCAGCACTGGTTTATACTTTTTACCGCTTCCTGTTTTGCGAACTTATTAGGGCTTAATATTTCTTCCGCATTCAATTCAGCCGTCACAATTTATATCCTGATCCCTTTGTTGCTGATTCCCCAATTGATCCTCAGCGGTGTTGTGGTAAAATTCGATAAACTCAATCCAAGGATCGGGAATACTGAAACCGTCCCGCTGGTGGGAGATCTGATGGCCTCCCGCTGGGCCTTTGAAGCTGCCATGGTCACTCAGTTCAAAGACAACAGATTTGAACGGGAATTCTATATATACGACCAGGTCATGGCCGATGCCGACTTCAGGAAGATCTATCTCATTCCCCAGCTTCGAACAAAACTTCAGTTTGCATTAAGCCACTACAAGACTCCGGATCCGCAAGTGCAACAGCGCGTAGAGAAAAACCTGCAGCTGGTACATCGTGAAATTCAAAGCGAGCTGAAACGGCTCGGGTCCGGAAAGTTCGCGCAGCTGAATGATCTCGTTCCCGGTAAGTTTGATTCTGCAACGTATGCATCTACTTCGGAGTTTCTCGGTAAACTGAACAATTACTATATCAACCGGTACAATTCGGCGGATGCCAAAAAGGAGGAAAAAGTGGCGGCATTGACCAATTCACCTGAAAAGCAAAAACAGTTTGAGATGTTTCGTAATCAGTTTCACAATGAAACCGTGGCGGAGCTGGTGAAGAATCTTGGTGAGACGAACCGAATTATTGAAAAAGATGGTAAATTCATCCAGAAAATTTATCCTGTGTACAAGACTCCCGAGCCTGAACATCTCGTGGATTTTGACGCTCAGTTTTATATGCCGGCCAAGCATTTTCTGAACATTGATGTCGATACCTATTTTTTCAATATGGCGGTCATCTGGTGTATGAGTCTTTTTCTGACCCTTACGCTTTATTACGATGTATTGCGCAAAGGGATCAAAGGACTTGGATTACTGTCCAACCAGTTTGAAAAAAAATAGGCTTGTCCTGCTGCCCAATTCTGTGACCGGTATCACCCGACTTTTTATATACCAGATCCATGTTCTTCTTTCTGTCGAAAACGCTCAACTATCTTGTGATGCCGCTGACCGTGGTCATGGCATGCCTCATTCTCTCTTTGATCATTAAACATAAGGTGTGGAGGAGACGGTTCCTGATCGGCGGGCTGGTGTTGTTCTTTGTCTTTACAAATGATTTTCTGGCGAATGAATTGATGAAGGTATGGGAAGTCGAAACGAAGCCCTATAGCAGCATGCGAAAATATAAGTTGGGCATCGTGCTCACCGGAACGGTGATTCCCCAACTCATCCCTGACGACCGGATCTATTTTAATCGTGGCGCCGACAGGGTCATCCACACGGTTCAATTGTACAAGCTCGGCCTGGTAGAGAAAATCCTTGTCAGCGGCGGCAGTGGACGGCTGGTTGATATCGGCGAAAGGGAGGCAGACAAGTTCAAGGAAGCAATGGTACTGATGGGTGTGCCTGATAGTGTGATCCTGCTGGAAAATCAGACCCGGAACACGCATGAATCAGCTGTGGCAGTGCAGAAAATAATGAACAGCCTTGCGTACGAAAGCAGCGATTGCCTTTTGATCACTTCCGCCTTTCACATGCGCCGATCACTTGCCTGCTATAAAAAAGTCGGGTTGCCGGTCGATACTTTTACCACCGACTTTTATGCGCATCGGGGTAAATATTATCTGGATGCTTTTTTGCTTCCCAAAATCGATGCGCTCGTTATTTGGCATAAATTAGTGCGGGAATGGGTTGGTTTTATTGCATATTGGATGGCGGGGTATGTATAGTTATGACGATTGTGAGGCAGGACGGAAATCTTTAACCGAACACATATGAAAAAAGTGATTGTTTTGTCTGTGATGCTGCTCTTGAGCGTGGTCTCTTTTTCGCAGCAAAAGGAATCAGCGATACATGACGTTTCGTCGGAGGAATTTAAGAAGGTCATGGATTCGATGGGGGATGAAGTTGTTGTTGACCTGAGGACACCGGAGGAGACCAGTAAAGGAAAAATCCCGGGGGCCATTGAAATGGATTTCTATGGGTCGGGTTTCAAGCCTTCCATCGCAGCATTGGACAGAAATAAAGTTTATCTTGTTTATTGCGCCGGTGGTAAAAGAAGTGGTGAAACAGCAGCGCTGATGCAGGAAATGGGATTCAGGAATATTTATAACCTTGAAGACGGATACAATGGTTGGGTAAAGGATAAAATGCCAGTGGTGAAGAAGTGACTTGCCAGCGATGGGTTGTGATAATCACTGTGGCTCATGGGAGTCGGCCAGCTGATAACCTTCATAAATTCTCACGATTCACGACTGACCATTGACGAAACGGCGAAGGAAGCACCATCCTATGGATTGCACGTTTGTTTTCAAACGGACGGCACCCTCACACTGACAGCCCATCACTACTTCAGCTCCTGCAGTTTCCTGATCACATCCTGAACATAGGGTTCAACCGCGGTAGTATGGTCCTTGCCGGGGAGGTTAATCAGTTGCACCGTTTCCGTACTTGCGCCGTTACTCAGGAATGCCTGATAGGTCAGCTCGCTGTTTGCATACGGGACTGTAATATCCGCATCGCCATGATATAAGAATAAGGGAACGGCAGGTTTCCAGTCGATCAGCGAGTTTTCTTCGAATTTGTTTCGCAACGATTCAAAACTCGGATCCGAATCAATATTGAGTAACATTTCTTCTCTGACAAGTTCACTGATGTCAGTTGTTAATTCCGCATTGATCGTACCTGAAGTGGTAACACCATCGAACAAGGTTGGGATTTTCGTGGCAAAGGGTTCGTTAAAGAAAGTTGTAAGGACTTCAGGTTCATCATAAAATGACCGGTAACTCATGCCCACGTAAGCGAGGTAGTACGGATCCTTATATGTATCCAGTCCAAAAAAATATTCCTGCATTGATTTTACGTCGTAACCTCCAGCTCCCGCAAAAGACGCGATCAGTTGAAAATCCTCCGATGGATTATTCTCCAGCGCTTTATGGGCGGCAAGTGTGGTATATCCCCCTTGCGAATAGCCCGCAAGGAAAAGCTCGCTGTTGAACTCAATTTGTTTCTCTTCCGCGAGTTCGGCCGCAGCGTCCAGCATATCCAGCACGGCTGTAGCTGTCGGCTCCTCAACATAGTAAGGATGAAAAATATCTTTTGAAACACCGAAGCCGATCATGTCCGGCACCGCCGTGATCAGGCCCATGGAAGCCAATGCGGCATAGGAAATAACTTCTCCGCTTGTGGTAGTCTGAGCAGATGGCGCCTGTGATTGCTGCACGATGGTGCCGTGGTGAAAACTGATCATGGGGACTGCCATTGTTGACCTTGGAAGGATGATCAGACCAGAGGCATCGATCTCCTGGTCCTTGTAGGTTGTTTTATAAACGATGTTGTAGATATCGACGTCATTGGTCAGCACTGCCGGGTCAACATCCGCTCCGGACAACTGTATTAAAAACTGCAGTTCGCTTGCGGTCCTTGAACTGGTGAGCGTTGCTTCCACGAGGCTTTTCTCTTCTACCGGTGGTTTTGGATCGTCTTTTTCCGAACATGCAGTTATCAGGGCCATCGACAGGGCACTGATCAGCCACACGCGAAATAGGTTTTGGGATGGTAAGCGTGTCATATAATAAATATACAGTGTATTTGGGTAAGGAAAAAAACGATGCCGACTGCATGCCTCCACACCCGTTTCGTTGTGGGGATATGGGGTGCTTACACCTTTCTGTTGGGATTCAAATGAAAAAGGCCGTCGCATGACGGCCTTTTTTAAGCTTTAAACAGTGGCTTATGGATTGATGGGCAATCCTGTTGCGCTGTAATTTCCAATATTTGCTTTCGGCACACTTGCGCCAAATTTCGCGTTGATGGCATCGATGAAGACGTTTGCCATGACTGCATAGCCGCGGCTGTTCGGATGCAGCCCCTCTTCCGAATAAATTCCAGTGGGAGGGTTGATGTTTGGCGTGTACGTTAATCCGTTGGCAATGCCTGCACGCGCCGTGAGAAGATTTTTCATGGCCGTGTTAACATCCGCGAACGCTATCCGCTCCGGGTTATTATCTGCTACAGTCTTGATAACAGCATTGAAGGCAGCCAGGCGTTCCATGATTGCTGCCGACTCCGAAGGAATGATCACGTATTGATCGGCAACTGGCACAGAAACGCCGATCACCTGGTTGGGTGCCAATTCATCTCCCAATACAGCTCCGGCAGAAAGCGGAATGATATCGGTGGATTTCGTTTGCCGCGCCCTGGCGTAGGGCTGAAGGCCTGCGTAAGGACCCTGCATGTAAGGCGTGAGATCCGTTAATGTTTCGTCGTTCAGGAGAATTCCATTCTGTCCTGCTGTGTAACTCAGTTTGCGCAACGCGGCTTCAGTCGCGCTGATAACCTGGCTGGCAGCCATGCCGTCCAGGAAGGCATTGTAGTTATTCGCCAGGTTGGAGGTAAGCGTACCTGCGGTAGCGGCATCCAGCGGAATGGCGTTCCAGGGAACGGAAGTGAAATGCGGCATCACAAATATGTCGGGATAATTGGCGATCACACCTTCAAGCGTTGGATTTGCAAGGAGGTTATTCATTGCCGCGTTGTAGTAGGTGGTAAAATCCGTCAGCGATGTCAATGGCGCTTTTGTCGGATCTCCGCCAAAGGCCGCGTGCAACATCACGTCATCCATGCCGAGCCAGAAGCTGAAAAACGTTCCTCCATTGCTAAGGGAGGAGATAGCATCACCCAGCAGGGTAGAGGTTCCCGGGCTAGAGGCAAAGCGCGCGTAGAATGGATTGAATCTTGGATCTGCTCCTGCTACGGCCCAGTTCCCGGTTTGCGGGATCAATGCTTGCCCGATTACAATCGCCTGCACGCCAAAATTGTTCAGCTGATTGACAGGTACCGCGCCCGTTGAGCCAGTGTACATGAATCCGGGATTTGCCTGCGGATTAGGAATGGCGTCTGTGCCCGATATAAGAGGCGTTGGCGTTGGCGGCGTGCCCTGTAACTTAAAACGGCCCAGCACCACGGAGCCCATCGGGTTGGGCGTTACAAAGATATTGTAACCGTGCTCGGAACTGATGTTTGGCTGATGAAACGCCCCGCCACCGACACATGCAAATTGGGTTGCAAGGATCTTGCCGAGTGAATTGTTCTGACCTTCATTGAACAAAGCGCCCGCCTGAAAACCTGCCGTGTAGGAACTGCCAATGGCGACAAACTTCGTAAAGTCGGCATCGCCAGCCGAGGCGCCGGGAGGACACGCAGGCTGGGCATCCTGCGGACAAATGATCGATGGATCATCGGAAGGGCAGGGGCTGGCGGAATTATCCACTAACTCCTGCTCGCAGGAGGCAGAGAAGATCAGCAACGACGCCGAACAGAAAATATATAGTAATTTTTTCATTGTCTTTATTAATTAAGGAATTCGTCAAATGTCAGGGAGAGATAATACTGCTGGCCAACGTACGGTCCACCCAGGTTTGTACGGTAATCTTTGCCGGCGATATTCGTTCCGCCAACTTTGATGATCGTCTTGATGGAGGGAACCTTGTAGCTGAGCTGGGCATCGAGCACACCGTATTCAGGCACATTCCATGATCCGAAATCAGATTGCCACAAAAACTCCTCCTGCCATCTGAAATTGAGATTGAATCCGAAGTTGTCCGTCAGTTTCCTGTTGCCGATCCCGATGCTGACTTTGTTTTCAGGCGTGTTGAATCCCGCTCTGAAAGCGCTGTTGCTTTCGCTGTTGTCATCGAAGGTTGCATAGGTATAGGATCCGTTCAGTGTGAAATTTCTTGGCAGGTTATACGTCAGACCGACGCCGACTCCCAATGAATTCACATCCTCCGGAAAGTTTTCATAGGCTGAATACACAGTTCCCGCAGGAATAGCATTGCCGTGGTTTGTCGTCGGATTCTTGAGAACATAATCCCCGCCGCCGATGAAGTCGGTATACGTTGTATAGTAACTATTGATATCGATCAGGAATTTGTTCGAGAAGAGTCCTTTATATCCGATCTCGAAAGACTTGAGCTGCTCGGGTCCGATGTATGGAACATAGACATCGGCTAGCAGGGACGGATCACCGCCTACGGGGGCGCCGCTGCTCAGGGATCCGCCGGATGCCAGGTAGGCGTTGTAAGAATCGAGGGTATAGGCGCCGCCTTCATGCAAACCATATCTTTCAGCGTTGCTTCTCGCGCTACCCAGCAGCGTATTGGTGCCAACGGGGAAGTAAATGTACTGGGCCTGCGTATCGGGATTTCTGAACCCGGTCTGGAAGGATGCGCGGATATTCTGCGTTTCATTGAACGTATACACAGCAGATAGCCTGGGCGTTATCCGGCCTTCGAAATTCTCATTTTTGTCGAAGCGCAGCGAGCCTGTCAGTTTCAAAGCCTCAGCAAGGGTTTTGGAAACCTGGGTATAGAAACCGAATTCATCGATGTTGATTCTTTCGTAATTCTGGCCGTCTTCGGGATCTTCGTTGAAGATCGTACCATCAGAGAACAAACTGTATCTCCTGAAATTTCCGCCCAGCTGAATTTCTGCAAAGGAAATCTTTTCTGCGAAGTTATAGTTGAACTCTCCGTGGTATAACCTTGAATTATCAATGAATTTCGCGCCCGCAGGCGTGCGTTGAAAATAATCGTTGCGAACGGACTCCACCAGGCTTTTGAATGCTGCCGATCCTGCAGCCGGACGTCCGGCGTCGGCCTGTGCGCGTGCCGCTGCGTGGGCAGCATGACTGTTACCCGCAGGTACGCCTGGAATGTATCCCTGCATGGCGAGTACATAGGTCTGACCGTAGGTGGGAGCCCATGCCGATGCTGTCGGACTGATCCGCTCATTCACGAGTCCCCCGAGTGCCGCCATGTTATAAGAGTCACCCGCATCAGTAGCGGTGACATACCCCCGCACGAAGAAGTTGGCGGATTTTAATTCGAGCTTGTGGAACTGCTGGGTGAAATCACGCAGCGCATATTTCTGTGATCCCTGATAGACCGAGCTTCCTCCGCCGAAGCGGTAGTTGTACAATACTTCGAGTTTGTCGGTGGGCCGGTAGTGCAGGGCGACATCGCCTTTGATACTTTTTGCATCGTAATTGTCGATCAGGTCGGCCTCTCTCCATCCGGTTCTTCTCAGGTCAAACGGACCGATGCTGGGCACTGGAACGGAAAAGGCGATACGCGTTTCATCACCATACAGATTGACACCGTCGAAGTTGGGTTGGCCTGTCAGGTCAACGCCAGCCTCCGGGCGGTTGACATCGGTTGAATAATCATTGCTGTGCCAGTCTTCAGCCTGGAAAAGCGCGAAGTTTACTTTGAATGCAAATTTGTTGTTGAACGCTTTCGCGTAACGGAGACCGAAGTTGTAGAAGGGGAAAGACTCGCCCTGTGCATCCGACGTTGTGATGCCACCCTTGGCCTGGGCGCTGAGACCCTGAAACTCAAAAGGGCTTTTGCTGTTCATCAACAGTACACCGTTAAAGGCATTGGGTCCGTAAAGAGCGGAAGCCGTTCCCGGAAGCAATTCCATGCTTTCAATGTCCAGTTCGCCGATGCCCACGATATTTCCTGTCGGGAAATTCAACAGCGGGGCCTGCGTGTCAATGCCATCCACCATCTGCACAAATCTCACGTTTGCGATCGTGGCAAAACCCCGCGTGTTTATCTGCGGGAAGTTAAGACTGCTGGAGGTGAACTGTACACCTTTCACGTTGGCCAGCGCATCATAGAATTCGGGCGCGGCTGTTTGCTGGATCGTGAGGAGGTCAACTTTTTCTATCGTAACGGGTGATTGTAAGATATTTTCCTCGACGCGCGATGCCGAAACAACGATCTCCTGTCCGAGGATACTCTGTTCTTCAAGTTGCACATTTAAGCCCGTCGTGTTGGCATCCGTGATGGATATTTCCTGGGTTGTGTATCCCATGAATGAAAACACCAGATCGAGGGGAGGAGCATCATTTACGGTCAGGCTGAACTCGCCCCGGGTATCGGAAATGGTTCCGATCACACGTCCCTTGACCTGGATGTTCACCCCGGCCAGCGTTTCCCCGGTGGCATCGGTCACCGTTCCGGAAATGTTTGTTTGTGCAAAACAAATCGAGGTTATCAATACCAGGAAGGCGGTTGATAACCCCGAACGTTTGTAAAAGTTGTTCATATGGTTGGATTGAGGTTTATTTTGAACGGACTTCAGGTTATAGCGCACCCGACCCGTAATCGATAAAATTACGAAATTTTACAAAAAACGACCCATAAGTGCTAAAAAATCGTTTGCAGTGCTTTAAGCGTTGGATTCCTTGCGCAGGTGTTCCACCAATTTTTCACAGAGGGCATTGGTTTCACTGGCCATGAATTCATCACCGGTTGCGCTGATCATACTCTGGGCAATACCTCCGATGCAGTCAATGTAAAAACGTTTCATCTCATCCACCGGCATATCCTTTGCCCAAAGATCAATGCGCAGTGTGTTCTTTTGCAGATGGTCCCACAACGCGATGCTGATGGCCTTGGTCTCCGTAAGCCCGGGATCGGGCTTATCGGTGGCATCCCATAATATCTTGTCGGGAATATTGTTGTCGTCAAGTTGTACCGTGAAATTGATCGTAGATTTTTTCATGCGTTGTTAAATTCCTGTTTTTTCTTATTCTCTCAAATTGACCATCGACATCCACCGTGGAGCGTGGACTGTGGACTGTGGACTGAATTGACTAATCAACCTTCATCTCGGGAATCTCCCCTTCAATGATCAGTTTTCCCGCCGTAACTTTCCTGATGTGATCCACTGAAATACCGGGAGCGCGTTCGCGTAATCTGAAACCGCCCTCCGGCAGAACGTCCAGTACCGCCAGGTCTGTCACGATCTTCTTCACACAACGCAGTCCTGTAAGAGGCAACGTACATTGTGGTAGCAGTTTCGATGCCCCATCCTTGCTGCAATGCTGCATGGCAACGATAATATTTTTTGCCGAAGCCACAAGATCCATCGCGCCGCCCATACCTTTTACCATCTTACCGGGTACTTTCCAGTTGGCAATGTCGCCGTTCTCCGATACTTCCATAGCACCCAGGATGGTGAGGTCCACATGCCCTCCGCGGATCATCCCAAAGCTTTCGGCGGAGCTGAACAACGCCGAACCAGGCATCATGGTGATGGTCTGCTTTCCGGCGTTGATAAGATCAGGGTCAATGCCTTCTTCAGTAGGGAAGGGGCCGATACCCAACAATCCGTTTTCAGACTGGAGCACAACATTCAGACGTGAAGGAATGTAGTTGGCCACCAGCGTTGGAATGCCGATGCCAAGGTTAATATACATCCCATCCCTGACTTCCTGTGCGATCCGTTTTGCGATTCCTGTTTTGTCTAACATGATCGGTTGATTCAGTTACATCCGCCAAAGAACCGGCGGCTTTCAATTTATTTTCTCGTCGTTCGTTGTTCGATTCGTTTTTCATACAGGTCACCCTGGAAGATCCGCTGGACATAGATCCCGGGCGTGTGTATCTGATTGGGGTCCAGTTCCCCCACAGGTACGAGTTCTTCTACTTCGGCAATGGTTATTTTTCCCGCAGCCGCCATCATCGGATTAAAGTTCCGCGCCGTGCCGCGATAAACCAGGTTACCGGTTGTGTCCCCCTTCCACGCTTTCACAATGGAAAAGTCGGCCCGCAACCACTGCTCCATCAGATATTTTTTGCCATGAAACTCCCGCACTTCCTTGCCTTCCGCCACCTCGGTGCCATATCCTGCCGGGGTGTAGAAGGCAGGTATGCCGGCACCGCCTGCCCGGATACGTTCCGCGAGGGTACCCTGTGGAATTAATTCTACCGCTAGCTCTCCGGTCAGAAGCTGGCGCTCGAACTCTGCATTCTCTCCCACATACGATGAAATCATCTTCTTTACCTGACGTGTTTTGAGCAACAACCCGATCCCGAAATCATCAACCCCCGCGTTGTTGGAGATAAAGGTTAAACCCCGGACACCTTTCTTCAGAATGGCCTGAATACAATTTTCCGGAATGCCGCATAGCCCGAAACCTCCCATCATGACAACAGCATTGTCAGCAATATCTCTGACTGCATCATCCGCGTTTTTTACAACCTTATTGATCATAGGGTAATCGATTTTTTTTGCCACGAAGACACCATTATTCTGGTTTCAGTGCCAGGGCTAAGGTAGCTATTTTAGCATAAAGGGCTTACCAAAAGAGAAGGCTTTTCTATTCCTGGATCGAATCCATATTCTCAAGTGCCTTGCGTGCATGTTCCTTGTCTTGCTGCAGCTGCATTTTCATTTCTTCAAGGCCACTGAAGGTCTGGTCGCCGCGAAGGAATTTGACGAAATGAATGGTGAGGGACTCTCCGTAAATATTTTCATTGAAGTCAAAGATATTGACTTCAATATTCCTGCGGGTGCCCTGGAGGGTAGGCCGGTAACCGATGTACAACATTCCTCCGTAAAGATTGTGAGCGTGCTGTACCTGCACGGCGTAAATGCCGTCTGAAGGAAGGAGTTTATACCGGGTATCGATCTCTATGTTTGCAGTAGGGTAACCGATGGTATTTCCGATCCTGTCTCCCATAACCACCCGTCCGCTTAGGCGGTAAGGTTGTCCCAGGAAATGGTTCGCGGTGTCAATATCACCTTCTTCGATCGCCTTCCGGATCTTCGTAGAGCTGACTGCCACATGGTCCACTTCCTGTCTGGGAATTTCTTCTACCTCGAAACCATAGCGGGGAGCGTTGAGTTTGAGCTGTTCAAAACTTCCTTCGCGGTTTTTGCCGAAATGATGATCGTAGCCGATGACGAGTTTGCGCGTGCCGATGGTCCTGACAAGTATTTCCTGGATGAACTGCTCGGAAGTAAGCTGTGAAAATTCTTTGGTGAACGGTATGCGGATGAGGTGCTGAATACCCTGGTCCTTCAGCAATGCTGCTTTCTCTTCGAAAGTATTGAGAAGTTTCAAACTGTCATCCTCCGGATGCAGTACGAGCCTTGGGTGTGGCCAGTACGTTATGACCACAGTTTCTCCAAAATTCCGCGACGCAATTTCCCGCAACCTTGAAAAGATCTTCTGATGCCCGACATGCACACCATCGAAAGTTCCGCTGGTGACGACCGCATACTGAAGCGGGGAAAAATCATCGATGCCGTGATAAATTTTCATTTCGTGCTATTCGTATACAGGGTGCTCCTGTAATTAAGTCAGAGAACAGTTTCAGGCATTACCGCGTCGATGCTCATGGCATCTTCAAGCCGGAAGTTTCCAATCCTTGTCCGGCACAAGTCAGTCAGATATGCGCCGACACCGAGGGCATTTCCGAAATCGCGGGCGATGCTGCGAATATAGGTTCCTTTTGAGCAAACAATACGGAAACTTATTTCCGGCAGCCGGATGTTCGTAATTTCAAAAGTCTTTACCTCGACTTCGCGGTGCTTGAGATCAACTTCCTGACCCTTTCTTGCGAACTGGTAGGCTCGTTTTCCTCCGATCTTGATCGCTGAGTGCATGGGGGGAAGCTGCTGAATGTTTCCCGTCAGGGCAATGGTTGCGTCGCGTACCTGCTGTTCGGTAAGATTTGAAATATCCTTTTCTTCCGCAATATCGGTCTCAAGATCATGCGAGGGAGTGGTCTTTCCGAGAATAAATTTTCCCGTGTACTCCTTCTCAAGTCCCATGAATTCTTCAATCCGCTTGGTCATTTTTCCCGTGCAGATAATGAGCAGTCCGGTGGCCAGCGGGTCAAGCGTCCCGGCATGTCCGATCTTCTTCATCTTCAACCGGTAGCGCAATTTGTTCACCACATCAAACGAAGTCCATTCAAAGGGCTTGTTGATGAGCAATACACGCCCGGTTTCAGCTGGGTTTTCCATTATACAATGGATAGTTCAATGCCCAGATAATAGAGGATCAGGATGACACTGCCAACGATGATCCGGTAGTAACCGAAGGCTTTAAAACCGTGGCGTGTGAGGAAGGTAATAAAGGATTTGATGGCAGCCATCGCTACCAGGAAGGCAACGACATTGCCAATGAGGAGGGCTGTGATCTCGCTTTGTCCGAACGAGCCGCCGTCGCGATAGAAATTGAACATCGATAAAACGGTGGCGCCGAACATGGTGGGTACCGCCAGGAAAAATGAAAACTCGGCGGCTGTTTTTTTGTTCAGTTTTTGTGATAGCCCGCCGATGATCGTTGCCGCCGAACGTGACACTCCGGGAACCATGGCAATCACCTGGAAGAAGCCGATCTTGAAAGCTTTCGGATAGGTTACTTCCTGGTCGTGCACCTGATCGGTGTGAAAGATCCGGTCAATAAAAAGAAAAAAGATACCACCGGCGAGAAGCGTGTAACCCACTACATCCACACGCTCCAGCAGTGCCTCGATCGTGTCTTTCAGCAGCAGGCCAAAAACAACAGCCGGAATAAACCCGAGCAGGATCTTGAAGTAAAAATCAAACGACTGAAAGAAACGCTTCCAGTAAAGGACGACCACCGAAAGGATGGCGCCGAACTGTATGGCTACTGTAAACATTTTTGTGAACGGGTCGTCGGCGATTCCCATCAGCGAGGAGCCGATGATCATATGACCGGTGGATGAAACGGGCAAAAATTCAGTGAGGCCTTCAATAATAGCCAGGACAATCGATTCGAATATTGACATGATGATAGCCGTGTATTAAAGCAAATGCTTTAACCGTTGGTGGAAAATTATTTTGTGGGGCGGTGAAGAATAGCAAAGATCTCGATGATGAACCCGGCCATGACAATCACGGGTCCGAGGGTTATGCCAAGGAATCCGAAGCCGTGCTGTTCCTGGTCGAGCGACATGATGGTAAAACCTGTGACCAGGGCCACAATGCCGATGATCATCCATTGATAGTTTTTTTTGCCGAAAGGAAGTTTATCCATAAAATATATAATCGTTCAGTACAATTCTTCTAATGACATTCTGAGATATCTTCTGATGGAAAAGAATGTGCTCAATACCGCTATCATGATCCCGATGATGAGGAGAATTCCCAGTAAAATCATAAACTGCTCCTGGTCATGCAGGACCCTGAGGTCGGCCACTTTCCGCTGCGCATAATCTGAGACCAGCCAGATGATGAAGGAGGCCACCACTCCGCTTAAGAAGCCGTATCCGGCGGCGCGAACCAGAAATGGCCGCTGAATGAACCACTTCCGCGCACCAACGAGCTGCATGCTCCTGATCAGAAAGCGCTGTGAGAATAAGGCGATGCGAAGGGTGTTGTTGATCAACAGGGCCACTGTAACGAGCAGGAGGAGAATGAGGCCCGCCAGCACCAGGGCGACCTTGGTGACGTTGTCATTTACTGATTCAATTAATCCCTCGACATAAAACACCTGGTGCACGCCGTTCATTTTCTGTATCTCAGCCTTGATCACGTCCATTTGTTCGCGGGTGTGATACTTTCTGTCAATGCCGATCAGGTACGCATCGCGCAGGGGGTTTTCACCGAGAAAACTTGTAAAATCCTCGCCTGTTTCGGCAATAAATGTTTTTGCAGCCTCTTCCTTGGAAACGAAGGTCAGCGCCCGGTCTTCATCCTTTGATACATAATCAAGCGCGAGCAGTTTGTTTTTGATCTCTAGTTTCTGGGTCTCCTTGATATTTGATTTCAGGTACACCTGCATGCGTATATTTTGACGCACCTGTTTTTCCAGTTGCTGGGAATAGATCAGGAGCAGACCAAACAAGCCAACGACGAACAGGGCGAGGGTGATGCTGATCACTACGCCGGCGGCGGGATATCCGCCCAGTGTCTTCTTATGGGTATGTCTTTCCATTGGCTTAAAGGGCAAATTTATGAAAAAAAGGATACCCGCCGCCATCGTGCTTCAGGTATTGAATGGCCAAAAAAAAAGCCCCGCTGCAGTAGCGGGGCTTTCGTACGATTCCCTTCGTTATTTTCCGGCGCTGCGGGATTCTTTCAGTGTTTTCAGCAGAGCAGGATCAGTAACAGCCTTAAGGGGCTGGATCCTGTCGTCTGTCTGGTCAAGCCTGTAGTACTCCTCTTTATAGAGCAGGAATTTTGTGCGTGTGTTATTTGTCGGCACCTCCACTATCTCATAGCTATTGGCTTCAAAAGGACCATACAACAGCACTTTTTCGTCCCTGAACTGGTAATGGAATCTGTACTGGGCATTGTTGCGATCGGTTTCCACCTGCAGAGCAGCATTGCCGGGTGTTTGTTCCTCCCTGTTTTTCTCTCCCGGTGCCTGCAAAGGATCCGGTCTTTTGGCCAGGGATGGTTTGCTGTGTTCTGTTCCGGCAGAAGTCTGATTTTTATCCTGTTCAACCCTGCTTTCTTCCGGAAGGGCTTCCTGTTCAGTCTCCCCTTCGGGCTCAGCAGGAGCAAGTTCTTCCTTAGCCGGTTGTTCAGCCGGGGCCGGGGCTTCCGCCATCTTTACTTCGTCGCGCGAGATATACCAATAGGAGGCTGCCGCGATGATCAATGTGACGAAAGTTCCAAGAATTATTTTAGTCGCCAACGCATTGCCGGGACCACTTGAAGGAACAGGCACCTGGTTCAGCATGGATTTCAATTCAGCGACGCGGGCATCCTTGATACCGCTTATCAGCCGTTGCTGCAGCGCATATTCCTGCTGAAGGTCTGGATCCGACTGTAGCTTTTGTTCAAATGCTCTACGATCCGGGTCACTCATCCGGTGGGTGAGGTAATCGTCTAGAAGTTCAAGGTCGCGTTCTTCTGCCATGGTATTAATCTAAAAAGTCCTGCGCCGAATATTGAGATTTAACTAAATCATCCAGCTTTTTCTTGCATTTGTATTTTTTCGTTTTGGCGGTATCGGTATTTGCAAAGCCGAGCTTTTCGGCAATGTCCTGCATGGACATCTCTTCGAAATAATAATACATCAAAACTTTTCTACAGGTATCTCCCAACTGCTCCATGCAACGGGCGATGATCTTTTCTTTTTCAGCTGTCTCCATATCGATGGAAACAGGGGAATCCTTTTCTTCACTCGACAGGCGCTTTTTCCTGTCTAATTCTTTCCGCCAAAGATTCTGGCAAATACTGTAGATGTATGTGCTGATCTTTGAAGTCAAGACCAGGTTTCCCGACCTGGCTTTTTGCCAGAAAACAATGAGCGCATCCTGATAGATGTCCCTCGCTTCGTCTTCCGTTCCGCTATTGGTGATGACCAGCTTGGTCATCATCCTATAGTATTTCTTATAGAGCAGCTCCAGCGCTTTTTCGTCACCGCCCTGGATCCTTTCGAAGATCTCCTTCTCGTTCATGCTAGAGCTTGTCCTGTATACCATTGTCGGGGTGCTTTGTAACCTCTGTATTGATTCAATTATGGTTATTCATCGACGATAAACGCCGTTCGTCTGAATTTGCATGATTTTCCTTCAGGTAATGGTTTTGTAATAGGTTACAAAGACCTTGTCCTGCCTTCTTTTTCCTGGTTAGCGTATACCCCGTCCTCCGTCCGCCCCGCTGGTTTTCAGGACTCCATATTCCCAATCGGTGTTTCATCCTGCCCTGCAAGGGTCCGCATCGGGAAATAATTTAATCCTTAAATATGAACTCCCCAAAAAACCTTTCAGGGACTGGATTCCAGGATTTCATTCTTCCCGCCGGTTTCACCCTTTTCAGGGCCCGCCATTGGAAAAAATGGGGTTCGCTGGAAATCACCGACCTCCAAAAATAAAAAAAGCCCCGGTATAAATCCGGGGCCTGTTATTCTATTGTTGCTTTTTAAGGCAGGGGAAGGACCTTGCTGTCAGATACTTTTTCCGTCCTTGTCTTGTTCAAATCACCTTTTTCGGCGGCGTCATGGTGAGTTTCGGCGATGTGCGGAGCAATGATCAGCGCAACAATCGACGTTAACTTGATCAGGATATTCATAGAAGGGCCTGAGGTATCCTTAAAAGGATCCCCGACTGTGTCGCCGGTTACGGATGCCTTGTGAGGCTCTGACTTTTTATAGTACATTTTCCCGTCGATCTCTACGCCCTTTTCAAAGGATTTCTTGGCATTATCCCAGGCGCCGCCGGCATTGGATTGAAAAATACCCATCAGTACGCCGGATACGGTAATGCCTGCCAGTAGTCCACCAAGAACTTCAGGACCAAACGCAAAACCAACAATCGCAGGTGTCAGCAGCGCAATGGCTCCCGGAGCGATCATTTCCCTGAGGGATGCCTTAGTAGAGATGGCAACGCACTTTTCATACTCAGGCTTTGCTTTGTATTCCATGATCCCGGGAATTTCACGGAACTGGCGTCTCACTTCATTCACCATATCCATGGCGGCGCGGCCGACAGCTGCGATGGCCAGAGATGAGAAGATAAATGGAATCATACCGCCGACGAACAAGCCCGCCAGTACGGGAGCCTTATAGATATCAATGGCGGTGATTCCCGATACACCCACGAAGGCGGCGAACAGCGCAAGGGAAGTAAGCGCAGCGGAAGCAATCGCAAAACCTTTCCCGGTAGCAGCCGTGGTATTGCCTACGGCATCCAGATTGTCCGTTCTGTGACGAACCTCTTCAGGAAGCTGGCTCATCTCGGCAATACCCCCTGCGTTATCGGCAATCGGTCCGAATGCGTCGATCGCCAATTGCATGGCCGTCGTTGCCATCATACCGGCTGCCGCAATCGCAACACCATACAAACCTGCAAAAGAATAGGATCCGATGATGCCGCCCGCGAGAATAAGGATCGGAAGTACAGTAGACTCCATACCTACCGAGAGTCCGCCGATGATGTTTGTGGCGTGTCCTGTTCCGGATTGCCGGATGATCGAAAGGACCGGACGCTTGCCCATCGCTGTATAGTACTCGGTGATCATACTCATCAGCGCGCCAACGATCAGACCAATGATGATGGCAATGAATACGTCGGTGGAAGTAAACGTCACACCCCTGTGCACCATCGTCTCTGGCAACAGGATCGTTACAGCAAAGTATGATGCGATGGCGGTGAGGACGATAGACGACCAGTTGCCGATGTTCAATGCGTTCTGCACGCTGTCAGTTTCTTTTTTAATGCTGACAAACCAGGTTCCCACAATCGAGAAGATCAGACCAAGTCCGGCAATCATCATCGGGAGCAGAATAGGGGACAGACCGCCGAAGTTATCAGCAGAGGCATCTATTTCCTGACCCAATACCATGGTAGCAAGGATGGTGGCAACATAAGATCCGAAAAGGTCCGCGCCCATACCGGCAACGTCCCCCACATTGTCTCCGACGTTATCTGCGATGGTCGCAGGGTTGCGAACATCATCTTCAGGGATACCAGCCTCAACCTTTCCAACAAGGTCGGCACCGACGTCCGCAGCTTTTGTATAAATACCACCACCGACGCGGGCAAACAACGCAATGGATTCAGCGCCCAATGAGAACCCGGCCAATACTTCAATGGCACGCTTCATCTCCAGACCGTTCATGGCTGAACCTTCCGGTACGAAGATGTGAAACAGGACAATGAACAAACTTCCGAGTCCGAGCACCGCGATACCGGCTACCCCGATGCCCATGACAGATCCTCCGGTGAAGGAGACCTTCAACGCACTGGCAAGACTTGTCCTCGCCGCCTGAGTGGTCCTGACGTTTGCCTTGGTGGCAATTCTCATCCCGACAAAGCCCGCAAAGGCGGAAAGCACTGCGCCCAGGAGGAATGACAGCGCGATCAATGGATGGGATTCTTCAACCTGGGTTCCTGACCAACCCAGCAGGATGGCGGCGATTACGGCAAAATAGCCTAAAATTTTCCACTCAGCCCGGAGGAAGGCCATGGCTCCCCTGGCAATATATCCAGCAAGTTCCTGCATTTTAGCTTCACCGGCATCTTGCTTCGTCACCCACGCCGATTTTATGGCCATGGCAATTAGTCCGACCACCCCAAGTGCAGGAATGAGATATGCGATATTATTCATATTTAGTGTTTAGTTAGGAATCCGGTTTATGGTAAAAAACCATCCGTTAACAGGCGGATGGTTAAAAAATTTTGCGCAAAGATAGAATAAGTACCAAAACACCCAAACAAGAAAATTTCAGTAATTTTTGATCTTTCAAGCAGGCGACACCTTATATCCCAAACATTTGCCGAAGCGCCAACCAGAGGTTTTTTTTCTTCTGGTCGTCCAGCATATTCAGATCGTCTGCCCTGATCACCATAAAACCTTGTGCCGTTGTTTCCTTGTAGAGTGGAATGTCCTCCCGGGTATCGCATCCGAAAACCAGAACGCGGGCCGGGGAGTATACTTGCAAGGACTTTAATTCTACCGAGGGTTGAACGACGATCTGGATGGCATTCATGTCCACCTTTACCGAAGTTAAAATTTTCTGAAGGAGGGTTTGCTGATCAGCGCCGTAAGCATCCCATGTCTGTGGCAGAACGACGATCACAGGCGATGGAAAAGAATAGAGTTCTTCCTGAAATAAATGGGAGAGGGGAGAAGTCGAGTGCACCGCTGTCCTTATTTAATATCAAAGATCGATTTCAGTTCTTTGGCGTCCTGGGGTTTCATCCTGTTTGCGAGGATCAAGCGGAGTTGTCTCCTGCGGAGGGCTCCTTCAAAGAGGGCGATGTCTTCGGGAGTCTCGGGTTCGATCTCGGGTACTTCAACAGGTTTGCCCGCCCGGTCCACGGCTACAAAAGTGAAATATGCACTGTTGCTGTCGATCTTCTCTCCGGAAGGGATGTCCTCGGCTTCAACATAAATGCGCACTTCCATGGAAGTGTTGAAGGCACGTGTCACATTCGCCTTCAGCGTAACGACATTACCGAGTCTGATCGGATGCTTGAATGAGATGTTATCGACCGATGCGGTGACCACCGTACTGTTGGAATGTTTCTGCGCTGAAATGGCCGAGACAATATCCATCCAATGCATGAGCCTTCCGCCCATCAGACTATTCAGGGTGTTCGTGTCATTGGGCAGCACGAGTTCTGTCATACTGACGAAGGACGCGCGCGGGAACTTCTTTTGTTTAACCATCTGTAATATTTAGGAGACCTTCATCCAATGATTTTCAGGGTTTTGGCCCTATTGCCAACGTTTGCAAATATTTTCTGCTGCAGGCGGGACAAAAATCAGAAAAAATACTTTGGAAACAACTCTATGATTTCATTAATTCGGTGCTTTATTCATGGAAACAGGCAAAAACCAATCGATCCTTTCAAACTCAACCACCTTTGTGTGGGGTGCCTGTTTTGTTTCTGCTTCTGTGATGACCACCACCATTACGGGGTGACCCGTATACACATTTCAATTCCCAACAAGGTCAGATAATGCCATTTCCAGGAAATGTGTGCCCTGATGCGAAGTATATGTTTTAAGTTGTAAGTCGTAAGTAAAAAAACATGAAAGTTTTAAAATTTGGTGGTTCGTCTGTAGCTACTCCGGCCCGTATCCGTGCGGTGATAGAAATCATCAAGCCCTATTTGTCAGCAGACGTGGCGGTGGTGTTCTCTGCCTTTGGCGGTGTGACGGATGAATTGCTTGAAATCAGCAAGCTCGCATTGGATGGAAATGCAAACTACTCGCAAAGAGCTGATCAACTCGAGAAGCGTCACCTGGATGCGGTACGCGAACTCATCTCGATACAAAAACAGAGCAGCATTCTGGCGCAGGTCAAAATAAAAATGAATGAGCTGGAAGACGTTCTGCACGGTGTTTACCTGGTGAAGGAAAGGACGCCACGCACGCTCGATTACATCATGAGTTTCGGCGAGCGTCTGTCTGCCTTTGTTATTGCCGAAGCCATCAAGGATCAGGGTATCGCTGCCGAATACCTGGATGCCCGGACACTGATACGCACGGATAACCAGTTCGGGCATGCGAAAGTGGATTTTGAACAAACAAACAAGCAGATTGCCGGGCATTTTGCTTCGCGCCGGCCCCTCCAGGTCATTACCGGTTTTATCGGCACAGCGGATACCGGAGAAACAACAACACTGGGAAGAAGCGGATCCGATTACACCGCAGCTATTTTCGCCGCGGCTTTACAGGCAACCGATCTCGAGATCTGGACAGATGTTGACGGCATGATGACGGCCGACCCCAGGCTTGTCAAAAAAGCATTCACCGTACCCGAGATGAGTTATGAGGAAGCGATGGAGCTTTCACACTTCGGGGCCAAAGTAATTTTTCCGGCCACCATGCAGCCGGCGATGATCAACAAAATTCCCATTTGGATAAAGAATACTTTTAATCCCGCTTTTAAAGGAACGGTCATACATGCCCAATCCACCAATGGAAAACTGATCAAGGGGATTTCTTCGCTCAATGGGGTCTCGTTGCTCAACATACAGGGAAGCGGATTGTTAGGCGTTGTAGGCGTGTCCATGAGATTGTTTGCCACGCTGGCCCGGGAGCAGATCAATGTGATCCTGATCAGCCAGGCGTCATCGGAGCATTCGATCTGTATTGCGATTGAAAGCATTTCAGCCCGCAAGGCGAAGCAGGCCATCGAAAAAGAATTTATCCATGAGATCAAAAGTGAAGAGATCGACGAAGTGCAGATTGAAGGCGAACTCTCGATCGTTGCAGTGGTAGGAGATGGTATGAAGCACAGCCCCGGAACGAGTGGACGTATGTTCGGCGGGTTAGGCAAGAACGGTATCAACGTGATGGCTATAGCACAGGGGTCTTCCGAGCGGAATATCTCTGCGGTTGTCCGCCAGGTTGATATAGCCAAGGCCCTGAATGCACTGCACGAAGCCTTCTTCCTCTCTGACCGGAAATTGCTGAATATCTACATGGTGGGCACCGGGCTGATCGGCACCACGCTCATCACCATGATGAAGGACCAGTTCGGAAAGCTTGCCAAAGAGAATCTGCTGGAGGTTAATGTCGTGGCTGTGGCAAACAGCACCAGAATGCTTTTTTCCGAAGAGGGACTACCGTTGACTTCCTGTATTTCCGATATGAAGGAAATGGGTGAGCCGATGAAGATGCCTGCCTTCGTGCAACGGATGATCTCACTCAATAAGCCGAACAGCATCTTTGTGGATTGCACTTCCAGCGAGACCGTAACGGATTTTTATGCCGATATACTCGAAGCCAGCATATCCATCGTAACGCCCAACAAAAAAGCCAACTCCGGAGCCTATGAGAAGTATCTGGAAATGAAGTCAGTCGCATTCAAGAGAGGTGTCAAATTCCTTTATGAAACGAATGTGGGGGCGGGGCTGCCGGTGATCAATACGCTGAATGATCTGTTGCTGAGCGGCGACCGCGTGATCAGCATTGAGGGTGTCATGAGCGGAACGTTGAATTTTATTTTCAGTTCCTTTACGGAAGGTACCCGTTTCAGCGAAGTGGTGCAGGAGGCGAAAGCCAAAGGCTACACAGAACCGGATCCGCGCGATGACCTGAGTGGGATGGACGTAGCAAGAAAAATACTGATCCTTTCCAGGGAAGCAGGTTTGCCGCTTGATCTTCAGGATATCGAAGTGCAAAACCTTGTTCCCCCCGACTGCCGGGGAGACATGACGGTCGAAGCATTCTTTGCGGCCCTCAAAAAACACGACGCGGAATTTGATGATCTGAGAAAAGAGGCGGCCCGTAGAAAGGAAAAGCTCCGGTATAAAGCTGTATTGCAAAATGGTAAGGTGAAAGTTCATCTGGGAAGTGTGGATGAGCAGCATCCGTTTTACGCTTTGTCGGGAAGCGATAATATCATCCTCCTGACAACCGAGCGTTATCACGACAGACCGATGGTCATCCGCGGTCCGGGCGCGGGCGCCACCGTGACGGCGGCGGGCGTGTTTGCCGACATTATCCGAATTGGACATTATGCACATTAAAATGAAAACTGTTCGCGCTTTTGCCCCGGCCACCGTTGCCAACGTGTCCTGTGGGTTTGATGTTTTTGGTTTTGCCGTAGAACAACCAGGCGATGAAGTGACTTTGAAGCTCACGGACAAGCCGGGTGTATTTCTGAAAAAGATAGAAGGTGACGGGGGACGTCTCCCCCTGGAAGCCGAAAAAAATACCGCAGGTGTTGCTGTCCTGGGTTTTCTGAAGGCGATGAATAGCAGCCTGGGTGTTGAGATCACGCTGAAGAAGAACCTTCCACTCGGAAGTGGCATGGGTTCGAGCGCCGCCAGCTCGGTTGCCGCGCTGGTAGGCATCAACCATCTGCTCGGCGAACCTTTTTCGAAAAAGGAGCTGCTTCCTTTCGCCATGGAAGCCGAACGCGTTGCCTGCGGATCAGGCCACGCTGACAATGTAGCCCCTTCTTTGCTGGGTGGATTTGTGCTGATCAGGGGCTACGATCCGCTGGACGTGGTCAGTATTCCGACTCCGGAAAACCTGTATTGCACGCTGATCCACCCGCACCTGGAACTGAACACACAGGACTCACGTCAGGTACTTCGGGTAAACATCACACTCAGGGATGCTGTCACCCAGTGGGGAAATATCGCCGGACTGGTAGCAGGCCTGATGACGCCGGACTTCGGTCTGATCAGCAGGTCGCTCAAGGACGTGATCGTTGAACCGGTGCGGTCGATGTTGATTCCAGGGTTCGATATCATCAAACAGAAGGCCGTAGAATGCGGGGCTTTGGGTTCGGGGATATCGGGATCAGGCCCGACCATTTTTGCGCTGTCAACGGATGCGAAAACTGCGGGCAGGGTAGGCGAAGTGATCAGCAGTGAGTTTGAAAAATTCCGCCTGAGCAGCGAAGTATTCGTTTCAAGAATTAATCCACTGGGCGCAAGAATCCTGGATTGATCATTCACCGGTTTGTGTTGATTTATGAGATATTACAGTACCAATAATCCATCGCTTTTCACTTCCTTGAAGGAAGCGGTCCTGCAAGGGCTCGCGGCCGACAACGGCCTTTACATGCCTGAGCGCATTCCTGCGCTTTCCGGGGATTTTTTCGAGGGCATCCACGAGATGACGTTCCAGGAAATTGCCACCGTCGTAGCAGAAAAATTTACAGGCGAGGATATCCCGTCCGTTGAATTGAAGAGGATCATTGATCACACCATTCAGTTTGACGCTCCCCTCGTACCGCTGGAGAAAAATATCAGCGCCCTGGAATTATTTCATGGACCCACCATGGCATTCAAGGATTTCGGCGCGCGTTTCATGTCGCAGCTCCTGGGATATTTTTCCCGCCAGATAAAGCGCGAGATTGTCATACTCGTGGCCACTTCCGGAGATACCGGAAGCGCGGTGGCGAACGGATTTCTCGGCGTGGAGGGGATCAGGGTGATCGTGCTCTATCCCTCCGGTAAGGTGAGTGATATCCAGGAAAAACAATTTACCACACTTGACAGGAATATTACGGCCCTGGAAGTTGACGGCACCTTTGACGATTGTCAAAGGCTTGTCAAGAGTGCTTTTCTCGATCAGGAACTGCGCGATGCCTATTTTCTTACTTCAGCGAACTCCATCAACATCGCCAGGCTGATCCCGCAATCATTTTATTACTTTTATGCCTATGCGAAGAGGACCCAGGCCGACAAACCCGTGGTGTTCTCCGTACCCAGCGGTAACTTCGGTAATCTGACGGCAGGGCTGTTTGCAAAACGGATGGGTTTACCAGTCAAACACTTTGTGGCTGCAACGAACGTCAACGATGTCGTACCGGAATACCTCCGGTCCGGTAAGATGATTCCAAAACCCTCCAGGCACACTTTGAGCAACGCCATGGATGTAGGAAACCCCAGTAACTTTGCACGGCTGGTAGACCTGTATAAGAACGATTTCAAGGCTATCACACATGATATTACAGGATACGCTTTTACCGATGATGAAACCGTTGAAACCATGCTGCGTGTTTCAAAGGAACATCACTACTTGCTCGATCCCCATGGTGCCATCGGCTATCTCGGCTTAAGACAATACCTGTCGCAGCACGACAGCGATGTCAACGGTATCTTCCTTGAAACTGCCCATCCCGCAAAATTCAAGGACGTGGTCGAGAAAGCGATCGGGTCAACGATCCCTTTACCTTCCACACTTGAGAAATTTGTCAAAGGCAAAAAGCAAAGCACGCTTATCGCAAGCGATTTTGCGGGTTTCAAAAGGAGTCTGACCGAACAGCTGGGGCGAGGGAAATAAGCTACACCCCAGGAAATAATCTTGAGACGAGGCGCGCCGTATTTCCAGGGAGGGCAAAAATTATCTGGAACCGATATCTTCCCAGCCTTCTTCACCCAGAAGCGGTACGAACGCGAAATTGTCGAATTCCTCTTTCAGGAGTTTGTCTCCTTTCTTTCTGATCCGTATCATTTTTTGTTTTTCCCGATTGCCGACCGGGATGACCAGGATGCCCCCTTCGGCTAACTGGTCGGTTAAGGCAGCGGGAATGATCGGAGCACCGGCGGTCACAATAATTTTATCAAAGGGGGCTTTTGTTGGTAACCCCTTCGAGCCGTCGCCATAGAAGAAAAACGGTTTATAACCCATCAGCGGCAGAAATGTCCGGGTTGTGTCATACAGCTTGCGGTTGTACTCGATGGTATAGACCTTGGCGCCGAGCTCCAGCAGGATACATGCCTGATAACCAGAGCCCGTACCGATTTCAAGGACCCGGTCACCCGGCCTTATCTCCAGTTTTTCGCTCTGGAAAGCAACAGTATAGGGTTGGGAGATCGTTTGTCCTTCCCCAATTGGGAAAGCTTTATCCTGGTAGGCATGTTCAAGGAGGGCGTTGTCAAAAAACAGGTGCCTGGGCACTTTTCCTATTGCCGTCAGGACCCGGGGGTCGGAAATTCCCTTTTTTTCAAGGATTTTAACCAGCTTATTGCGCAATCCACGGTGCTTATAATTGTCTTCAAACATGCTATTTTGGCACTAAAAAGCCATTATTTCAGGCTCAACAAAGTTTCTAAAATTCTTTAGGAAAATTCACCCGAATGCCCTTACTTTAAAGTCCTCTCCAAACACAGTGAACAAAGCTGTTTGCCATAGCGTTTCTCTGTGAACCTGCTCCTGACAGTAATTTTGGCTAAAACCAATTTTACTTCAAGGGCAGGCATAGGAGAGGCCTTTAAACATCCTTCCCAAGCATTACTTCCTCCTTTTCTTCCACTTCTTTACTCCAATTGAAAATGCGTCTGCCGTATTTTTTTGGATTAATTGAAGAATATCGGTCTCGATAAAACCGACTTGTTCCAAAGCAGGTATTAATTTTTTGAACAACACTGTAAATCCCCTGAACTCACCGCCTCCTGATTTACCAGGATCGAACCATCCAGCGTCATGCGACACAAGAACGCGATGAAGGCATTGTTCTTTTTTCAGGTATACCAGTTTCTGCACGTACTCATCCACATTATCATCATTCAGTCCGTCAAGGCTTACCCAGGCGCCTTCGCGCGCCGCCTTGACATATTGAACCATATCTTTTTCATTTTGAGCATGTACCCAGATGAAAGCGGAAGGATCGATCTTATTGGCTTTAAGGACTTCAATCTGTTGAAATGCCGGGATCGCAGGACCGGTGTGTGAGGCGATGGTCAATCCTGTCTTAAGATGGGTTAGCGCTGCTGCCTGAATGAGTTTAAGCGACACATCCGAAAGATGTGATGGGTTGACACTGATCTTCATAAATCCTGGTTTCACAGGGGTGCCATCAATACCGGTTTGCCATTCCTTTGTCCAACGTCGTGAAAGCAGATCAGCACTCTCGGTAAAAGTATGCGGAGGCAGGAACTTGTTATCCGATCCGCCATAATAACCGGTATTGGTGATAATGTTCAGCCCGGTCTTATCAGATACCTGTTTCAGGAGTACAACATCGCGGCCGAGATAATTCGGCGTGCAATCGATCAGGGTATGGCATCCGGCGTCTTTAGCTTCCTCCAGGTAGGGTAATACTTTGCTGATAACTTCTTCGCGGTCCCAGCGTGGTGGATTGATCTCTTCGGCGCCAATGAAATCGACAAGTAAGTGTTCGTGCGGCAATGTGTGCCCCAGCGCTGAGGCATCGATCAGCCCCTTCACAGTCATCACCTGGCTCTTGCGCTTTGCGGCAAATCCAGGTTTCAACATACCAACCATTCCTGCTCCCAGCAGAAGTTTCAGGAAGGTGCGTCTTGAGTGATGTAGGCTTGACCTCATAGATCCTGATGTAAAAATCAGGTATTATTCACTCAAAAAGAATTTATCGGGGGAAAAAGTTATACCCCTGAATCCCTTGAAGGGGACTTACTCCAGCGAAGCTGGAATTTGAAAGTGGAATGAATTCGTTGAGCGGCAGGAGCACTCACTACTCACTACTCACTACTCACTACTCACCACTGATTACTACATTCCCAGAGACTGGTTCTCAGCCGATGCAAGTTCCAGGATCCTTTCGTAGTCCGCGGCGGTGAGATCGTTGAAGAAGTAGTGAACCGGATCTACATGCTGGTCATTGATAAAGACCTCATAATGCAGGTGCGGTGCCGTAGACAGACCCGTGTTACCGACATAGCCGATGAGGTCTCCGCGCTTTACCTGTTGTCCTCGTTTGACAGCGAAATCGTGCATGTGCGCATAGCGGGTCCGGTAGCCGAAACCATGGTCGATCTCCACCATTTTTCCATATCCGCTGAAGCGCACATCCGTTTTCAGGACAGTGCCGTCTGCGGTGGCATAGATAGGCGTACCGATACTGGCGGCAAAGTCAATTCCATTGTGCATTTTCTTCACCTTGTATACGGGGTGAATGCGCAAGCCAAAACCAGAGGCAAGGGCGATCAATTGTTTGTTGGCAATCGGCTGGATGGCGGGAATGGATGCGTAGAGTTTTTCTTTTTTCTCCGCCAGGTTTACCACTTCATCCTGTGATTTGGATTCGATATAAAGTTTCCTGCGCAGCTTGTCCACTTTTTCGTGAAGCCCGATCACCAGATCGGAGTGCCCGATATTCTTCGTCCTGATATCGGCGTAGCGATCCGCTCCGCCGACACCCGCGTCGCGAACGGATTTTTCAATTGGTTCTGCTCCGAGTACAACGCGGTAAATATTGTCGTCGCGCTGTTCGACATTGTCGAGGATCTGGCTGAGCAATTCCACGTCCTTGTTGAGCTTGTCGTAATAGAACTCGAGCTCTTTGACCTCGTTCTTGAGGATTAATTCTTTCGGTGATTCGAAATAGTTGTCGTACAGTATCAGCAGGGCGACCGCCAGCATCACCGTTAGCGAGAGGAAACCCAGCGCGTTGAGAACGATATCGCTTTTCCGGGTCCTTACCCGTTCGTACTTACAGGTTTCTGTGTCGTAATAGTATTTTATCCGTGCCATACCTCAGAAATTAAGTTGTTTTAGGACGAAATGGTTGCATCACGTCTTCATTGCACTCCAGATAAGGGCCTCCTAAAAGGTCTATACAATATGGAATCGCCGGAAAAACCGCATCCAGGCATTCTCGGATGGACTTCGGTTTTCCTGGTAAATTCACGATCAAAGTTCTGTTTCTTATACCGGCTGTTTGTCTCGAAAGGATTGCCGTAGGTACGTATGTAAGACTTTTTGCCCGCATGAGCTCGCCAAAGCCAGGCATCATCTTGTCGCAAACCGCCTCTGTGGCCTCGGGTGTGACATCTCTTTTGGCCGGCCCCGTGCCGCCGGATGTGATAATAAGACAACAATTTTTTTGGTCCGCCATGTTTATCATGGTTTGTTCAATGAGGTGTTGTTCATCGGGTACCACCGCATATTCCTTCTCCCACGAACTTCTGAGGTATTCCGACAGTGTAGCAGCAATTGTTATGCCCGGTGTGTCCTCGTAAATCCCCTGGCTGGCCCTGTCGGAAACATTTATAATCCCTATCCGGATGCTCATTTTTGCGGTTTTTATTTTTTCCTCTTTCCGACTACCCGGTTTTTGACGCTTTTTTCATGTAAGGAATTTTTTCTGAACGGCCTTTTTTGAATACCTGGCGGCCTTTATTGATGCCCTGCCGTAACGCTTTTTGTTTTTCGGCAGGAAGGGTCAGGGTCTCCTGACACACCTCTGAACAGCATCCATTGTATTTTTCGCCACATTCCCGGCATTGGATGAAAAGAAGATGGCATCCGTCATTTTTACAATTGGTGTGGTCATCGCATGCTTTTCCACACTGATGACATATCGCAATGACATCCTCGGTAATGCGTTCTCCGAGACGTTCATCAAACACGAAGTTTTTCCCGATGAATTTGTTCTCAAGACCGTGCTCCTTTACTTCCTGGGCATACTTGATGATACCACCCTCCAGTTGAAAGACATTTTTAAATCCGAGGTGTTTCATCCATGCACTGGCCTTCTCACAGCGGATCCCACCGGTACAATACAGGAGAAGATTTTTATCCTTTTGATCCCGCATGAGGTCTTCCACTGCCTGAAGTTCCTCTCTGAAGGTGTCGACATCGGGGCAGATGGCATTTTTGAAATGGCCTACTTCACTTTCATAGTGGTTGCGCATATCGACAATCACGGTATCCGGATTTTCTGCCAGTGTGTTGAAGTCAACTGCGTTCACGTGCGTGGCCGAATCTGTTACATCAAAAGTGCTGTCGTTCAACCCATCTGCGACAATTTTTTTTCGGACAAGAATTTTAAGCTTGAAAAAAGATTTGCCATTGTCTTCGACGGCAGTATTCAGTCTTACGCCATGGAGGAACGGAATGCTATAGAGATAATCACTAAAAGTTTCAAATCTTCCGGCGGGCACACTGATCTGTGCGTTGATACCTTCGGAAGCCACATATACGCGGCCCAGCACGTTCAGCGATTCAAAATTCCGGTATAACTCATTTCGGAATTCAACGGGATCCGTCACCTGGTGGTATTTGTAAAAAGAAACTGTCACGCGGCTTTCCGATGCCGATAGCATCTTCTCCTTGAGAAGGCGGCTGTCAATTTTGTTGTGTAATGCCATAGGGCCTGATTAATTGCAGGTTAATCCGGTTTTTTGGGTTGATGAACGCCAAATATACGATTTTTTTTTCGCCGCGGTGCGGCCGTAGGGGGGGTAGAGCAGGGCATCCGCCACGCCAATTATTTCCTGGGCTGCAATTCGCCGCGCAGCAACTTATTGTACTGTTCGCACGTGAGGATACCGTGCTCGTTGCAATAAGGACAAGTCTTGAAGGAATCACCGAAAGCGCCTTTTTTTACGATGACATGGTTACCCTGACACACGGGACAGATAACTTTTCCCGTTGGGCCACAATCGATGTCATAATTATTGGAAAGGATCTGCTGTGTCTTTCCCGCTGCGGTGGATTTTTCTTTCAGGTATTCTGATTCGGCTTTGGTCAGCCATTCGGTCGCTTCTTCGTAGTACTGTCCCGTGGTTCCCTTCAGCTGAATGTATTTGTTCAGCCAGTCAATACTCTGCTTGTACTGGTTGAGGAAAAAAGAGTTTTTGCCGAAGTAAAAAGTGAGATCAGAAGGGACGCTTTTAACATGCTGCAACACATCTTTGAATTTTTCGTCGGCGAGGACATATTGTTCGTTATCCATATAGTACACGCCCGAGTCAAGCTGCCGGAGTGTTTCCGTGCGTTTGCGTTGTTCTTCCTGCTGCAGGTATTCCAGTGTGCGCTGATCCTGCGATATTCCGGAAACTGCGTATAGTAATACCGTTAGAAAGGTAAAGATGCTGCCAATCGTCTTCATTCAAATCGTTCTTTTGTCAGGCTGAGCCACTCCAGGGCTGCATTGTGAAAAATATCTTCTTTGATCTTGTTGTCAAGGTCGGTTTCTTCGATAAACTTTCCAAGTTCAAGATCTCCGAGGGGAAACGGATAATCCGTTCCAAAGGTAATTCTTTTTGATCCAACCCGGGTGATCATGAAATCCAGGATTTCCGCGTCGTGGACCACCGTATCGACCCAAAACCGGCCCAGATATTGTCCGGGATCCACAGGATTATCGATGGCCACCAGGTCAGGACGGCAACGAAATCCATGCCGGATTCTGCCGAGGGTGGGCAAAAAAGATCCTCCTCCATGCGCGAAGTTGACGCGCAATCCCGGCAACCGCTCGAAAATTCCACCGAATATCATTGAGCAGATGGCACGCGAAGTTTCCGCAGGCATTCCCACCAGCCACGGTAGCCAGTAACGCTGCATTTGTTTCTGTCCCATCATATTCCACGGATGCACCAAGACGGCCATTCCCAGCTTCTCGCACATCTCGAAGACAGGAAAGAAACGCTCTTCGTGCAGGTTCAGGTCGTTGATATTGGAGCCGATCTGGATGCCGTGGAGTCCTATTTCCTTACAGCGTCCGAGCTCATGAAGCGCAAGTTCCGTATCCTGCATGGGCAGGGTCGCCAGGCCGAGGTAATGTAAGGGATGCTTTGCCACCAGTTCCGCAATGTGGTCATTCAGAAAACGTGAAAGGTCCTGGCAATCCAGCGGCCGCGCCCAGTAAGAAAACATGACGGGAATGGTACAGACTACCTGAACCTGAGTGTGATACTTTTCATATTCCCTGATGCGAAGTTCTGCATTCCAGGAATTTTCCCTGATCTCCCTGAAGAACTGATTGCCCCGCATCATTTTCGCAAATCCTTTTTTGTGATGCTGCAGATAGATAAAATCACCATAACCGAACTTCTCACTCCAGTTGGGTAATTTTTTCGGTATGATGTGCGTGTGCGAATCGATCTTCAACATAGTCAGTTGACAATTTCATAACCAAGTAAGCACGCAGGTCGGAAGGTGACCCCGTATCTGGACGAGCACCAGTTTAGAAAGCCAGTTGACAGTTGACAATGCGGGGTCTGATGGTGTGGAGGTCTTGCCGGCTTTCTGCATTTGAAGGTTTATCATTAGCCCGGGCAGATTCAGTAAAATTCTGCAACCGCACACACTTTGCAAGTTCCCTATTGTCAACTGCCTACTGTCAACTATCCCTTTGTCAGCTATTCAGTGACCAACCCTTCCGATATTCGCGTTTCACGAACTGATTCGCCTCGTCGAAATTCGTGATCTTCATATTCTTTGCATCCCAGAGAAGTTTCTTGCGTCCCGGGTAATGATTCTTTCCTTCGCTGCGCATGCCGTAGCTTCTCAGGGCAAGATTGCCCATAATGACAGCTTCGGTGAAGGGTCCGGCATATTCAAAAGGAGAACTGATCTTCATCTTTCCATATCCGGCGCGACACGCGTCTACCCATTGGGTATAGTGGCCCGCTTCTCCTCCCTCGACCCTCGGGAGTGTGCGCTTCGGAAGTTCGTCTTTCATGCGGGAAGTGGGGAGTAATACGGGAACTGTATTGTAGTTGCCCATGAGCTTTCCTTTCGTGCCCTCGAAGATGTAGCCTCCGTCAACATCGCCCATGGGTTCATCCGGCATCAATTCTTCGGGACGTTTGGGCAGCAGACCGCCGTCCATCCACGTCAGCTTGATATCGCCCTTGCCATCGGTGCGCGGGAAATTCAAATGAATGATCGAGGAGGCAGGGCAGCTTTCCTGGTAATTTGCCTCTTCGAAGAAACCACTCCATGCCGTGGTGGCGCTGCACTCGACTTCATTGGGAAAATCGATGGGCAGTATGCGGAAGGCAGCATCCATCACGTGACAGCCCATATCACCGAGTGCGCCGGTTCCATAATCCCACCAGCCTCTCCAGTTGAATGGAAGATACGCGGGGTTGTAATCGATGTGTTTAGCAGGACCTAGCCAGAGATCCCAATCAAGTTCTTTTGGGATTTCAAATTTCCCCTTGGGTGCAGGGATTCCTTGCGGCCACACCGGCCTGTTGGTCCACGCGAGTACCCGGGTTACATCGCCGATCATTCCGGCGTCAACGAATTCCTTTGCGCGCCGCACCGCTTCCGCGGAAGCGAACTGGTTGCCCATCTGGGTAACGACTTTGTTTTTCTTCGCGGTTTCCGCCAGCATGCGCGCTTCATAGATAGACCATGTCAGCGGTTTCTGAACATACACGTGTTTTCCGCGATTCATGGCCGCCATGGCCGCCACTGCGTGCGTATGGTCCGGAGTGGATACTGTCACGGCATCGATGCCCTTGTTCTCTTTGTCGAGCATCGTGCGGAAGTCCCTGTAATATTTCGCCTGCGGAAAGTTCTTTTTCGAATCAGCAGCCATTCGGTCATCCACATCGCACAGAAATACGATCTTTGCATTGGGATTTCTGGCGACACCGGTGAGGTCACTGGTGCCCTTACCGCCGACGCCGATACCTGCAATATAGACCGTGTCACTGGGTGGGATAAATCCTTTTCCTCCCAATACAAAACGTGGGACAATTGTAAATGCCGCGCCCGCAACGGCCGCGTTCCTGATAAAATTTCTTCTTGAAGACTTACCGGTTGAATTCATATGATCCATGATAAAATGATGGGAAAAGTTAATAAAAACTTCCTACATGGCCCCTGTTTGTGCAAGATTCGTACCTGTTTGTTGGTCATTGGTTGTTGGCTGAGCCCTGGCAGAGGCCGGAAGCCACCGCCAGGCCTGAACCAAAAAAAAGGATATATGTTGGGTCCATATATCCTTTTTATTCACATCCCACAGATCCCACTTAGGAGAGTTTCCAACCCTGGCGGTATTCGCGTTTAACGAACTGGTTGGCTTCGTCAAAGTTGGTGATCTTCATATTCTTGCCATCCCACATCAGCTTGATGTTCCGTCCTGGATAGTCGAATTGTCCCGGCTTGTCTTTTCTTGGTATCTGGATGTCATGGCTTCGGATCGCGAGATTTCCCATCAGGATTGATTCGGTAAGTGGACCTGCAATTTCGAAAGGAGAGCTTACTTCCATTTTTCCATAGCCAGCGAGACTTGCTTCCACCCATTGTGCATAGTGACCATCCGCTCCGCCGGGAACACGCTTGATGGTCTGGGGTACTTTGGTTTCCTGCGTCTTCGAAGTAGGCAATAACTGTGGATTTGCGCCGTAAGTGCTACACATCATTTTCCCTTTCGTTCCGATGAAGATCACGCCATTGCCTCCGTCACCCATCACTTCGTTGGGGCCGAGTTCTTCCGGACGCGGTGGCTGAATACCACCATCCATCCAGTGCAGCTTGATGGGCTGTTTGCCTGTCTGCGTCGGGAATGTCAAAACAATGTAAGAGGAGGGGGGGCAGCTCTCGGGGAAATATCCGCGTTTGAATTCATCCACATAAACACTTCCCACACTGGCTGTTACATCCGTAGGATAGTTCAGGTTCAGCACGCGGAATGGCGGCTCCACCAGGTGACAGGCCATATCGCCCAGCGCACCGGTGCCGTAATCCCACCATCCGCGCCAGTTGAAGGGAACGATCTTGTCGACATATTCTTTATACGGCGCCGTTCCAAGCCACAGATCCCAGTCGAGTTCCTTGGGGACCTCCGCTTTGTTTCCAGGCCACGGAATTCCCTGTGGCCACACGGGACGGTTTGTCCAGACGTATACCGTATGCACATCGCCCAGCAATCCGGCGTTGTACCATTCGCGCAGCTGGCGTACACCGTCGCCGGACGCGCCCTGGTTGCCCATCTGCGTGACGACCTTGTATTTCTTGGCTGCTTCTGTCAGTGCCCGTGCTTCAAAAATGTCGTGCGTCAACGGCTTCTGAACATAGACGTGTTTGCCGAGTTGCATCGCTGCCATGGCCTGCACAGCGTGATTATGATCCGGGGTGGAAACTGAAACCGCGTCGATATGGCGGTGTTCCTTCTCCAGCATGTCTCTGAAATCTTTGTAATATTTTGCCTTCGGGAAAGTCTTCACTGACTTGGCTGCGCGACGGTCATCAACATCACACAGGAAGGCGATCTCCGCCTTTCCGCTTTTTGCAAAGCTCGCAATATCGCTCTCACCTTTTCCGCCAACGCCAATACCCGCAACGTACAGGGTATCGCTCGGAGCACGATAGCCGTTACCCAGTACGAAACGCGGGACAATGGTAAATGCTGCTGCCGCGACGGACGCCGACTGAATGAATTTTCTTCTCGAAAGGTCTTTCCCTGCGGGGACATTATTTTTTTTAACGGACATAATTATTAGTTAAAAATTAAGAATCGAATTTAACACTTATTTCCAGCGTGCGGGCATCATATTGCAATCCGTATTGATCGAGCACGTCCTGTGGTACGCCATTCCACTGATTGGGCCGGTTGCCCATGTAGCCCAGGTCCTGAAGGCCCATTTTGCTGGTAAAGAAGCCGCAGGCGGTGAGGTCGCGCATGGTATTGAAGAACGCAACGCCAGCCTGCATGTCGGGCTTCGCTTTTTCAGGATAGGCGATGTCATCCACCATTTCGATCTGCTGGTCTGAACTGCAGGAAGCAAAATCCGCATTGTAACGCCGCATGCATTGGAGGTCGAGCCATTTGATGCCACCGCGCAGGGGCGTCTGATACGCGGGCCGGTCTTTGGCCATAAATTCAATGAAGTCAGGAACACCAGCCTCTGTTGCGCTTCCGGAAACATCATCTTTTGGAATAATAATGTCGCTGAGCGTAGCGATTGTTTTCATTTCATGTTCGTCAAAGAATTTCTCTGACATGAGTTCTTTTTCACGCTCCAGTTCGGCTGCGTTCCGGTCGTAATTAAGTTCTTTGGCGGTATCAGGCGCCTTCTCTTTATTGTCGGGTGTGCATTGTAACAGCAAGCCGGCGCCTACAGAACCCGCCGCGATCGTCTTTAAATATTTTCTCCTATCCATGGTAAGGTTTAGTTAGAGTTTAGAATTTAAAATTTAAAATTTAAAATTCAGAGACGTTTCAAGTTAGAGGGATCCTAATTTTAAATCTTAAATCTTGAATCTTAAATCTTGAATCTCTGTTCCCGGTTCTTACGCCAGGTTTTGTTTTTTAATTTCGTCGATGATGTATTCTGATGCGCGCATCGAGAGTGCGAGGATCGTCCATGTCGGATTTTTGTCCGCCTGCGAAACAAACGGGCCGCCGTCCACCACGAACAAGTTCTTGCAATCATGGGCCTGATTGAATTTATTCACGGCTGATTTTTTCGGGTCGTCTCCCATGCGGGTTGTTCCCACTTCATGGATGATCCTTCCCGGCGCCTCCAGTCCGTAATTGTTTTCCGGCGTGCCTTTTCCATAGGTAACGACGCCGCCCATTGCGTGAATGATCTCCTCGAACGTTTCCTTCATGTGCTTTGCCTGTTTGACCTCATAGTCACTCCACTTGTAGTGGAAGCGCAAAACAGGGATACCGTATTTATCGACCGTCGTTGGATCGATCTCGCAGTAATTATCTTCGCGCGCGATTGCTTCGCCGCGGCCGGCCATTCCGAAAGTAGCACCGTAATAATAGCGGTAATCATCTTTCAGTGAAGCTCCATAGCCACCGGCGTCTTTCATGCTTCCATCACGGGTGGGGTATTTGCCATTCATGTTCTGCATACCGAAACCGAAGCCATAGCCGGGCATGCCCATGCCTCCGCCGAATTCGATGTGATAGCCGCGGGGGAAATCGAGCTTTTTATTGTCCAGCCACCAAGGTGTATATACGTGCATGCCTCCGACGCCATCTTCATTGTATCGCTTTCGTCCCAGGAGTTTGGGCATGATGCCGCCCATGGATGCCCCGGTGGAGTCGTGAAGGTATTTTCCAACGATATTACTGGAGTTCGCCAGGCCGTTGGGATGTCTGGTGGACTTTGAGTTCAGCAACAGACGGGCGGACTCGCACGCGCTGGCTGCGAGCACGACTACTTTTGCGTTCACCACATATTCCTGCATGTCATCCTTGCTGACGTAGGAGATGCCGGTGGCTTTTCCTTCGGCATCCGTCATCACCTCACGGGCCATGGCGTTCGGGATAACGTCGACGTTGCCCGTTTCCATTGCAGGATTCACCAGCACCGAAGACGAAGAGAAGTCGGCGTAAACGGAACAGCCGCGGTTACACTGCGCGCAGAAAAAGCACGAACCTCTTTTGTTATTGTTCGGGAGCGCTTTGGTCAGGATGGAAAGCCTTGAGGGAATAACCGGGATCCCCAGCTGTGAACCTGCCTGCTTGAAGAAGAGATCGAGCAGGCGCGGTTTTGGCGGCGGAAGAAAGATTCCGTCGGGTTCGTTGGGCATATTTTCAACGGATCCGAATACACCGATGAGTTTGTCGACCTTGTCATAATAAGGTTTCACGTCATTATAACCGATAGGCCAGTCGTCGCCGAGACCATCGACGCTTTTATGTTTGAAGTCTTTCTCGCCGAAGCGCAAAGAGATACGGCCCCAGTGATTGGTTCTTCCACCGAGCATGCGCGAGCGGAACCAGTCGAACTGTGTTCCATCCTTGCGCGTATAGGG
>JBARAD010000276.1:0-40822 GCA_049791675.1 Chryseosolibacter sp.
GGATACGCATACCCAAACCGTTATGGACAAGTTCCCGGCATTTTATAGGGAGGGCCACCGCGGGACACGGGGCTTCATGCCCGAGAATACCATCCCTTCGATGAAGCAGGCCATCGTGGATGGCGCCAACGTTATTGAGCTCGATATCCAGATCAGTAAGGACAGGCAAGTGCTTGTCGCCCACGATCCGCACATAAACCGTCAGATCTCCTTTCTTCCTGACGGCGGAGAAATCCCGGAAGCGGATGCTCACAAATATCTGCTGTACCAGATGCCGTACGACTCCATCCGCAAGTTTGATGTAGGTTCTAAATTTCATCCGGGATTCCCGGACCAGAAGAAGATCCGGACATACATACCATTGCTCGGTGAACTCATCGACTCGGTGGAGAATTTCACGACGGAGAGAAAGTTAAAACCTGTTATCTATAACATCGAAATCAAAGCCCGTCCTGACCAGGACGGAGTCTATCAACCCATACCCAGTGAGTTGATTGCGCTTGTGATGGATGTTGTCAATTCCAGCGACATCGACAACAGATTCTATATCCAGTCTTTCGATATACGGCAGATACAGGAAGTTCACAACCGTTATCCGGGCGTCGTCACCGGATTTCTGACCAGCAACAAGGATGCTACTCTGGAAAGCAATCTGAAAGATATCGGATTCACGCCCGAGATCTATAGCCCGAACTACAAGCTCGCGACGCGTGACTTGATTGAAAAGGCGCAGGCGAGCGGAATGAAGTTTGTACCCTGGACGGTCAATACGCTGGAGGAAATGAAAACGCTGAAGGAAATGGGTGTTGACGGCATCATAACCGATTATCCCAATCTTTTCAGCGAATTGGAGTAATCCGGCGTGCATTGTGAGTGTGTTATCTGCGCCGTCGTTATCGTGCCCACCAAAGGGTGGGATATGATGAGAATCCATTACGGTGATCGCAAAGATCAAGACATGAGGCGTTTCATTTCCGGGACACGGATCCCTCTAACCATCACGTAACTTTTAAACATCCGCAGCGGCATGGCTATTGCGGCTGGCGGCTGCTTTTGATGATGGCGTCATAGAGCACCTGCTGGATTTGTGTCCGCGTATTGAGCTGATACAAACGCGTATTTTCCCGGGTGGGTGTTACACGGTTTGACAGGAAGATGTACAACAGCCCGGTATCTGGATCCATCCACGCAAATGTACCCGTGAAGCCCGTATGTCCGAAACTGTTGGGTCCTGCTCCTGCGGCCGTATTGTTGTTCACGCCCAGGTATTTCAGGTTTGGTTTATCAAAGCCCAGCGCTCTGCGGTTGTCATTCCCGGGGAACTGTGTACGGCTGAATTCGCGCAACGTTTCCTCCCTGATATAGCGCTGACCGCCATACGTACCCATATCGAGGTACATCTGCATGATCTTCGCGAGGTCATTGGCGTTGGCAAACAAGCCTGCGTGACCTGAAATACCCTGCATCATGGCCGCGTTCTCATCGTGAACAACACCGTGGACAGGCCGCCGGCGGAATAGATAATCGTTTTCCGTGGGAACAATGGCATTGGCCGGGAATGTCAGAAAAGGATTGTAGGTAACGGTTGTCGCCCCCAGCGGCTTATAGAAAGTTTCCGCAAGGTATGAAGCAAAGTCCTGATCAATCATACGCTCGACCACGCGTGGCGCGAGCATGAAAAAGAAATCTGAGTAAACGTATTTCTTCTCGGGTCGCAACGGTGATTTGCGGATGCCTTTTACCATTTTGTCCGGATACCTGCGGTGCAGATACATCCGGTCCGTAAGTTTTATAGGAAAGCGGTGCGAAGAATCCTTTTTGATGGTAGCCCATTTATAACTCCCGTTCTTTCTGATCGTGTTTTGGTAGAAAGGAATAAAAGGAATGAAGCGTGCCTGATGCGTCAGGATATCGGACATGGGAATATCGGCCTTGTTGGATCTTTGGAATTTCGGCAGATAGTCTCCGAGGGTAGCATCAAGCCGGAATTTCCCCTCATCGTACAATTTCATGAGCGCAGCCATGGAGGTCGAAATTTTCGTGACCGAAGCAAGGTCGTAAAGGTCTGTCAGTTTTACTTTCACGGTATCACTGTACGTGTGGAGGCCATAGGCTTTGTGGAACACAACTTTCTTATTGCGGGCTACCAGGATCTGGCAACCGGGGATGGCTTTCGCATCCAACGCCTGGGCTACAAGGGAATCGATACCGCGGAAAAGGATTTCAGAGTCCATCCCGGCCTCTTCGGGGAGCGTATAGGCCATGCGCAATCCACCGTCGACCGTGAGGCCGTCCCCTGCTGCGAACGCGCTTGCAAGGCTCACCGGCATGCGGCCGGAGGCGCCCACCCCGCCGAAAATAAGCTGGGCGGCAAGCGCTTCGGCATTTTGATTGTCTTCATAAGTAATGATCAATCCGTCGGCGGCGGAAATGTCCTTGAACTTATCGAGGACATAGGGGTTTTTAAATACTGCCATGATGGAATGCTCATCTTGCGCAAGCGCATTGATAAATTCCATGACGTCGGCGGAAAAATCTACCTTATTCAGAGGCCTCGCGCCCGCATCGTGGATCCCGCCAATGACCATGTTGTAATTCTTTAACTGTGCACGCAAAACGTCAAGGGCATCGGCGCCCGCTTGCACTGGCACAAAAAAATGTCTTACACCGGCATACTGACTTAGTGTCTTCTGGAAGTGGGTGAGCGAGTTTACGCCAAACGATACGGAAGCCACGCGAAGGGTATCCAGCTGGCGCAATGGAAGGAGGCCGCCTTCATTTCGAAGCACCGTGAGCGCTCCCTCCATTAGTTTTCTGTTTAGCAGTTGCGCCGCGGGCGCATGCAGGTCTTTCGCAAGCCCGGAAGTCTGGATCGGCTGCAAACGGTTTAATCCTACCCAGTATTTTGCGGCGAGGACGCTGCGGCACCGTCTGTCAATTTCCTGCTGGCTGATCAGGCCCTGGCGGATGGCTTTCCGTATCTCTGCAATGGCCCTGGGAACATCCTGGGTAAATTCAAGCACGTCATTGCCGGCAAGGATTGCATCTTTATCTACGACACCCGGGGGATTACTGGCCGTGACGGCGCTCATATTCATGGCATCGGTCACGATCAGACCCTTGAAACCAAGCTTGTTCCTTAGCAGATCTGTGATGATGGGTTTCGATAACGTAGACGGTATTCGCGTTGAATCGAGTGCGGGAATATTCAGATGCGCGACCATAATGCCGCCAACGCCTGCCCTGATCATCTCTGTAAAAGGAAACAGCTCAAGGGAATCAAGCCGTTCCCTGGAATGACTTATCTGCGGCAGTGCGAAATGCGAATCTGCATTCGTGTCGCCATGGCCCGGAAAGTGTTTTGCAGTTGTCAGCAGATTTTCGTCCTGCATTCCTTTCATGAAAGCGATCGCCTTGTCGGCAACGTTGTTCCTGTTCTCACCAAATGAACGGAAACCGATCACAGGGTTATCCGGATTGTTGTTCACATCGACGACGGGAGCAAAATTCATATGTACTCCCGTCCGCTTCAGCTGGATAGCGATGGCCTTACCCATGTCGTAGATGAGGTCCTTGTCCTGGACGGCTCCAAGTGTCATCTGGAATGGATAATGGATTGTGCTGTCCAGTCGCATGCCCACGCCCCATTCCGCATCCATCGCGATCAGCAAGGGTACTCTGGAATGCTGCTGGTACGCGTTGATCAATCGTGCCTGCCTTGCAGGCCCTCCCTGAAAGAATACGAGCCCCCCGATCTTTTGCTCACGGATCAATGTGAGGATTTCCTCCCGGTGCGCGTCCCCCCTGTTAGACCAGGCTGCCACCAGGATCAGTTGTGCAATTCTTTCGTCCGGCGTGAGCGTATTAAAAACCGAATCCACCCAGCGCGTATTCAGCGCCTTGAGAAAGGGCGGTTCGACCGTTTGTGCTTTGGACTGAAGTATCAGGAAAAATACAAAAGCAATTGAAATATATATCGGTTTCTTCACAGACGCAATGTTCAGTTGATGGATCTGAGGGCTATAAGATTCCAATTTAGACATTGAACAATAACAAAACAAAAAAGGAAAGTAAGGGGAAATCCCTGCCACCCTTAATCTTTGGTAGCTTCCATATTTTGTTCTTCATAGACCTCGCGCTCGCCGGAGATGTCCGGGGGAATTTTTGCGGTGGCTGCTGGTATTTGTTCATCATCCATCAGCCAGTGGGTAATGATCGTTTCCACCGGTAGTAACAGCAAGGCGAGAAGAAAATTGAGGAAGAACCTGAAAACGGGAGCTCCTCCGAAGATATCGGGTACGAGCGGATCAATAAAATTTTCGACGTATTCCAGCGTAATGAAGAAACTCGAAAACAGCATGAGCCTCAATACATAACGCTTGGTGGCGATGGTTTTCCTGCCAATAAAGTAGGTAAGGACAAACAGTGTCAGGACGGAGATGATCTGGAGCAGATAAAACCACGTCCGTCTCCAAAAGGGAGGTGTAATCGTAAATGCATATTCTGTTACGGGGTCCACCCAGGACCCCAGGTCATCCGTCGCCTGGACTTTCAAAACATATTTACCGGGATCCAGGTTGGTGTACGTCACATAGGTTTCCGTTTTGGGAGGTGTCCAATCCGAATCATAGCCTTCCAGGAGATGTCTGTAATAGATCTTGCTTGCGCGGTTTAGTTTTACGGCGACGAAATCGAAGGTGATATGGTTTTGATCGTGTGGCAATTCCACGGAAGGCAAGGTTCCCGCCATGAGGCCCTGCCCTGTGTCCTTTTGCAGTTCGCCAGGACGAGCTTTAAAAAAGATCCGTAGGCCTGTGAGGTAAGTCAGCAGTTCTTTCCCCTCATCAGCGATGCTGTCGTGTTCGAAAAGCGTGACGCCGTAGTCGTTACAGAACCACTTATTTGATTTCGAGTCTACGATGATCACAGATGAATAAGCTTCATTTGCGAGTAACCCGTCCTTTGTGCTGAAGTTATACTTTTTCTCAGACTTGAGATCAAAGTACCCCAGTCCCTTACGGAAGGAGAACCAGACGCGTCCGGCCGGGTCAAAATGAATACCCTTTATAAAGGGTGATACCAGGTTTTCAGATGAACCTACCTGTGTAAATTTTTTATCCGCATACTTAAAGAATCCATCACCTTCAGTGGCAATCCAGATGTTGCCCGCACCATCTTCATCAATGTCGTTGATGTCGCGCGCCCGAAGCGAATCTTGCTTTGAGAGCAATTGCAAAGTCCCTTTCTGATCCAGCATGGCCAGGCCCGCGCCATAGGCTCCAAACCAGATGTTTCCCTTCGAATCCGCTTTGATGGCGAAAATATCATTGTGAATAAACTTGTTGGCAGTTGTCAGGTGTCTTACCAGTGTTCTTTCTTTACTCAGCACATAGATACCTTCTGCCCGCGCCGACATCCAGATGTTTCCTTTGTTGTCTTCTTCAAAAAGCCGGATCTCCAGGGGGTCATTTGCTTTGTCAACGGGTACGGCCACTATTTTTCCCGTCTCATACGGGATAACGAATACTCCCTTGTTTTCGCTTCCAACCCAGGTAGTGTTCCGGCTGTCGGTGAAGACGCTCAGGACAGGTTCGTTTCGCAACGCCGGGAAGGTCTCAACCTCATATTCATCGGATTCAGTATTCAATCTTATCCGCAGCAATCCCTTGTCCGTTGCCACGAGGTAGCCTGATACTGTCTCTGTTATTGAGCGGACCTCGGTAACGCCAAAATCTGTGAAAGACAGATAAATGAAAGATTGCTTATAAATTTTGACCAATCCATCGCCCATGGTGCTGGCCCAGATCTGGCCCTGACGGTCGACAATCAGTTTATTCACGGAAGTGAAAGGAAAGCCCGACGATTTTCCAAAGTGGTTTATCTTAAAAATTCTCCGGCCGCTGCCGGAGAAATTGATGTGTAAAACACCATTCTGACGCGTGCCTATCCACAAGTCTCCGTTGACATCCTGGGCCATATCCTGAATCGTCTCGGAAGTAAAACCGGTCAGTTCGAAATTGTTCAGTACCAGTATCTTCTTTCGCGTATTTACGTCCTTCAAAAGAAAGAGCCCCTCGAAAGCTGTGCCGACCCATGTAAGTGAACTGTCACTGCTGTGAGGTACAACAGACGTAACCTCCACGTAAGGAGGCAAGGGATCCGCCTCAATATGTTCAAGCGTCTTTGAATTGATCCTGAAGAGAAAAAGTCCTTCATTCGTGCCCACCCACAGCATATCGTGTTTTCGGAAAATGACATTAATGATCTGGCCACCGAGTTGTTCCGGAAAGACGGACGTGAACTTCCCTGTAGCCTGATCAAGGACCAGTAAGCCTTTCTGTTGTGTGGCAATCCAAAGGATATTATTTTCTCCTTCTGCAATACTCACAATTTTGTTATCCAGCGTATCGGCCAGAAGACGTCGGAATTGCAACCCGTCGAACATGGTTAAACCTCCCTGGTTGTGTCCAAAGATCAGTTTGCCGGTAGCGGATCGAAAAGCCGTGGTGACAAAATCTGAACTCAGACTGTCGGTGCGGCCGAAAACCTTCAGTTCATTTCCGTCATAGCGACTCAGACCGGTACCAGTTCCCGCCCAGAGGAAACCCCGATCATCCTGCACAAGACCATACACGAAATTCTGAGGAAGCCCGTGATCCTCTTTTAATTGCTGATAAGCGTATTTTCTTTTCTGGCCACGCACGTCTGCGTGGAAGCATAAAATTCCCGCACAAAATACCAGTAGAAATAAACGGGTCATGCTGTTATTTGGTCGTGACTTTAAGATTGTATTTGTATTTGGGCGGACCGCCGATAGGCAGGGCGAAAAATGGCACTGCTTCATCGTATTGGTTGGTGATGTAAACGGTCATGGTGTTTTCTTCGGAGCTCACTTTTTGAATTTGTATATCCATGGTCAGATTTTTTTCACTCTCCGTCACAGGATGGATACTGGATGCCCATGCATTATCGCCTGACCCTTTTGCTTTGACGCGGTTCTGTGCAACGGTATAGATCAGGATGTCTCCGTCATTGTCGAAATCGAAATTATGCTGTGTGATGGAAACAATGGTCTTTTCAATGAATGGATAAATATGGGCGAGGGTTTGAGCCTTGTGCAACTTGAATGTGTATTTGTACGCGAAGGCATTTGCACCTTCAATACTTTTGTTTCTGCCGGCTTCCTCGCTCAGAAAAAACCGGTAGTGATTTCCGTCATTTCCTTTGAGACCTTCAACAACAATCTTTAATAGATATCCGTTAAAGGCTGGAATCTCCTCGCCTTCGAGTGGATTGTAGGGCCCCATGGTATACCACTCGGAATCGAACTCGGATTCACTTCCGAAAACTTTTGATGCCAGTAAGTTTCCGGTCTTATAATTTGAGGTAAGGGTAATTTCCCGTGCTTCCTTGCTGGAAAAAGCGCCCTTTCCACCATATACTGAGAACCGGGTAAAAGTGTTGGGCGCGCCGACAAACTCGTCATGATTGTTGCCCATGTCAGGATCAAAGACGCGAAGGTACACCGGTTGCCTGTGAGAATAAGGAACGATGAAGAAGATGATCTGCACATGATCATCGTCACCGGTATCGGGAGGAGCATCTTGTCCGAACGTGACGAGATAATCGATATTTTCACTTTCGTTTGGAACGCGTTGTCCCAGGCCGCAGATATAGGCAGAAATAAAAAATACTGTAAAAAGAATTTTCATAAGGTGCTTCCCGTGATTTTAAATTCTACCTTCCCATTGAGCGCTTTGTTTTCCCATGCACAATCTGAAAGCGCAGAACAAGTGTTTACCAAAACTGAGTTAAATTCTGGCGATGCTACCTGAATTCTTTCCGGGCCTATACCGTGACGAATCAGTTCCTCCTTGATCGCAACGGCCCGGGACACTGAGTTCTGGATGCCTTTTGTGATGCGGCTTCCGGTGTGGATATACGCTCCTACTTCAATCTGCAGAAAAGGATTTTGTAGAAGGAGTTCAGCCGTTTCTTCAAGCCCAGCGATATCTTCCGACCTGGAAGCTGGGCTGCCTGCGAGTATTACAGGCTTAAGCGAGAACAGCGGCTGAAGGGTAAAAGCGGACACGGTATCCATCAGCGCCTTGTAAAGGTCATTCCCTTGCAGACCCTGAAGGTTCAATTGTTTCTTATCGGAGAAAAGATTGCCTGAAAATAGGATGATTTCATACTGATGCCCTTCGTCAGGATCAATTTCGCTCATGAGTGTTTTAAGCGGAATGACGGAATATGCACCTTCTCCCCTGTTTTTATTTTTTAAATAGCAGGCTATGTCGTCGGTTGCAAAAGGACCAGATTCCAATGCTGATCTAACCGTCTTAAAGTAGTTCAGGATCGGGGTTGTCCAGAGATCCGATTCTTTTATTGTAATCGTCGCCGTGGTACAGGCTGTTACCGTTCCTATGAAATCCATGTCCTTTTCCATGGCCATTTCTACTGCGTAAACGCCCGCAACAGGGAAAGCGTGAACGATCGTATTGTTTTCGTAAAAGACATTTCCGATTCGCCAGTAGACCCGGTCAGGAATAAAGTTCCCGGCTCCCTCAAATTTTGCGGAGAATTCCAGATACGTGGGAGGCAGACCTTCACTCCTGCTTTCAATGACAGGAAGGATTTCAGGATAGAGATGCAGCGTGGAGGACAATTCATTCCGTATTACTGCATTGGTCTCGGTGTCTATCAAATCCATTGTCACCTGATAGCTTCCGAAATTTTCATAACAGTGTTCTACCTTATTGCCCCCGATCCTGGTACCGTCACCGAAATTCCATGAATAGGCGTATGTTTTCGTGCTGTCTTCTTCCGATACAGTTTCCGAACTGAGATCCAGATCAAGACACTTCCATCCACCCAGAGATGCGGAACAATCCGTCATCCGGGAAAAATAGTCCATTGCCGCAGGGCTTTGCTGCGCCCGGACGCATTGCGCCGCAAGCATTAATATGATAGAAGTCACATAACGCATGTTCAGTATCCTCTTATTATAAATTTAAACTCGACCGTTCGGTTCATCTGATGAAAAAGTTCATCGCAGTCCGAAAGATCACCGCAGTCCTTCAGCGGTTGGCTCTCGCCGACATAACTACTGTGGATCCTTTCTTTTTCAATGCCTGCCATCAGCAGATATTCCGTCACTTCCAGGGACCTGGCTTTTGAGAGACGAAGATTGAATTCATCGGTTCCCCTGCTGTCGGAGTGGAATGTCATCTGCAGATCCATTTGCGGATATGCGTGCATCAGTTCAGCTATTTTATCCAATTGGGCGCTGGCATCGTTCCGCACCCATGTTTTGCCCGTATCGAAGAAAAAGCTGCGGATCAACAGAAACCTGCTGATCGCATACCCTTGGGAAACGATTTGTTCTGAAAGTATTTTTTCATAATCATTGCGCTTGGCGCCCCTTGGGATATTGAGTTGAAGTTCCAGATCCCCTTGCAGGATCAGGGATTCGCCCTGACTTGTGAACTCAAAAAGGGAATCGCCTTTGGCAAGGATGACGGCGGGCAGTTCGTTGATGACCTCTGCTGCGAAGACATTGATCATGGGCAATGAAACAGAATCCGGCGGAGCGGCACGCAGCGTATCATGGGGCTGCCTGGTGGTTTCCTGTTCGAGATCAACATCCAGTGGCCTGGAATCGAAGGTGACTGTGTTTGAAAGGCCCCTCCGGGACCGGGTCTTCAGAGCGGATGAAAGGGTACTGTGAATCGTATTTTTCAATGGCATCAGGTGCACCCTGATCGCTTCTTGATTTTCCTGCTGTGGGGAAGGGATCATTTCGATTTCAGCGGGTAGGTAACCCTGGGCTGCTATGGTAATTTGGTATTTCCGGAAAGGATTTAAACGGCATTCAGTTTTTCCATTGAAATCGGTTTGTGTTTGTCTGCTCCACTGGCCGCCTGATTCCAGGATGATCCGCGCATGATTGATCGGACGCCGGCTAAGGCTGTCATATACCTGGATCTCTACAAAGGGTTGTCGTAATTCAAAATAGTACAGATCATCTGATCCTGACCCGCCCGGGCGATTGGAAGAAAAGAAGCCTGAACTTCCTTCCGCTTCCAGAAAGATTCCGAAGTCATCACTGTCAGTATTCACAGGAGATCCGAAGTTGGAGACCACGGCATCCGGGGTTTTCAGATTGAATGAAAATATATCCAGGCCACCAAGACCCGCGTGACCATCGGAAGCAAAGAGCAAAATGCTGTCCTGATACAGGAAAGGAAATAATTCCTTCCCGGGTGTGTTTATTTTTGCTCCAAGGTTCCGGGGCGCTGACCACGCGCCATTGTCGAGCTTGCTGATGAAGATATCGGAATCACCGATGCTGCCAGGCATGTTTGACGAAAAATAGAGCGTTGTACCATCCGAGGATATGGCAGGGTGCGCCACCGAATATTCGGGAGAGGCAAAGGGAAGCGTGACGGGTTCGGTCCAATGGCCTGAAGGCGTACGCTCGGAATGTGCCAGTTCGAGCGGGTGTGCCGACCCGTCTTTCATTTTACTTTTTTTGATCAGGGAATTCCGGGACAGTATCTTTTTGTTGTCCTCATTGAAAAATACCGCGGGTCCTTCGTGATAGGAAGTAATGCTTCCCTCATGCAACCGTTCGGGAATGGAGAAGCTCCCATCTTCGGCCTCTTCCGTGTAAAATAAACTCAGAAAAGCTTCCCCATCGGAACCGCTGCCTTTTTGAGTGCGGGAAGAAACAAAGACAATTCCGTTACCATAAGGATAAGGGCTGAAGTCCATCGCCGAAGTGTTAAAAGCAACGGGCCTGACATTGTATAAGAAACTGTTTTTCGTATAAGCTATATCATCCGGAGTGGCGGATAGCTGCATCGTTGCTATGTTCCCGTCCGCCCGCTTATCCGGTCTTTTGCTGGTTTGACCATTTGTCGCTGTAGTAACGAACAGCAATAGCAGAAAAAGCATTCGTGCCATCATCAGAAGAAGCGCGGATTAATGGTTCTTATTTTTTTTCTTGGTACCCTGTACGTCACCATAAATTCGTGCGAGCCATTGCCCAGCCTGGAAACACCGCTGCGATATGGGATGTCCAATGCATATCCAAAAGCAAGGCGCGGATGTGCCTGGAGTTGTATCAGCATGCCCATAGATTCATAGGAACGCCAGGAAAGACCGAGGTTGAGGATTTCGTTAAAGAAGACATTGCAGTTAAGATCCACCTGAAATACGTTGGAGAAGTTTTTCAATAACAGGCTTGGCTTAAGTTTCACTGACGGATTTAGGTCGAATACATAGCCGGTCGTAAGAAAATAATGCGGTGAGAACGGAAACGTTTTTTTATTTTCGGCTATTTTGTGCCGCAGTAATTGCGGAGCGGAAATTCCGGCGTAAAACCGTTCCGCCCGATAGTACAATCCCGCTCCGAATTCCGGCTGCCATTCATTCACGTCGCCGAGCGCGAACTTGGGGTCATCCAGTTTCAGGTCTGTGTACCGCATCCGAAATTGGCTGATGCCGCCCTGCAGGCCGAATGAGAAATGGGCATGGTTGTGGAGTTTAAGTTTGTAGGCATACGACGCGAGCAGGCCTGTTTCACTGGTGATGGCGATGCGGTCATGAAACAGGGTAAGCCCCAGGCTTACGCGGCTTCCGGGCCGCCTTCGCTCCCGCAGGTTATCGAGCGGGCTATGTGCTGAAAAGGCCAGGGTCTCCGGCGCGCCTTCAATGCCCACCCACTGCTTTCGCGTGATGGCCGTAGCGGTAAACGTTTCCTGCGAGCCCGCGTAAGCAGGGTTCAACACAAGAGCGTTGAACATGTATTGTGTATACATGGGCTGTTGCTGACCATAGGCGAAAAATCCTGACGATATCGTCACTAACCAAAGGACATATCGTAGCAGGGTTTTGGTCATTGACTTTCTTTACGGTTTAACAATAACATATCCGGATATGGGCTCAACGCCCTGTGCTCTGATTACAAAAAAATAAGTGCTTTCCACCCCATGCGTACCGCCCTTCATCTCCCCTCTCCAGGCGTTTGTTCGGTTGTCATATCCATGGGCTTCGTACACAGACATGCCCCACCGGTTAAAAACCTGAATATGATTGTCCGGAAAACTTTCAATCCCGTTAATCAGCCAGAAATCATTGACGCCGTCACCGTCTGGCGAGAAACCTTTTTGAGGAGCGATCGAAATCTGATCGGGTATCTGTTGTATGGAAAGGCTGACGATGCCTGCGCCGGACAAGCCACCCTGATCGGTTGCCGATATTTCCAGATCAAAAATGCGGGGCTCAACGGTCAGTTGGCTGGCATCCTGAATGATGATTTGACCCCTGTCAGGGGTTATCGCAAATATATTGTCCGGATTTCCTCCGACAATAGAAAATGAAAGGACGTCTCCGGCGTCAGGATCAATGGCGACAACGGTGTAAACAGAATCATTGTTGACAAACCGCGCTTCCAATGTGATGGTCGCATCCTGGACCTGCGGAGCTTCATTCGCGTTATTCAGATTCACCAGAATATTACCATCTGTAAATAGGTTCCCGTCGCTTACCCGTACCGTGATCGTCATCGCCGCGGCCATTTCAAAATCGACGGCAGCTGCGTTGTTAACAACGACTTCTCCGGTGGTGTTGTTGATCGCGAAGGCTGTGCCTGTATTGCCCGCGGTAATGCTATACGTCAGAACAGCTCCGGCGTCAGGATCAGAAGCCTCCACACTATGAACTGTGGTTCCATTGAGCGGATTCTCATTCAAGGAGACAATAGCGCTGGCACATGAAGGAGATTCATTCACGTCATTGAGACTGATGGTGACGGTAGCGTCGTCAGAGAAAATCCCGTCGCTTACGCGGACAGACAAAGTAAACGAAGGCGTATTTTCAAAATCCAGAAGCGCTGCGTCGTTTACCGTAATTTCGCCGGTGGCGCTGTTCATGGCGAAAGCATTCCCTGCATTGCCGGCAAGAAGCGTATACGTCAACATGGCGTTTCCATCGGCGTCCGATGCCGCAACAGTGTGAACCGTTGTGCCTGCGGGCGTATGCTCATTCAACGAGACGGCGGCGTCCGCAGCTGAGAGCGTCTCATTTATGTCATTGATGTTAACAATAATGGCGACGTCATCAAAAAGACCCCCATCGGTTACCCTGACATTTAAAGTATAGGAGGGCGTTGTTTCGAAATCCAGGGCCGATGCATCGTTCACTGAAATCTGGCCCGTATTGTTATCGATGGCGAATGTCGTTCCCGTATTGCCTGCGGTAATACTATACGCGAGAAGCGCGCCTGCATCCGGATCCGCGGCCGAAACGGCATGTACGGCCGTCCCATTGACGGAGTTTTCATCCAGCGATACCGTGGCATCCATGCCTGAAGGCGCTTCATTTGCATCATTCAGGTTAATGGTAACGGAAGCATCCCCGGAAAGACTGCCATCGCTTACGTTGACGGTTAAAGTATAGGAAGGCATCGTCTCAAAGTCCAGGACATCATTGGCAGTGATTTCCCCGGTGTTGCTATCGATGGCGAAGGCCATGCCGGTATTGCCTGCGGTGATAGCATAGGTAAGAACAGCACCTCCGTCAGGGTCAGCGCCGTTCACGGTATGAACCGTAACGCCATTGGCGGTATTTTCGTTGAGTGACAGGGTTGCATCCGCAGGTGAAGGTGCCTCATTGATATCGTTCAGGCCAATGGTGATGAACGCATCGTCAAAAAGACCTCCATCACTTACGCGCACTGTCAATGTAAATGACGGCGTGGATTCAAAATCCACCGCGGTGGGATCGTTGACCGTGAGTTCGCCGGTGTTGCTGTTGATGTCGAACGCTGACCCCGTATTACCGGCGAAAATGGAATAGCTGAAAACCGTCCCTGCATCCGAATCGGAAACCGTAACGGTATGGAGCGTGGTGCCGTTGGCAGAATGCTCGTCCAAAGACACAGCAGCATCGGCACCGGACGGACGTTCACTCAAATCATTCAGGTTGATGGTCAGGATTGCGTCATGCGAAAGGGTTCCGTCACCGACACGGACGTTGATGATAAATGAAGGCATGGTTTCAAAATCGAGGGCTGCCGGATCGTTCACTGTTATGATACCGGTTGTACTGTTGATCGCGAAGGCATTACCGGTGTTTCCGGCTGTCATGGAATACGTCAATACAAAAGCCGCGTCAGGATCGGTGCCTGAAACCGTATCCACAGGAAACCCGCTGACGGAATTCTCATCGAGATACACGATCTCATCCGGCGCGGAAGGCTTTTCATTCACATCATTCAGGTTGATCGTAATATCGCAATCCCCTGTGAGCGAACCATCATTGGCGCGTATCGTCAAGACAAAGGAAGGTCCTGCCTCAAAATTGAGGGCAGATATGTTGTTGACTGTGATCTCCCCGGTGTTACTATTGATGGCAAAGGCGGCGCCCGCATTTCCGGCAATAATGCTATAGGTCAGCGCAGCAGCGGCATCCGGATCGGTACCTGTGACCGTGTGTACTGCCGTGGCGTTGGCCGAATTCTCGTCGAGTGTGATGGCGGCATCGGTGACGGAAGGTACTTCATTCACGTCGTTCAGGTTGATGGTGATGGCGGCGTTGTCAGTAAAAGTTCCATCGCTTACTTGCACCGTTACCAGGAAAGATGCTGAACTTTCGTAATCGAGTGCAGCGGGATTACTCACTGTAATTTCACCGGTTGCAGCATTGATCGTAAAAGCAGCGCCTGTGTTTCCTGCAATGATCGAATAGGTTAACACGGCGGTGATGTCGGGGTCTGTCGCTGAAACCGTGCCGACAACAGCGCCACCGGCAGCGTTTTCATTTAACGAGATTACCGCATCGCCGGCGACGGAAGGTTGTTCATTCACGTCGTTCAAATTCACGGTAATGGAAACCTCATGAAAGTCGCTGCCATCGCTGATCCGAATGGTCAGCAAGAATACAGCTGTCGTCTCTGCATCCAGTGACGTAGCGTCGTTTACTGTGATCTGCCCGGAAGTGTTGTCAATGGCAAATGCGGATCCTGTGTTCCCCGCGATAATCGAGTAGGCTAAAATATCTCCATTCGCATCCGTGCCAGTAGCATTGTAAACCATTGTGCCATTGGGCGTATTTTCATCAATGGCGACTACTGCGTCCGGGGCCGAGGGCGGATCGTTTGTATCGATCAGGCTGATTGATATTTCCGCATCGTCAAAATATGTTCCGTCACTCACACGAACCGTAAGGGTGAACAGGGGATTGATCTCATAATCCAGAACACCTTCATCAGCGACGGTTATCGCCCCGGAAGAACTGTTAATATCGAAAGCGTTGCCGGTGTTGCCCGAGATAATGGCGTAATTCAGGATCGCAGCGCCGTCCGGATCCGTTGCTGCGACGGTATGGACCAGTGCTCCGGTGGCGCTGTATTCATTCAACGATAGTACAGCGTCCATCGCGACAGGAGGCTGTTCATTCACGTCATTCAGGTTGATGTTGATAACCGCATCATCTGTGAAAATTCCATCGTCCACCTGTACAGTCAGAATAAACGAAGCGGTGGTTTCAAAATTCAATACACTTGAATTGTTCACGGCGATCTCACCTGTGCTGTTGTCGATAACGAATGCCGAACCGGTATTTCCGGCGATAATTGAATACGTTATTACGGAAGTCGCATCCGGGTCTGTGGCTGCCACCGCATGGGCCATGATGCCGTTGGCGGAGTTTTCATCCAGCGATACCACGGCATCCGTGGCCGTCGGAGGCTGATCATTCACGTCGTTCAGGTTGATGGTAATCACTGCGTCATTGAACAGCACGCCATCGCTTACCCGTATCGTTAGAAGGAATACGGGTGTGCTTTCAAAGTCCAGCGCTCCTGAATTGCTGACTGAAATGATGCCCGTCGCGCCGTCGACCGCAAAGGCGGTACCTCCGTTGCCTGCAATAATGGAATAGGATAATGCGGCCACTGCGTCAGGGTCTGTACCCGCCGTGGTATGGACTGCCGTGGCGTTGCTGGTATTCTCATTGATCCAAACCGCGGCACCGGAGGCCGCGGGCGGGTCGTTCATGTCATTCAGGTTGATGGTGATCACGGCGTCATCTGAATAGGTTCCATCGCTGACGCGTACGCTTAGATTAAAGATGGGTGTAGTTTCGTAGTCCACCGTCACCGAATTGTTAACGGTGATTTGCCCGGAGGCGCTATGGATGGCGAAGGCGTCTCCCGCGTTTCCGCCAATGATCGAGTAGATCAATACCGCCGCGACATCGGGATCTGCCGCGGTGACGGTATGGATCAATGTTCCATCCGCCGGATGTTCATCCACCGATAGCACGGCATCGGAGGCCACGGGGGGCTCCTCACTCACATCGTTCAGGTTGATGGTAAGCATTCCATCAACGGCGTAACTCCCGTCGCTGACCTGGATCGTTAAAGAAAATGACGGTGTAAATTCACGGTCCAGTGCAACTGAATTATTGACAGTGATTACGCCGGTACTGTTATTGATGGCGAAGGCAGCACTGGTGTTGCCAGCGATAATGGAATAGGTTAGTGCGCTTCCCTCGGGGTCTGTTGCGGTCGCATTCCCCACCAGCGTGCCATTGGGGGAATTTTCACTGATGACAAGAATCCCGTTGGGGACGGAAGGAGGATCGTTCACGTCAGTCACGTTTATTGTGATTGCAGCATCATCGAACAGGACTCCGTCGCTGACACGTATCGCCAGTGTAAACACAGGCGCGCCTTCATAGTCGAGGGCCGCAAAATTATTGACTGTAATGGCGCCGGAGGCGCCGTCAATGGCGAAGGCCGCGCCGGTATTTCCTCCAAGTATCGAATACGAGAGCACCGCCCCTGCATCCTCGTCCATAGCACTGACAGTATGGACCGCCGCACCATCCGGTGTATTTTCATTTATTGAAACGCCGGCATCGGGTGCCACAGGCGCATCATTAACATCATTCAGGTTGATGGTGATCGCCGCCTCATCCTGGTAAGTTCCATCGCTCGCCCGCACAGTCAGGGTAAACACAGGCATCGTCTCATAATTTAGCGCCGTGGAATTGTTGACAGTGATCTCGCCGGAACTGCTGTTGATGGTGAAAGCCGCGCCCGTATTTCCGCCGGTAATGGAATAAGTAAATATCGAACCTGGATCGGGGTCGGTGGCTGTTACGTTGTGAAAGACCAGCCCATTGATCGTATTTTCATCCAGAGATAGGATCGCATCCTGCGCAACAGGAGGGCTTTCATTCATGTCATTGAGCGCCACCGTAATCACGGCATTATTGGTCAGTGTACCATCGCTGACTTCTACAACAAGGGTAAATACAGGCGAGACTTCGGCATCCAGCGCCAGGGAATTATTAACGGTGATGAGCCCGGTACCACTGTCGATGGTAAATGCGGAATTTGCATTTCCGCCTGTTATAGAATAAACGAGTACATCCCCATTATCATCCGTGGCGGAAACCGTGTGAACACCGATGCCATTGCCGGAATTTTCATCCAGTGAGATCGTTGCATCGACCACCGCAGGGGCAACATTGACGGTATTTTCAAAGGTAATGGGCGAAAAATTGGCAATTGCAGCGATGAACTGGTCGTCATCAGCGATGATCACATCACCGTCCACGCCTCCGATGTCTGAGGCGCCGCCGCCGAGTGAAGTTTCAGGATCCGCGTTGACCGCAACCGCCATCCTCACCTGGGTGCCGGGCGATATTCCAAGTGTCGAGAAGGGAACATACATGTCCGCGAAAGTAGGGACGCGTGAACTGCAGGCGGCATCCTGGTTCAACGCATAGGCTACCTGATGATTTGAATGGATGGACGCATTGTAAATGAGCATGGAACCGTCAGCGACCCCATCGACATTGAATGTTTTGACACCACTGGCAGCACCGGTTGAATTAAATACAACGACCTCTCTTTCAAAGCCAGGATTTCCGGCGATGGCGTTCGGATCCGCTTCCGGACCTGAAAATCCGAATGTGTGATCGGTGTCCAGTAAAACACTGAATCCGGTTTTCCCATTGGAAAATCTGGCCATCCGCAGCCTGAAGAATATCAGCTCATCACCGTTATTGCGGATACCGTCAGGATCTTTAAAGTAGTAATAGGCGGCATGCGCATTTTGGGTAGGGTCGTCTACCAGATCATAGACCTCACATCCTGTTCCTACCTGACCGTCGCCGCCGCGCTCGTCCTGGTATAGTTGCATCGGGATGTATGGGAGTTCAAATTCGCTTTGGTCCAGGGGGCCGGAAAATGCGGCGCCAGTACTGGTGATAAACCCGTCGCCATTGGGATCCATTGGATTGATGGCCGGGGTTGCCGGATCGGCAATAGAACCTGGTACCTGTGCATGTGCCAGGCTTGCTAAAAACAGTAGTGTTATGCCGAATGTAATCCGCATCCTTTTCCAGCAAGACCTGATGCCAACGGCATTTTCTAACATCAAAGATTTGGTTGATGCTAATAAATCCCCATAACAGGTTCTCTTAATCTACAAAATAACATTTAAGCGGCATTAATCCATGTGCAATCATCGCCAATCTCGCGCGGATGTACCTTTGGCGCCGGTTTTTAAGGATTTGCGAAAACAGTAGAACAGGCGAAACATCGTAGAAGATGTGCCACATGCGGGGTGGCAGGAAATGACCCTGACGATTGCCGTCGTTTTAAAAATACGGTCCTTCTTCCAGGAGAAAACGAACACCGGGTCTGTACTTCCTGAGGGCTTCGATCACCTGCATGGAGGTATTCGTACGGTAGAGATACACCGCCTTGAGACTGGGAAATTCCAGTAGATCGATCATCGCTTTGTCGTCGACTTTCGTAAACGACAGGTTCAGAATTTCGAGGTTTGGGAGCTTCTGCAAATGAATAAGCCCCGAACCGTCCAGCGGAGTTTTCTGAAGATATAGTTCGCGGACATTCACCATCTGGCTGATGTAATAAAGCCCCGCATCGTCAATTCCGCTGGAGGTGAGGGAAACTTTCGAAAACGCCTCAAAGTAGGGACTTAATTCACGGAATTGCGCGTTGGTAAAAGGCGCAGGCGGAAACTTCATGGCAATGGTAAAGAGATTCTCTTCTGCAAGGCTGTCGCGCCGGATTGAGATATCCAGCTTGCCGGCTACCTGCTGAAGCTCCTGCTCGAGGGTCTTGAGCTTCACTTCCTGAATTTGTGCCCGTCGTCTATACCTGCTAAGCTCCGGTAACAGCGTTATGATCACCTGTTGCACCGTATCAATCTTTCGTGCCTCGGCCACCTTCAGGTTTTCTCCGGCGCCGGATGCGATCCAGAACTTCAGCAAGGCAATCTCCGGTTCTTCCAGGGGTGTCTTGCCTTCCGGGGGCATACGGTCACTGTGACCTTCCGGAAGCACAATGCGTTTGTACAGCTCGCTTTCCTCCGGCTTGCCGGGGGTGACAGAAGGGTTTTCACTTTTACCTCCTTTCATCAGATCTTTATAAGTGCTCATCAGCAGGTCTCCCTTTGCCCGCTGCGCGTTGTGGCAGCTCATGCATTTTGCCTCGAAGACAGGATGGATCATATCCTCATATACGAGCATTTCAGATTCGGCTTTTTGTTCTTTGCCTTCTACAGGATGAAACACAAGCTGCAGGTGCTCGGTAAGGTAATCCTTTCCATGCGTGATGGACCCGCCCAAATGACTGGTGTATCCCACCGCGGCATTGGTCAACAGAAGGCCGCCGAAATAGAGATAGTAATATCGCGTCGTATTCCTGTAAATGTAGAATGATCCGAGCGTGAAAAAGACAGCAGCACCGGTGATGGCCCCGGCCCAAAGATGGCGCTCCATCAGGTTGCCGGAATAATCTCCCGAGGCAAAGAGGAAAAATCCTGCAGCAATGGAGATCACTGATGATAAGGCCGCGGCAATCAGCAGCACGAGGACGGTATTTTCTCCGATCTTCAGGCCGTAGAATCTGCCTGCCACTTCGAACATGAAAGCCAGGATGATCAGCACGATCGGAAAATGCAGGATGAGCGGATGCAGCCTTCCCACAAACAAAAACAGAAACGGAACTTCATCCGGTCTGAAGAACGGCAGAAAAAGAAATAAAAAACCGGTGGTGAATAAAGCAAGGATCAGCGCTGGCTGCCTGACTTTGGATATTAACGTGCTCAAAATATTACCCTCTGTACTTGCGGAAAAAGTTTTGCTTCATGACTGTTAAACCGTAATGGAAGACAACGTCCCTGTACTGTCACCGAAACTTTTTTCTTCAATGTTCATCGTTTCCAGCATCGTCATATAGAGGTTTGCGAGCGGTGTGTCTTTTTCGTAAATGATATTCTGACCTGTCTTGATCTTTCCGCCCGCATTACCTGCAAGAAGGATGGGCAGATTACGCGGCGAGTGGCGGTTTCCATCCCTCAGGTCGGATGTAAACAGGACCATGGAATTATCCAGCAGGGTCTTATCCCCTTCTTTTATGCTCTTCAGCTTGTTCAGAAAGTAGGCATACTGCTCAACATGCCATGCCGTAATGCGGATATATTCCTCCAGGGTGTCCTCCTTTTCCATGTGATGGGAAATAGAGTGGTGATTGCCGTGGACGCCTTCCAGGAAAGTAAAATTCCGGTTACTGACGGAATTGCCAAACATGAAGGTAGAAACGCGGCTCGCATCACTCCAGAAAGCAAGGGCCATGATGTCCATCATCAGCCTGGTTTTTTCCGTCACATCCACGCCTGCATACATTTCTACATAGTCATCGATATTCTGGTTCACGCGGATCAATTCGCGTTTGATGTCCGCAGTGATATTCGCGGCAAATTTTTCCTTGTTCGTATCATTGGAGATCCGTTTCTCAACGCTTCGGATGGATTCAAGGTACTCGGAGAGTTTGTCCTGGTCAGCCCTGCCAAGATTCTTCTTCAGATCCTGGGCGTCTTCCAGCACCATGTCGAGGATACTTCCTTTCCAGGGATCTTCCTTGACTTTTTTCCCCGGGACGAAAGACCGGAACAATCTGTCGAAGGCAAGCCGGGGATCGATTTCCTTGGATAACGGCTGACTGGGTGTTTTCCACGAAATACTCGAACCATATAAACGTGTAAACCCTACGTTGATGTCGACGCCCGTGGTAATGCGGTCAAGGCCGTACTCCAGGGATGGAAACAAAGTTTCATTGCCAACACGCGAGGCAATAACCTGGTCAATGGAGATCCCTCCGCTGCTGATGTTGTCGCCAATGGTTTGTTTGATCGGCATACAGGTCAGCAGGCTGGCGGATTTCGCGTAATGACCATCGGCTCCCCTGAAAATTGAATTCTTGTTCATGAGTTCTCCGAGGACAACAATGTCTTGCCTGAGATGTTGCAAGGGTAAAAGCTGCCGGGGCATCTCGAAATCGCGCCCGGTGACGGCGGGCGTCCAATGGTCGGCATGCACGCCATTCGGCATGAACAGGAAGGCTGTGCGGATGGGCGCTTTGCCCGGAGCCGCCGCCTTGCTGATTCCCGGAATGGCCATCGCCTCCAGGAACGGCAGCGCGATGCAGGCCCCCATTCCCTTGAGCATCCTCCTGCGTGATATTTGCCACTTTTTCTTCATGATGTATTCAATCAAACTTTGACTTCAAAATCGTTCAGCTTCATCCTGAAAGGGTAGCTCTTCACCAGTTCGATGATGAAGCGCTCGGGATTAAAGTTGTTTTGCAACAGGCAATTGTCCAGTGTGCGCAGGGCCGGCTCGTCCGTGAATAATAGCGATCGCCCCAAGGCATAAGATAACATTTTTGATGACAGGTTCCGCGCAATTTTCTCCCTTTCCGTCATCAGGATCCTTTTAAGTTCGACGGGTCCCTCAAAGGCGCGTCCATCCGACGTCACCCCGGAAGGGTCTATGTCCACCTGGCCATAACTGGTGCGCCAACGTCCACCCGGATCAAAATTCTCGAGCCCCAGGCCGAGCGGGTCCATCTTCTCATGACACGACTGGCAGTCGGGCTTCGAGCGATGAAGCTCGAGAATTTTTCTTAACCCAAGTTCATTGTGAATGTTTTCATCTTCCGTAAGCTCTGCAACGACCGGAGGAGGCGGGGGTGGCGAAATTCCGAGTAATTGCTCCATCACCCACTTGCCGCGCAAAACAGGGCTTGTGCGCGTCGCAAAAGAGGTGGTGGTCAGCACACTGCCCATTCCCAACACCCCGCCGCGCACGGAGTCTGAGAGCGTGACTTTGCGGAACTCTTTTCCGGCAACGCCCGGAATGCCGTAGTAGTCGGCGAGGTCCTTTGTCAGGAAAGTATAATTGCTGTTGATGAGATCCATCAGGTTCTTGCTTTCCGTGAGTACGTGGTAAAAATATTCAATGGTCTCCCGGTACAAGGCTTTCCGGATCTCCATGTCGAACCCCGGGTACTTGACGGGATCGAGCAACGGCTGATCTTCCAATAGTTTTGTCACGCCGAGCCATTGCGTGGAAAAATTTTCAGCAAAACGCTTCGACTTCGGATCGGCGAGCATGCGCCTTACCTGCGCTTCCAGTACGAGTGTATCCTGAAGGCGTCCCATATACGCGAGATTGAACAACTCCTGATCGGGCATGCTTGACCACAGGAAATAAGAAAGTCGGGTGGCGAGCTCGAAATGGCTCACGGGATAAGCGCCCGCCCTTTCCGGTTCCTCTTCCACGCGGTAAAGAAAATTTGGTGAGACGAGGATGGACTTGAGGGTTTGTGCAATGCCCTCGTTAAACCGCCCGGGATTTTCCAGCGAGTCGTTCTCATCATAAACTTTTTGGAAAAGACTCAGAAGTTTTGCTTTCTCCGCGTCTTTCAGAAACCTTCTGTAGGCCTTTGTTGCGAAAGGAACAAGCACTTTATGGGCAGCGACCTCCGGCGGATTCACTTCTTCGTAATCTTCCAGGAATATGGACTTTACCCAGTTGCGAAAGCGTTGCCACCAGTTTTGATGATAGCTGACTGGCACAACCCTGGACCACAATTCGTTGTTCTTATACACCGAGTCAACGATGAGGGTAGCTGCGTCGTAATAGCGCTCCAGTTTCAGGGGTGTGAAGAACAGCGCCCTGCCCTGGTTGTCGAACCCCCCTCCTCCTGATCCATCGGAAGGGAAATAATTCCTTGCGTCAAAGTCCAGGTGCAACAGATCCCGAATGGTATACTGGTATTCGGAATGCCCTAAACGGCGAATGACCACATGTCCCGGACTTTTCTGCTGCAATGAATTTTGCAATATGCTGTTGATGCCGTTGTACAGGTGATTGTAATCTTCTTCAGACAGGGCGCCTTCGCTCTTGGGTGGCATCTGACGGGTTTTGATCTGGTCGAGAACTTTTAACCAGAGCTGACCATCCTTGACCACCCGTTCCTGTTCCTTGTAGTTATCAAGGTTTACGCCGCCTTTAGGATTGCCGGTATTGTGGCATTCGAAGCATTTCTTGGCCAGAAGCGGCCTTATGTCGCGCTCATAGCGGACACTGTCCTCTGAGACTGCTTTGGTCACAACGAAACACAGGAGTATGGAGGCAAAGATTTTAAGGTCCAACATTTCGGCGTATCTGGTTGAGATAAAAGTACGCAAATTTTTAAAAAATGGAATAATGTTGTGCCAAACGGTCTCTTTACGATAGTTTAAAAGGCTTGAAAAGTTTTAAAAGGTAGAATTGTTTCGTCCAAAATAACCCGCCGATGTTATCGCTTCGGATCCGCCACTGCGGCGGTTTCATTGCGACCTATGAAGAGCCGCGCCGTTATCTTTCTCAGATCGTACGCTATCGCGTAGATCATGGAGAGTTGCGTAAGGGATTGATTGGCCAAATGGGGTTCGGCGTCAATGTTCAGATCCGTTCTTGCGTGGGAATGGCGGAGATTATCTTCCGCGCATTGAAGTTCATACGAGATCGCCTTCGCCAGTTCCTCAAGCTCACCACTCTCGGCCAGCGCATGTGAAAGATGTTCATCCGAAAGCGCCGCGATATGACCTGTGAGCATGTGGCTTGCGATGACAAACTGGTGGATCGGCGTCGCTTCTTTTGTTTGCTGTGGTTCCGATAATATGCGCTGGAAATTATCCGACAGGTTGGTCAGCGATACGATGGCGTCCTGTCGGGCGAGTGCATAGGCGGGCGTGTCCGTTTGTTTTGTTTTGAGGGCGATCCATGCCTGATAGAAATACTGGCGATTGGCCTCCAGCATCTTTTCCATTGAACTTTTGATTTCGTGATGGCCCCACACCGGAAAAATAAACCGCGAAACCAGGAAGGCGATCACAGAGCCTACGAGCGTATCGATCAAACGCTCCCGAATGAGGTTTTGGAAATCGTACGGGTTCAGAAAGTAAAGCGAGATGATCAGAAAGATCGTCAGAAAGATGACGAAGGTGAAATAATGCACGCGAAGAAGGCTGTAACCCAGCAGCATGCTCAGTACCAAAATGACCAGTAGAACGGTAGTGTTCGAGATCAGCGAAAGAATGACCGAGACAACGACGACACCCACCAGTGTTCCGGCCACGCGTTCGATATTTCGCTTTTTTGTATGCACGTACGCGGGCTTGAGTATCGTAACGATGGTAAGCAAGACCCAATAGCTGTGCGAAAGGGAAAAAGCCAGGGACACCGCGTAGCCGGCAATCATGGCTACCGTGAGACGGATGGCGTGGCGGAAGATATCTGATTTGAAAGAAAGGTTATCACGCAGGACTTTGAGCGTCAGCGGCTGCGTCGCGGCGATCCTGCTGATCTTTTGCGCCATTTCAAAACTCGTACGGATGTCGGCTTCCATCCGCGTGTAAAGAATGATTCTGTTGATGCGGTTTGATATGTCCTGTACGTTTTTCAGGATCTTGTTCAATGCTTCGAGATGTGGTTTCCGCTCCGTCACTGCAGCGCCCTGCAGGTGCTCTTCTGTGATCCGCTCCAGTTCGCCGATCCGCTTTGTCAGGTCAAAATCTTTCTTCACGGCATTACCCGTCTGAACGGTGATACCAATGTACTCGAGGCCGGCGGCCAGCTCGAGGATCAAACCATAGTAACGGTTCAGCAGTCCGGTTTTGTCAAGTTGCTGGTGGAGCTGTTCATAATCCTGGTAAGCATACATCGATTGTTCAAAGAGATCGAGTGAATCCAGGTAGATCATCATGAGGCTCCGGCTCTTGGGACTCGCGTCGCCGACTATCCGCCGTGTCTTGAACAGTAATTCCTGTGTTTGGTGCTGAATGTCGCGCACGTCGCTTTGTGTTTTCATCACCCGGTGGAAGCATTCAGAAAGATTGGATCCTTCCCTGTAAAAGGCCGCCCGTGATCGGATGTAATCTGCCATCGCAATAAGATGCTCCCCCAACGCCTGTTCTACTGCGCGATAGGGACGTATTCTGTACAGCAACAAACTGAACAATGTATACCAGGCGCCCCCTGCTCCGATCAGTAAACTTCCTTTAACGGTGTTATAATCATTGTTGATAGACAAAAGGTTCAACAACATGATCACCAGCGCCAGGGTACCAACGGCGCCTGCCCTGCCACCATAGATGCCTGCCATGGTAAGGAAAAATCCCAATACGACAACCTGCCCCACAAGGATCGCGGGGTGGCCCTTCGTGAGCGCCGTAAGTAAGACAAGAAAGGTGTTTAACAGCGTAGCCGCAATCATCCCGTTGCGCCGATGATGAATGGGACCCGGTGTGTCCGTGAGACTGACAAAAAGGGATCCCCATAAAAATGGGATTGCGACACTCAAATTCCCGGCGAGAATGAAAACGAGCAACGGGACCATTACGCCAGCGGTAATCCTCCATCCGGAGTACCAGTACTGACTTGAAATGAACTTCTGAACTTCCTGTAAATAATCCTTACCGACGGCCATTGCGACCTAAAAATACTAAATACAGGGGCAGTGCAAACGGACGGTTCGTTATTTTATCGGCCGTCATTATTATTTATGATCCACGGATCACGGAACCTTTCCCACCTGTAACAGTGGTTTCTTGACGGGAATTGGCATGACTATTTTACGACTGCAATACCAGCGGTGATAACCACTGTTGCTATCATAAAATCAGAAACTATGGGCTTGGTAAATATCAGTGAGGAAGACGGCATTAGCGTCAAGGATTTTCAGGATGGGAACTCCATTCAGGTACGGGTTACGGTCTCCAAAGAGGAAAAAGGCGATTACGATAAAGGAAAAAAAGTAACTGTAGTTCACGAGGGACAAGAAATGACCGGAAAGGTGGTTTCTGAACCGATCCTCATCGATCGGAAAAGAGAGGATGGGAAAGTAACGATATCCCTGATTGTGGAGAAAGCCTCCTGAAAGAAAGGGTTCTCAGCTAACCCTGCGGAACGCATGCACATGCGCTCCCGCTATTTTTTTATCGCGCGTTTACCCGATTCTTTCTCCTGTTCCTTCAGCGCCCAATACAATCCTTTTACATTGGATCTGTAATCGCGAAGCTTCAGCACGAGAATGATCTCTTCAATGAGTTCAATCCCCGTGATCACGGCAGCCGTGTAAAATAACGGATAGTACACCCGTTCAATGAAAAAAACCGACAGTAGAAATGCGGCCGTGATGACTGCAGCCGTTTTGGCCAGGTACGTGTGATAGGTGCTGATTCTTTTATAACGGTATAACGACAGTCCTACCTGCAGGAAGAACAGTGCGAACAGGAGAATAAAGACGGCGGCTTGCTCTTTAACAAATTGGAACCGCGCGAACAGCAGCCCAAGGGTGGCTGCGAGAATCGTGAGATCATCGCCGATCGAATCAAGCTTGGAGCCCAGGATGCTGGTTGCTTTATATTTTCTGGCAAGGAAGCCATCAATAGCATCCGTGAAAAAGCTGGCCAGCAACAGCCATTTGAAAACAGCCATATTTTCCACGATCAAAAAATATATCAGAAGCGGGAAAGTGACTGTGCGATAAAGTGTTATGGCGTTTATGACCCTTACAGCCGCAGAGGACCTGAAAAGCAAAGTGCCGATGTCTTTTAATTCCGTTGGCTCTTTCTCATCCGCCATGGGCGCAGTGGATTTAGACGTTTTAAAATCGTGGAAGAAGTTACAAAGTGCTTGTCTTTTCCATTTAACCAAGTTACGGAGATTTTGTGACGCGGCTTGTGAGGAAGGATTTGCGTCCGAATACGGCGGCCGGAAGTTCAGTCTGGCCTAAAATCGAAAGCCCCCAACACGGGGCCGGGGGCTTTGGCTAATCTTATTCCTTCCGCTGGTATTAACCAGATCAAGTTAACGGATTTGTTCTCAGATCTTTCGACCACTCCAAAAGATTAACAGAATAGGGATTAAAAAAATTATGCCTGGAATACGCGTTGGCGTTGCCAATGTTGAATGGAACACATTGAGCGCCTTTCAAAACAGCTGCTTTATTGATTCAGCCTTTGCTTTCTCATACATGCTTGTTATGTTTGGCCGAAATTCAAGCCAATGGACAACGAAAAGACAATTGCTGAGATAAATGAGGTCATTGAAAAGGTGGAAGCCGCCCTCGAACCAAAGTGCGAAATAGGTGCAAGGGATAAGATGACTTTGAAGGGATTGCTTAAAACAAGCAAGGTTGAAAAGAACCTTAAATTCTTTCCCTGCAGACGGGAGAACTCAGCCAGGATCCTTCACCATTTCATCAAGGTAAAAGGTATCCCGCAAAGCCGTTTCAGCATGAACGCCCAACCGGGAATATTTATATTGTATTAAATGATCGCCGGACGCAACGGGCCTAAAATATTTAAGCTCCGGCGGGCGCAGCGGCCTCAGCTATGAAATGCAAATTTGTGCTGACGCTGGCCCACTCACCATTCACCACTGACCACTCACTCCCTCACCGCTTCCCTCCCTTGTGCTTCAACACCCGGGCTTCGATCTGGAAAACAATTTCTTCCGCGATGTTCTTGGTAAGGTCGCCGGAGCGCTCAAGGTTGCGAACCATCAGAAATAACGTGAGGATCTCCTTTGCGTCATCCGGGTTCTTATTGATCAGGTCAGCAGTCGTCTTCACCGACTTCTTAAAATAATCGTTCAGCTGCACATCCTTTTTAGAGGCTTTCAAGGCGGGCTTTGTTTCCTCCTTTCGCAGCGCGGTGCCCATGTCCGTCAGCATGGACACAAGGACCTCCAGCATGGGTATAAAATTCAATGCCTCCATCCACTTGTAATACTTTTTACCCGGATCAGCGCGCAGTACTTTCGCGAGGCTTTTGGCGCTGTCACCGATACGTTCAAGGTCGTTGGCGATCTTCAGTGCGGCGAGCACGAGCCGTAGGTCCGTGGCCACGGGGGTAAACAGGGCAAGTATGTTTTCGCAATCGCGGTCGATGGCCAGCTCCTGGATATTGATCTTCTTTTCATCGTCGATCACCTTTTCAGCAACCTCGATATCCTCTTCTTTGATGGCGTCAATGCATTTTTCCATCTGGCCTTTGACCATGGAAAGCATATCATGCAAATTTTCTCTTAAAGCCTGTAATTCCGGTTCTACTGCTGGCATAACATTGTTTTTCTTTTTGATGCGGGTTTAGCCGAATCTGCCCGTGATATAATTTTCAGTCTGCTTGTTCGAAGGGTTGGTGAAGATCACCGAGGTTTTGTCGTATTCAATTAATTCGCCCAGATAAAAAAATGCGGTGCGATCGCTCACACGGGCCGCCTGTTGCATGTTATGGGTGACGATCACAATGGTATATTTCTCTTTCAATTCATGAATCAGCTCTTCGATCTTTGCCGTGGAAATAGGATCCAGCGCCGATGCAGGTTCATCCATCAGAATGATGTTGGGTTTTACTGCCAACGTCCTGGCTATGCATAAGCGTTGTTGCTGTCCACCCGACAAGGAAAGTGCAGGTTTGTTCAGCTTATCTTTCACTTCGTCCCATAAGGCTGACTGCTTCAGGGATTTTTCCACCCGCTCGTTGACAAGACCTTTATCGTCCATGCCGTGGATCTTCAGACCGTAGGCGACATTTTCATAGATCGTTTTGGGAAACGGGTTGGGTTTCTGAAAGACCATCCCCACTTTCCGCCTGAGTTCTTCCACCCTCACGGACTTCTCATAGATATCCTTTCCGTTGATATTGACCTTGCCCTTTAACCTGAAGGTTTCGATGTAGTCGTTCATCCGGTTCAGGGTGCGAAGAAAGGTGGATTTGCCACATCCCGAAGGACCGATGAAAGCGGTTACGGTATTTTCCTTTATACCCAATGAGATATCTTTCAATACGTGATTGTCGCCATAATAAACATTCACATCTTTCGCTTCAATGGGTTTCATCTAGTTACAGTTAACGGCTCCGTGCTTAAATTAAGATCAATTCTTTACGTTCTGTGCTTACCAGCTTATTCTCTTTTGCCACCTGTTTCGTAAATAGACGGCGATTCCATTCATCACGAAGGTAATTGCCAGCAATATAATAATTGCTGCGGCAGCGTTGACCAGGAATGCTTCCTGCGGGCGTGATACCCAGTTGAAGATCTGGATCGGAAGCACGGTGAATTCATCCAGCGGGTTATCGGCGACAAAGGGTACATACGCAAGTGCTCCGATCACAATCAGGGGAGCCGTCTCGCCTACTGCCCGGGAGAGGGCAAGGATGATGCCTGTCAGTATGCCGCCGGATGCCGCCGGCAATATCTGATACCAGGTGGTTTGCCATTTGGTCGCACCCATACCATAGGATGCTTCACGAAGCGAGTTGGGCACCGCCTTCAGTGCCTCCCGTGTTGCCACAATAATGATCGGAAGGATCAGCAGGGCGAGGGTAAACGCTCCTGCGAGCAGGCTTCCCCCAAACTGGAATATGCGGACGAATACCTGAAGTCCCAGCAGACCATAAATGATAGAAGGCACGCCTGCGAGGTTGGCAATATTCAGTTCGATGATGTGGGCAAGCCGGTTTTTCGTACCGTACTCCTGCAGATAGATTCCGGCGCTGACGCCGAGCGGGATGGAAATGATCGCGGTAAGGCCCAGGATCCAGGCGGTACCGGTCCATGCTGTCAGGATGCCCGCCTTTGCTGCTCTCCGGGAAGGCAGGTTGGTGATAAATTCCCAATCGATGCGCGTGATGCCTTCGATGAAAATGTCCCCAAGAAAGATGGCGAGCACCACCAATCCGAAAAACGTACACGCAATGCCCACGTATTTAAAGAGCTGATCAATGAGCCGGTTGGTGCGGATACTTTTCTTACTCATATTTTTCCTGGTATTTTTTCTTCAGCCAGAAGCTGACATTGTTCAGCAAAAAAGTAAAAATGAATAACGTGATGCCTGCTGCAAATATGGTCTTATACTCCAGTGACCCGTGCTGAACGTCCCCGAGACTTACCTGAACGATATAGGCGGTAATGGTTTCCACAGCTTCGCGCGGATCCAGGGTGAGGTTTGGTTGCTGGCCCGCGGCAATGGCAACCACCATGGTCTCGCCCACCGCACGCGCAACGCCGAGGATGATCGATACAAGAATTCCTGAGGAAGCGGCGGGAACGACAACCTTGAAGGATGTCTGAAATCGCGTGGCGCCCATCCCATAGGAAGCTTCGCGCAGCGATTTCGGTACGGCATACAACGCGTCTTCACTTAAAGAGGAAATGACAGGGATGATCATGATGCCCATGACAATGCCCGCAGACAACGCATTGAAGCTCCCAAGCCCCGGGATGAAGGTCTGCAGGAAAGGCGTTACGACAGTCAAAGCAAAAAAGCCGTATACAACGGTTGGGACGGCGGCCAATAGCTCCAGAACGGGTTTTATGGTTTTCCTAAAACCGCGGTTTGCGTATTCGCTCAGATATACTGCAATGATGATTCCGATCGGTACGGCGGTGAGGATCGCGATGGTGGTAGTAAGAAAGGTTCCCGACAGCAGTGGCAGTATGCCGTATCTTTTTTCCGTAAACAGCGGCGTCCATTCCGTATCAAAAAGGAAGTCATCCAAAGGCACCATGGCAAAGAAACCCCACGATTCGGAAACAAGCACCCAGATGATCCCGAACGTGGTGAGAATGGTGACCAGCCCCGAAAAGGCCAGTATTTTTTCAATGATTATTTCCCCTGTCTTTTTCAAGTTTGACGCTTTTACCACGACCCCTGTCGCCTGCCAGACTATCGATAATTTATTGTGCCGGTGAGCCTGCGTCCAGCTTTTTTATTTCGGTCGCGTATTCCTCATCGGTCAGCGGAATGTATCCAACGTCTGGGACCAGTGCCGAAGCATTGTCAAGATAGAACGAAACAAATGCGGATACTTCAGGCCTTGTGAAGGCGGCATCGGAAACATAAATGAATACAGGTCTGGACAGTGGCGCGTAGGATCCGTTCTTCACGGTCTCAACACTGGGAAGTACAACCCCCTGACCGCCGTTCACGCCGATAAGTTTTAGCTTGTCTTTGTTTTCTTCATAGTAGGCAAGGCCGAAAAATCCCAGGCCATTCTTGTCGCCGGCAATACCCTGCACCAGTACATTATCGTCTTCGCTGGCAGTATAGTCTCCCCTGCTTGATCCGCTTTTACCCACGATCACTTCAGTGAAATAATCATACGTGCCCGACGCGATGCCAGGTCCGTAAAGGTGAAATTCTTCATTCGGCCACGATGGGTTTATCTGATTCCAGCGTGTGATTTTTTCCTGTGCTTCGGGCTGCCAGATCTTTTTCAGGTCTTCAACGGTAATATCGTTTAGCCAGGTGTTTTCCTTATTAACCACTACTACCAGTCCATCATAGGCCACTTTTAGCTCGGTAAAGCCGATGTTATTTTTCTTGCATTCAGCTGCTTCCTGTTCTTTAATAGGCCTGGAGGCGTCATTAATGTCTATTTCACCACGGCCGAATTTATTGAAACCGCCACCGGTGCCTGAAACACCTACCGTAACTTTCACGTCGGGTTGTTCAACCCTGAATTCCTCGGCGACTGCTTCGGTAATGGGATATACGGTGCTGGAACCGTCTATTTTTACTTCCCCCTGCAACGCCTCACCATTTCCACCGGCCTCATTCTTCGACCCGCAACCGGCAAGCGACAAGCTCATCACGGCTGCCCATACAAATGTTAAAATCCTGAAAGTCATATAATTGTAGTTAGAACGCTGCAAAGATAACCTGTTCCCCACTTCCAATAAGGCGCCCAATGTTAAGTTTATGTTAAGTCATATTTCACAACGTTAACACTGTGTTATATTAAGTTGATGTAAAAGGGAATTCAGGGAATTATTAATTCTTTTGCGGCATAATCAACAAAAAGAATGAATATTTCAATGAAGCATCTTTTCGTCATAGCGCTGTTCGCGGTTCCCGCTTTGGTCGCGAAGGCACAGGATAAGACCAGCAACCGGTTTGGTAAAGGTATCCGGGTAATTGCAGCCGATTCATCTTTCAGTATGAAATTTGGTGTGCGGATGCAAAGTCTGTACGACGGGCAATTGAACCTGCGCACAGATGAATACGAAGACGGATTTCAGATTCGCCGCTTCCGCCTGAAATTTGATGGCTTTGTCTATAATCCGAAACTGGAATATAAAATAGAATTAGCCATCGCGAACTCCGATATCAATGGAGGCGCTATCCCAGAGTCGGGCAACACTTCGAATATCGTTTTAGATGCCTTTGTTAATTGGAATTTCTACAGAAACTGGAGTTTGATCTTCGGACAGAAAAAGTTACCGGGTAATCGTGAACGCGTCATTTCTTCACAAGTACTCCAGTTCGTTGACCGCAGCAACCTGAACTCACGGTTTAATATTGATCGTGATCTGGGGATCCATCTGGTGTATGGAAGTGAAAAGGCGAATCTCATTGGCGCCCTTACCATGGGAGAAGGAAGGAACATGATCATCGATAATATCGGCGGTTATGATTACACGGTGCGCGGAGAATATCTTCCCTTCGGACAATTCGCCAACGGCGGGGATTATTTCGGTGCAGACCTCGCGCGTGAACCCAAACCTAAACTCTCACTTGCGTTGACATATGATTTCAACAATGGGGCTAGCCGCAAAGGTGGGCAGCTCGGTGAATTCTTCCCCACGACCACTGACCTGAGTTCCGTGTTCGCGGATGCCTATTTTAAATATCGCGGCTTTTCTTCGATGATCGAATATGTTAACAAGGAAGCACCTGACGGACCCCTGGTATACAATACAGATGGAACGGTTATGGATGCTTTTTATACGGGCGAAGGCATAAACCTGCAGGCCGGATACTTATTCAAAAATAACCTGGAAGTTGCCGGACGATACACTTACGTCAGCCCGGAGGCTATCACAGGAAGAAATCCGAATACACAATATACGGTGGGCCTGTCACGGTATTTCGTAGGACACAATCTGAAGATCCAGACGGATGTGTCTTTCATCGAAGAAGAAAACAAGGACGACATCCTCATGTATCGCCTGCAAATGGAAGTCGCTTTCTAAACACCGTGCACATGACCGTGATCCGTGGTCCGTGGACTGTGGACTGTGGTCCGTGGTCTGTGGTCTGTGGAAGTGGTCCGCCCGCCTGACAACGACTGTCACGCCATGAAAACTTAGTTCGCTGCTTTTCGTCAATTTCCGAAAAACGATTTACCTTGACGCCCGATATGTCAATGTTTATCTGTTCGCTCAACTCCGGTAGCAATGCCAATTGTTATTACCTTGGAAATCAGGAGGAAGCGATACTGGTGGACGGAGGCCTGTCGTGTCGTGAAACGGAGAAGCGGCTGAAACGCCTCGGATTATCCATTAAGAAAATCAAAGCCATCTTCGTTTCGCACGAACACGGTGACCACGTTCACGGAATTCCCGCACTTTCGAAAAAATATAAACTGCCCGTCTACATCACGCCCGACACATTTCGAAACGGAAGACTCGAGATCAGGGACGAGCTGATGGTGGGCTTTCGCGCTTATGATCCGGTACAGATCGGGAACCTGTCTGTCACGGCTTTTCCGAAACTTCACGATGCCTGCGATCCCCACAGCTTTCTCGTGGAATGCCTGGCTGTCAAAGTCGGCATCTTCACGGACATCGGCCTTCCGTGCGAACATGTGATACGCCATTTTCAGCAATGTCACGCTGCCTTCCTCGAGGCAAACTATGATGAAGCGATGCTTGATAATGGAAGCTATCCCATACACCTGAAGAACCGGATCCGCAGCGATAAAGGTCATATGTCAAACGGGCAGGCCGTCGACTTGTTTGTCCGCCACAGGCCGCCCTTCATGAGCCATCTGTTTCTTTCCCACCTTTCACGGGACAACAATTCTCCGAAGCTCGTCAAAAATACTTTTTCCAGGATTGCGGGAGGGACGGAGATCGTGATTGCATCCAGGGATAAAGAAACTGCGCTGTACCACATCCGTAACGCTCCCACACGCTATTCCATGATGCGGTCCGCCAGGGCCGGCAACGGACAACTTCAACTCTCGCTGTTCCAGTAACGTCCTTGACCTGCGTGTAGTGCTTACATCCATGCCAGATACATGAAATTGAAGAGCGCTGCCGTGTCGCGTGAAAACAAATGATCAGTCCCCGTTAATTTCTGAAACAGGCATTGGCAAGATCCCGTCCTCCGTTCAGGCAAAAAAGAATTTCATCAAAAGTAAAGATCGCTTGCCAGACACTTGAATAAAACCTATTTTAGTTCGTTTGCAAACAATCCACCGTTCAAGTTTTAACCAGACACCAACAAAAAAATGAAGGACTTCAACATCAATCGCCGGCGTTTTCTGCAGGGTGCGACGGCGTCGCTCGCACTAACGACCTTTGGCGCCTATGGCCTCGATATTATCAATCCGCAAAAAACGCTGCGTGTCGGTTTGATCGGTGCCGGCTGGTATGGAAAGAGTGACCTTTTCCGGCTGATACAGGTAGCTCCCGTGGAAGTGATCGCGCTTTGTGATGTCGATAAGAACATGCTCAACGGCGCCGCTGCGATCGTCAAACAACGGCAGAAGTCCGGAAAGACCCCAAAACTTTACACGGATTACAGAAAACTGCTCTCCGAGAATGAGCTCGATATTGTTTTGATCGGAACACCCGATCACTGGCACGCGCTTCAAACCATCGATGCCGTCAAGGCCGGGGCCAATGTGTACGTGCAAAAGCCCATCAGCGTCGATGTCATGGAAGGTGAAGCCATGGTCGCCGCCGCCCGCAAATACAACCGCGTGGTGCAGGTGGGGACACAGCGCAAAAGCACGCCCCACCTGATTGACGCGAAGAAGAATGTTGTGGATGCAGGACTCCTCGGAAAGATCTCGCATGTGGAAATGTGCTGTTATTACCACATGCGCCATAACGGACCGCTGACGCCCGAACCCGTTCCGGAATTTCTCGACTGGGAAATGTGGACGGGCCCGGCGCCGATGAGGGCTTACGACGGATTGCCCCACACACGCTGGTGGAGAACGTTTATGGAATACGGGAACGGCATCACCGGTGATATGTGTATCCACATGTTCGATACCGTCCGCTGGATGCTGAACCTCGGCTGGCCGAAAAGTATCTCGTCAACGGGAGGCATATATGTACAAAAAGAAGGCAAGTCGAATATCTCTGATACGCAGACCGCCGTATTCGAATATGATGATCTGAATTGCGTATGGCAGCATCGCACCTGGGGAACACCTGCCGATCCCGAATATCCCTGGGCATTTGTCATTTACGGAGAGAAGGGTACCCTGCGCGGAAGTACAATGAAATACGACTTCACCCCTGTGGGCGACGGACAAAAGATCCACAAGGATGTCGTGTATGAAAAGGAAAAATATCCGGAAGATCTCACGGAAGAACGAATTGAATTGAATGCAGCTCCGGCCACGCGCCTTCACATGCTCGACTTTTTGAAAGCCATCGCAGACAAAGGCAGACCTGTGGCCGATATCGAAGCCGGACACATCTCTACCGCAAGCTGTATCCTCGCCAATATTTCAATGAAGGTTGGCCGGCCCCTGGTATACGATCCCACCAAACGGCAAGTTATCGATGACAGGGAAGCAAATGCGCTGCTGCAACGACCCTATCGCAAACCGTGGATACACCCCGATGTAAACAAAGTATAACGGATGATTCCCGTGTTGTCACCATCCCAACGGCGCACGTTCCGCAGTTGGAAAGAAAAAGCATTGACCTATCGATACGGTTTGCCATGCGTTTTCTTCTCCCTGCTGAGCCTTTGCGGTTGTTCGAACGTCGATTCGCCCGCTGCCACCGATGGCCTTTCGCCGGAACGGAATCCGCAGGAGGAGCTTGAAACCTTCGAAATTGAACCTGGGTTAAAAATTCAGTTGGTTGCATCAGAGCCCATGGTTCAGGATCCTGTCGTGTGCGCCTTCGATGAGGATGGAAAATTATGGGTTGTCGAGATGCGCGCGTACATGCCCAACATGGAGGGGGCAGGCGAACGGGAACCCAATGGCCGCGTTTCAGTTTTGCAGGATACGGACGGCGATGGGATCATGGACGCAAGCACTATTTACATGGATTCCCTGATCATGCCCCGCGCGCTGGCGATCGTGAAAGGAGGTGTGCTCGTGGTTTTTGAAGAAGCATTGTGGATGACCAAAGACGTGGACGGTGATCTTGTTGCCGACACAAGGACACTGATAGATCCCGATTACGCAGGCAGTACGCTTCCCGAGCACGCGGGCAATGGTCTGTGGCGCGGTATCGACAACTGGTATTACAACGCCAAATCACGCCTGCGCTACCGGCTGGCTGAGGATAGATGGGAACGCGACAGCACGGAGTTCCGCGGTCAATGGGGCATCAGCCATGACGATGCCGGGAGATTGGTGTATAACTACAACTGGTCGCAGCTGCACGGTGACCTTGTCCCACCGAATTACCTGACACGCAATAAGAACCACACGCCCGTAACGGGAATTGATCACGGGCTTACACTCGACCGGAGGGTCTACCCTATCCGGCCGACCCCCGCTGTGAACAGAGGTTACATTCCCGGCATTCTGGATGAAGAAAAGAAACTGAAAGAATTCACCGCTGCCTGTTCTCCCTTAGTATACAGGGGCTCGGCCCTGCCCACGGAATTTTACGGAAATGCTTTCGTCTGCGAACCTTCCGGAAACCTCATCAAGAGAAATGTGCTGAAAAGTGAAGGACTGCTCGTCACAGCGAAGGATCCACATCCTGGCAAGGAATTCATGGCTTCCACCGATGAGCGGTTCAGACCTGTGCACCTGGCGCAGGGGCCCGACGGCGCGCTGTATGTTCTTGATATGTACAGAGGATTAATCCAGCATAAGGCGTACGTAACACCGTACCTCACCGAGCAAACCCTTTCCCGTAAACTTGTGCAACCGCTTCACCGCGGAAGGATATGGAGGATCGTTCCGGAAGACTGGGAACCCACAAAACAGGTAAAGCTTTCACAGCGCTCATCCGTTCAGTTGATCGATTACCTCTCCCATCCCGACGGGTGGTACCGGGATATGGCGCAACGCCTGCTGGTGGAGCGCAATGATCAGGGTGTTATCGAACAACTAACAGCCCTGGCGTTGCGTGGGAAAAATGAGCTGGGAAGATTTCATGCGCTCTGGACATTGGAAGGATTGAATTTCAACAACACCGGTGTTCTGTTTCAGTTGCTTGGCGATTCAAGCACGCTGGTGAGAAATACGGCGCTTCGATTGCTGGAGCCCTTTGCTGCACGCGACAAATCCATCCGGGAAAGGCTTGGAGATGCCCTGCTGAAGCGCTCACCACACGCTTCTATTGAAGAGACATTGCAGATCGCCTTTACCGCTTCCGTCGTTGATGAGCAGGTCTCACATCAATTGCTCAAGGACATTGTGGTACGCTGCGATACTTCTGCCTTGATTCGCGATGCGGTCCTCAGCAGTCTGGGTGGTCATGAATTGAATTTCATGCTGGCGCTGTTTGGCGCTGAGGAATACAAAGCGCAAGCGCCTTCGCGTGAGATCTTTCTTGAAACGCTTACGAGTGCCATTGTGCGGAAAGGCAATTCCGCTGAAATGAAGAAGTTGCTGGCCTTCCTGAATGTCGATAAGAACAAATTCGGCTGGCGGGAAACGTCCATCCTCACGGGCATGTCCATACAGGGATATAGTGGAAAGGTCAAACCAGTCAGGCTGGCTTCCCAACCGGTGATTTTGCGCCGGAAAGATCTTGGCGTTGCCGCGTCACAGTTGCAGGGGTTGGCTTCTTTATTTGAATGGCCCGGTTCGGCCGCCCGCGACACGACGAAAAACAAAGCGAATGTGCTGAGTGATGAGGAGAAACAACAGTTTGCACAGGGACGAAAGTTTTTCCTCAGCTCGTGTTCCGGATGTCATGGAAATGACGGCGCTGGTCTAAACCGTTTTGCTCCACCGCTGCAGCGATCGGAATGGGTATTGGGTGATGAGCGTCGCCTGGCGCTGATCATCCTTCATGGTATTGAAGGACCCCTTGATGTTGCCGGCAAACGGTATGGAGAACCGGACATTCTTCCGGTGATGCCAGGACATTCAACGTTGGATGACGGCACCATCGCTTCCATCCTCACTTACATCCGCAATGAATGGGGAAATCAGGCTGGCGCTGTCAGCAGGAAGACAATTGGGCGTACCCGCATCACGAACCAGGGGCGCATCCTGCCCTGGACAGCGGAGGAACTCAATGCGCACATGGAAAAACTCGATGCTTCCGAAAAGGCGGAGGATGTGGGGAAAGGGAAATAAGTAAGGATATCCGGGTCTTCTCAGCGGACATTTTCCATTTGTGATGCGCCATTCATCACGCGTAATTCGTACATTGTTTTGAATAATCCTCATCCCATGAAAAGACGGGACTTTATGCAAAACAGTTTCAGCATGGCCATGAGTCTGCCATTTCTGAAACTGCCTTTATTCAGGGCCATGCGCATGGGGATTGTCGTGCATTCATATGCGCATCGCTGGAATTCCACGGTGGAAAGTAAAAAGTATCCCGGTTTCAGGGATGCCATTGAATTGATGGAACATTGTCGTGACATCGGTGCGGGGGGTGTGCAGGTGATGGTGCGTGGATGGACTGAGGACTTTGCTAAAAAAGTCCGCGACAAGCGTGAAAAGCTCGGGTTGTTTCTGGAAGGTTCCATCGGCTTACCCAAAAATTCCGGAGACGTTCAGGCGTTTGAAAAAGAGGTACTGGCGGCGAAAGAAGCGGGCGCCATGATCGTGCGCACCGTATGCCTGAGTGGAAGACGGTACGAGAACTTCCAGTCGCTTGAAGCTTTCCGCGAATTCCGGGAGCATTCACTCGCAAGCCTGAAGCTTGCCGAGCCCGTCGTGCGGAAGCATAAGATGAGGCTTGCCATTGAAAACCACAAGGATTGGAAGGCGCCGGAATTGCTGGAGATCCTGAAAATTGTGGAAAGCGAATGGATTGGCGTTAACCTTGATTTCGGAAATAACGTTGCGCTGATGGAAGATCCGATGGCAGTCGTGACATCACTGGCGCCCTATACGTTCACTACCCATGTGAAGGATATGGGTGTAAGAGAATATGCGGATGGATTTCTGCTATCAGAGGTTCCCCTGGGCGAAGGTTTCCTGGACCTGGAAAAAATGTTTGATATCTGCAGACAACATGTATCTACCGTCAATTTCAACCTGGAGATGATCACCCGCGATCCGTTAAAAATACCCTGTCTTTCCGATGACTTCTGGTCTACATTTCCGGACACGGGCCCACAGGCGTTAGCCCAGACGTTGCGCACCGTTCGGCAGCATGCGTTTAAGGCAGAACTCCCCGCGGTTTCTCACCTGGCTCCCGAGCAAAGGCTGGCCGCCGAAGAAGAAAATATCCTGACATCGCTTCGATACGGCAAAACCCGGTTGGGAATGAGCTGATTTTTCTATTGACCTTACAAATAATCCTTTACAATGAGCAGCGAAAGACTTCCAGGTATAAAGCAATTTGATCTCAGCGGAAAATCTGCAGTGATTACAGGGGGCTCCAAAGGCCTTGGACTGGCCATGGCAGCGGGGCTGGCGTCGGCCGGCGCAAGTATCATGCTCGTGAACAGGAATGCAGCAGAAGGAATCAAGGCAGCGCGGGAAATCACGGCGGAATATGGCGTGAAGGCAATTTCTTTCGGCGCAGACATTACCGACCACACGCAAACGGAGGCGATGGCAAAGGTAGCCATAGAGACTTTTGGACAGATAGACATCCTGATCAACAGCGCAGGCATCAATATCCGCGGTCCCATCGATGAGGTGACACCGGCAGATTTTAACAAGGTGATGGATGTGAACGTGAATGGCACGTGGCTCTGTTCCCGCGCCGTGGTGCCTCACATGAAAGGAAGAAGCTATGGAAAGATCATTAACCTTGCCAGCACCCTTGGGCTGGTCGGAGTTCCGAACAGAACACCCTATGCATCCAGTAAAGGCGCAGTCGTGCAGATGACGCGCGCCCTCGCACTGGAGCTGGCGCCGTTCAATATCAACGTCAACGCTATTTGCCCTGGCCCCTTCCTTACCGAGATGAATCTTCCCATCGCCGACACCGAGGAGGGAAAGAAATTTATCGTCGGCGCCACAGCCCTGGGCCGCTGGGCCGAGTTGCGCGAAATCCAGGGCGCAGCCATCTTCCTCGCCAGCGATGCGGCCACCTACATGGTAGGCTCCATGCTCACCGTAGACGGTGGATGGACGGCGCGATAATCCAAAATTTAAGATTTAAGATTTAAGATTTAAGATTTAAGATTTAAGATTTAAGATTTAAGATTTAAGATTTAGGCTCTCTCAGAGATCCTGGGACCTCCTTCTTAATCTTAAATTTTAGATCTTAAACTTTGAATTTTAAAACTCCTAATTCAGAC
>JBARAD010000277.1:0-8389 GCA_049791675.1 Chryseosolibacter sp.
CCGTGCAGCAATCCGATGATCCCGAAGGCATGGTGATGCGCTTTTTGCAGACCACTTATGCAGCAGCTGCTGAGCTGGCAATGTGGGATAGACAGGCTTTGGAGCAGGCGACTGTTGGCATGAGCCACAAAGAGAAAAGATTTTAATTTCTTAACTTAAAGCTTTAAATCAACATCAATGGCAACAATCAACCTTAATGTTAACGGAAAGAAACAGACCGTAGATGTAGATCCAAAAACACCGGTGTTATGGGTGTTACGCGATCACCTAAATCTGGTCGGAACGAAGTTCGGATGCGGCATGGCGCAATGCGGCGCGTGCACAATTCATGTTGATGGCAATGCAGTCCGATCCTGTATGATGCCGGTGTCGCAAATTGAAAACAAGGAGGTGGTTACGATAGAAGGACTTTCCGAAGATGGTGATCATCCTGTCCAGAAAGCATGGCTTGAACATGACGTTGCACAATGTGGTTACTGTCAGTCCGGACAAATCATGACGGCCGCGGCGCTATTGAAGCGTAAGTCAAGCCCAACAGATGATGAAATTGAAGAAGCTATGAATGGCAACATCTGCCGTTGCGCTACTTACTTAAGAATCAAGGCTGCAATTAAAACTGCTGCAAACTCCTAATCAAAAACACCTACAAATGGCACAAGTAAAAACAACAATTAACAGAAGATCTTTTTTGAAGGCTTCTGCAATGGCAGGTGGCGGGTTGATGTTGAGCTTTAGCTGGCTTGCCGGTTGCAAACCAAAGGATGACGAAATGCTCACGATGCCGGAAGAATGGTTCGCGCTAAATAGCTATATAAAAATTGGAAATAACGGAGTAGTTACGCTGATGTCACCGAATCCAGAGTTTGGATCGAACGTGAAGACATCTATGCCAATGATCCTGGCAGACGAACTCGATGTTGACTGGAAGAACGTCATTGTGGAGCAGGCTGACTTTTACCCTGAGCGATTCGACAGACAATTCACAGGTGGAAGCCAGGGAATAAGACAAGGATGGAAGCCTTTACGCACAGCCGGGGCTACCGCTCGCCAGATGTTAATTGATGCTTCAGCAAAACAGTGGAATGTGCCGGCAAAAGAAATCACGACAGAAGCAGGAATGCTTCATCACAAAGGTTCCGGCAAAAAGGCAGGTTATGGTGAAATGGCGTCTCTCGCCGCAACCATGCCTGTACCGGCTGAAGTTACTACAAAGGACGTTGACGATTTCAAGATCATTGGCACTTCAAGAAGGAACGTTGAAGGCAAAAACATCGTGACCGGAAAACCCCTCTTTGGCATTGATTACAAAGAGGAAGGAATGTTAATCGCGATGATCGTTCATCCGCCGTTCGGCATGATGATAAAATCGCTCGATGCTTCCTCAGTAAAGTCAATGCCAGGGATTAAGGATGCATTCACGATCAAAACCCTTACCGAAGATTATGAACGCAACGGTTTTGACACCACAAGTTTCCTGGAGTTGGGCGTGATCGTGGGAAATACTACCTGGGAAGTAATGAATGCAAAAAAAGCTTTGAAGGTAGAATTCGAACTGATGCCTGAGTATTCAATGACCATGCAGCAATGGGGACGCGGGAAAGTGACTGCCATCATGCCTAAGGGGTTGGAGAGTACGGAAGGTCATAGAGCAGAGATGGAGAAAGCATCAAAAGGCAAAGGCGACATTCTTCGGAAAGACGGGAATCCGGAGGCGGCTTTCAAAAATGCTGCGAAGGTGCTTGAACGAACTTACACTGCCCCTCACCTCGCCCACAACACCATGGAGCCTGCAAATTGCTTTGCCAATGTCACGGCAGATAAGGCTGAAATTTATGGTCCGATTCAGGCACCAGGCTTTATCAGAGATACACTTTCAGCACGTCTCAAATTGCCGAAGGAAAACATACACATCAGGCTGGCGCGTATGGGCGGAGGTTTCGGAGTAAGAGCATATGGACATCATCTCGTGGAAGCTGCGGTCATTTCACAAACTATAAAGGCACCGGTGAAGTTGGTTTACACCAGGGAAGATGACATGACCTACGGCATCTATCGTCCGGCTTATACAGCAACATACAGAGCCGCGCTGGACAAAGACAATAATCTGATTGCCTTTCATGTGAACGGTGGCGGTATTCCCGAACATCCGATCCATGCAAATCGCTTTCCAGCGGGCGCAGTCGACAATTATCTCGCGGAAGGCTGGGCGATACCATCGAACATAACCATTGGGGCATTTCGCGCGCCGCGTTCGAATTTTAATGCAGCTGCCGAACAGTCCTTCCTGGATGAACTTGCCGAGTTGGTTGGAAAAGATCCAATAGACTTCAGACTTGAACTTTTAGATCGCGCAAAGAAGAACCCGGTCGGGAAAGACAACGACTACGACCCGGATCGCTATGCCGGCGTCTTAAGACTTGTCAAAGAAAAGTCAAACTGGTCGCAACCACCTGCAAATGTGAGTCGTGGCGTTGCTGCCTATTTCTGCCACAACACGTACGTGGCTGAGGTGGTTGACCTGAAATTGAACGGCAACAATCCCATAATTGAAAATGTGATCGCAGCGGTTGACTGTGGTATAGTTGTGAATCCAGACGCTGCTAAAAACATGGGTGAAGGTGGAATTGTCGATGGAATCGGTAATGCATTGTTTGGTGAACTAACATTTAAAGATGGCGTCCCGGAAAGGAATAATTTCCATCAATACAGAATGATCCGTCAGAAGGAATCACCAAAGAAAATTGAAGTTCATTTCGTAGAGAATGAAGAAGAGCCAACCGGACTTGGTGAGCCGCTCTTCCCTCCTGTCTTTGCGGCAGTCGCGAACGCATTGTATAAAGCAACTGGCAAACGCTACTATGATCAGCCTTTTGCAAAGCACATTGAGACGAGTCCTCAGAGAATGTAGTAAGGACAAGAAGCGAAGAACAGAATGCGTTCTACAATCTTAGCAACGCGGGACGTTCTTCGCTTTCTTTTCGAACTGATTTAGAATAAAACGCTATTTTTGATACTCAATTTTTGTAATACGCCATACAAACTCACCCGCGCCCGTTTTCACTGACACTTCATCACCCACTTCCTTTTTCGTCAGCGCGCGTGCCATCGGTGAGTCTATAGAGATATAATCTTTGGTATCAAAAATCTCATCATACCCGACTATACGGAAGCGTTTTTGTTCGCCTTTGTCGTTCTCAATTTCTACCCAAGCGCCAAACATTACTTTGCCTTCCTGGAAGGGTGAATAATTCACGACTTTCAAATCATCAATTCACTTGCGTAAATAAAGCACGCGCCTGTCAATTTCGCGCAGACGCTTTTTATTGTAATGATAATCTGCATTTTCAGAACGATCGCCAAGGCTTGCGGCCCACGATACCTTTTGCGTGGTGTCTGGCCGTTCAACCCGCCACAAATGTTCCAATTCAGCTTTTAACTTTTCTAAACCTTCTGGGGTAATTAAAGGTGTTTTCATGTCTACTTAATCCCGGATCAATTTCATGCTTCGGACTTTTAGGCGCAATACAATGTAAGAAGTAATCTTTATTCCACTGCCTTAATAAATTTAGCTGGAACTCCCCCAAAGATACTGTTTGCAGGGACATCCTTATTTACTACCGCACCAGCCGCAACAATTGAATTTTCTCCAATAGTAACACCCGGCAGTATTGTGGCGCCTGCGCCTATCCAGGCGTTTCGTTTGATCCGTATGGAATTTAGATCTAGATATTTTCGCTTTGAAGGATCAACGGGATGATTTTCGGTGATCAGGTTCACTTTTGGCCCGATCTGCACGTCATCTTCAATCGTGATTCCTCCGAGGTCGAGAAATGTGCACGCGTGATTGATGAACACGTTCTTACCTAGCTTGATGTGCTTTCCAAAGTTTGTGTAGAATGGTACGAAGATCGTTGTACTCCTATCGATTTTCTTGTCGATGATTTCACTCAGGCGTACCCGCATCTCATCGATTGTAGTCGAAGCATTCAAAGCCGGTGATAGTCGCTGTGCCCGGAAGACAACCTCCCAGGCTTCACCCATTTCATCGTTGCGAATCATACCTCCCGCAAGCATTCGCTGGAAAATGTCAAGATTCTGTGGCATTGATCGTGTCAGGTTTGATTCAAACTTCTGCTGGCCTTAAGGAAGTTGGATTTGTCCCTGTGACGCGCTTAAAAAAGTTATTGAAATAAGTCGGATACTCAAAGCCAAGCGCGTAGCCAATATCAGCCACATTCCAGTCCGTATGAAGAAGCAATGCTTTTGCCTCATTCGCAATTCGTTCACTAACGTGGGTGGTAGTCGACTTGCCAGTTGTTTCCTTCACAGCCCGATTCAGATAGTTAACATGCAGGTTCAATGCAGTCGCATAATCCTGAGCAGTCCTTAGTTGAAGGGGGCGGCCAGTGCTTTCAATTGGAAACTGTCTCTCCAACAATTCAAGGAAGACCTTCGTAATTCTGTGTGCTGCATTCTTCACCTGGTCAAAATCACCAGCAGGTTGAAGTTTCAACGCCTCATGTATGATCAAATTGATATAGTTCCTTATGAGATCATCTTTGAAAGCATAATCAGTACTTTGCTCGGCAATCATGTTTTGGAAAAGGCCATTCAGGAATTCACGCTTTTCCGCTGTAATGTGAAAGATCGGTGTGCCTCCAATCTTAAATAGGGGTGAATGTTGAAGGCTCTCCGTACGGTCTGAGGGCTTATAAAAGTCCTCCGAGAACAAACAGGTATAACCCACATAACTTCTTGAGATCGTTTCCCAGGAATACGGAACTTTCGGATTTGCAAAAAAGAGGATAGTGTCCTTCATTAAATAGCTACGATCAGCATAATTGATGAGACTCTCTCCTGTCGTCAGGCATATCTTGTAAAAATCTTTGCGACTGTAGTTGCGGACAACATTCGAATCTTCCTCAATCTGAAAAACATTAAATCCTTTTAGTTTAAGCTCGTTATTAAAAGCCGAAACAGATCGCTCACTAACTTTTTTCTCCATGTTGTTAATTCAATGCTGATGTATTATCATCGTGCAGAGACGGGTACGGGTACTGGCTGACCCATCCGTTTCATTGCGCGTTTTCCTCATCCTTGCCGGCAAAGGTACTAGCATAACACCTTCGGGAATTAAGAAATTCAAACTTCTTATTAAGATAATCAAACTTACCTGTCTTAATTGGGCTAAATCACATCTTCGTCACCTGAGTTATGGCGCGGAAAAAGGCAAATTTACTTAAATGAGGCAAAAAGCCTAATTTAAATGCTTTAAGGCGACAATCGAACTGCCGCTTGCTGGTGTAAGGTTTGAAAATCTTAATGATCGGTTTGATTTTCTTTAGCATGCGCGGATCTGGCTATTGTACTTTTGTATAAGTAAATCAAATGGAAAAGTAATGAAAGCAATTGCAACATTCGCGGCGCTGTCCTTCCTGGTTGTGGGACACGCTTACTCACAAGATGAAGGTGCATCAAATCAGCAAAGAAAGATTGTGGCTGAAAAAGAACACTATACATTTCAGCTAGGCGATAAGGTTACACGAAAGAAAGTAACCTTCAAAAACCGCTATGGAATAATGCTGGCTGCGGATTTATACCTTCCTAAAAATTCTGAAGGCAAGTCTTTGGCGGCGCTTGCCATCAGCGGCCCGTTTGGCGCGGTAAAAGAACAGTCCTCGGGGCTCTATGCACAAAATATGGCGGAACGTGGTTTTGCCGCACTTGCGTTCGACCCTTCCTACACAGGCGAAAGCGGTGGTGAACCCCGGAATGTAGCATCCCCTGATATCAATACTGAAGATTTTAGTGCGGCAGTGGACTTTCTCGGACTGCAAAAAAATGTTGACAGAAACCGAATTGGCATCATCGGCATCTGCGGATTTGCTGGCATGGGATTAAATGCCGCTGCTATTGACAAACGGATAAAGGCCGTAGCAACTACCAGTATGTATAACATGAGCCGCGTGATGGCAAACGGGTATTTTGATGCACTGACTCATGAGCAGCGGGCAAAAGCGCTTGACCAACTTGGCGAACAGCGTTGGAAAGATGCGGAGGCTGGAACGTATGCCGCAAGCACGAACAATCTGCCTGAAAAACTGAAAGGCGGCGAACCCCAATTTGTGGTGGACTACTTCAATTATTATAAAACTGACCGTGGTTTTCATCCGCGTTCCATTAACTCAAACGGTTCATGGACAGCCACTACGCCCCTGTCATTCATGAATATGCCCCTGTTGACTTACATCAAAGAAATTTCCCCACGCCCAGTTCTACTCATCGCCGGAGAAAATGCACACTCGCGCTACTTTAGCGAGGATGCGTACAAGGAAGCCGCTGAACCGAAGGAGTTAGTTATTATACCAGATGCCGCTCACGTGGATTTGTATGACAGACTTGACATCATTCCTTTTGACAAACTAGAAACGTTTTTCAAAGAAAATCTGAAGTCAGAATCGACGGCGAAGGCAAGCGCTGAGAAAACGGAAGGAAGATAATTTGGACAAAGCCGACTAAAAAATGTCGGCTTGTCTTTAGTTCAGTATCCAATTATTAAAGAATTAACATGGAAGCAGTAAAAACAACAGCAGAAGGAGCAACACGGATTGCCACGAAAAATGTGAAAGCCTTTGGAACAGCAGCAGCCAACGCTGATTTGAACCAATTAAGCATACAGAGAAGGAAGCCTACGCCACATGATGTGGAAATTGAAATACTCTATTGCGGGGTTTGCCATTCGGATCTTCACACCGCGAGAAACGAATGGCATGGAACAATCTACCCTTGTGTACCAGGACATGAAATAGTAGGGCGGATTGTAAGCGTAGGCAGCCATGTGAAGAAATTTAAAGTTGGCGATACTGGTGCTGTTGGTTGTCTGGTGGATAGCTGTCGCGAATGTCAGTATTGCGCTGAAGGCTTGGAACAATATTGTGAAGCAAGCCAGGTGCAGACCTATAACTCTATTGATCCTTATCTCGGAACGGCAACGTACGGTGGTTATTCAGAAAGTATTGTGGTCCACGAAGACTTCGTATTGCGCGTACCTGAGAACCTTGATCTCGCAGCTGTGGCACCGCTACTTTGTGCTGGCATCACAACCTATTCTCCACTCAAGCATTGGAAAATTGGAAAAGGCAAAAAAGTTGGCGTTGTCGGTCTTGGTGGACTTGGTCATATGGGTGTCAAGATTGCAAAAGCGATGGGCGCAGAGGTTATAGTGTTCACAACATCGTCATCGAAAATAGAAGATGCAAAACGTTTAGGGGCAGATGATGTTGTCCTGTCGAAGGATGAAAAACAAATGGGCCGCTATGCAGGTAAGCTTCATTTCGTATTAGATGCAGTCTCCGCTCAGCACGACATCAACGCATACCTCCGTCTTTTAAGAGTCGATGGTTCTCTCACGCTGGTAGGAGCGCCTGAGCATCCCCTGCCTGTTGCGCCATTCAGTCTCATACCCATGAGAAGAAGTTTTGCGGGGTCTATGATCGGTGGAATTCCGGAAACCCAGGAAATGCTTGACTTCTGCGGAAAGCACAATATTGTTTCAGACATTGAAATGATCAACATACAGCAAATCAACGAGGCTTATGATCGGTTGTTGAAGGGTGATGTAAAATATAGATTCGTAATAGATATGGCGTCATTGAAGAAATAAAACGAAATGAAGTTTATGAAAAGAACTCCTGCCGCATTGCTATTTTTGCTTCCAATACTGATGGGTTCCGCCTGTGATCAGAACACCCCGTCTCCTTCAGATGACAATGGAAATGCGATTGCAGATAATTCAGAATCTATGAGCGATACACTTGTTATAAAAATAGGTTCCAGGGAGTTCACCGGGACTCTCCTTGCTAATCCAACTGCAACTGCATTCAGAGCGATGTTACCTTTAACAATGAACATGACGGAGCTTAACGGCAACGAGAAATATTTTGACCTGGCGAAGAGCCTGCCCACGAATGCGTCAAATCCTGGACAAATAAACGCAGGAGAGCTTCTTCTTTATGGATCAAAAACATTGGTGCTCTTTTACGAGGCATTTTCGACTTCTTACAGCTACACGAGGCTTGGCAAGGTTGACAACCCGAGTGGTTTGGCCGAAGCCGTGGGCTCAGGTAATGCAGTAGTCACTATACAATTTAAGTAGAATTATTTTTATGAAAACCATATCCAAAGTTATTGCATCAATCATCCTAATAAGTACGCTACTCAATTGTGTTGGGGATAAAGACACTGCTGAAAATGCAAACGATGAACGGTCGATTTTTCCAAAGGGACAATTGGGTCCTGCAACAAATTTCACAGGTAATGCCTACAACTTTGGATTAGTCTCCAATGATTCTACATATAACACACTGGTCGGCAACGTTTACTTTGAAAA
>JBARAD010000278.1:0-4629 GCA_049791675.1 Chryseosolibacter sp.
GCCCTGATCGCGAGGTTCTGGATATCGGAGGCTGCAATCTCCTACAGGAATCAATCCGAAGAAGAACAGGCACGACACTATCTCAAAATGGTCGCGCGAATCTTTTTGCCATATGCTACGGCGAAGGGGAAAGGAGTTTTGCAGACATTGTTGGCGATCTAAGGAGTCGCTGGTTCGGGCTCCCGCATCCTTGCAGGCACAAGCACTGGTAACGATTCAGACAAATTCTCCAGTTTATCCCCGCATCAAATTTCTCCTGTTCTGAAATCATCAAAAAGTTTATCCCAGGAAGGACGGCTATCTGGGATTTGAAGAACGCTCCGTCAGAAACAAAATGTGCGATAATATTTTGCAGCCATACGGTTGCGCGTATATTTGCAGCCACGCAAAACAGGAATTCATTCGCGTTGATAGAAGCAATGTTCTTTAATGCACCCTGCTCTTTCCCGATGAATCACCGGGAATCCCTCGATATTTAAATAATTCAATTGTAAAATAAACTCCTATGAAAAAAACGAATGTTCTGTATTGGGTATTCACCGGTCTGTTCGCCGCCGCCATGTTGTTTTCATCCATTGGCAATGTGATGACGGATGATGCCTCCGTTCAACTCATCAGTGGCGTACTGCATTTCCCGGAGTACATGATTCCCTTCCTGGGCACAGCGAAGATTATTGGTGTTATCGGGATCCTGATTCCGGGTCTTCCCCGATGGATCAAGGAGTGGTCGTATGCCGGACTATTCATTGACCTGACGGGTGCCACCTATGCCATCATCTACACCGCAGGATTTCATATTCAGCACCTCGGCATGCTGATGTTTTTTATCCCGGGAATTCTTTCGTACATCTATTTTCATAAGAAATTTGGCAGCGCGTAGTTGTCCGGCGGATGAACGTTAAATAGACAGAGCGAAGGAGATTACCTTCGCTTTTTTTTTGCAAGACGGAAGGGAAGAACATTCTGAGTCCTTAAGGGTAGAGCAAGTATTGTTTCCGCATTTCCTTATACTGGCTTAGTCCCGGTTCCCAGCTGGCGCGTATTTCGGCCTCAGATCTTCCATCGATGATCTGTTGGCGAAAGTCAGCTACTCCCACAAGTCGCTCAATAGTACCCATCTCTTTGCTGAGTTTCGAATCAAAGAATTTCTCCTTGGAGGGATGATTTTTGTACAGTTCCATCATCCATTGGATGTTCACTTGTTTCTTTTCACGGAGCATATTTATATCGTAGGTCCGAAGGTCAAGGCCATAGCAAACCTGATTCATATGCAAAGGTGTTTCAGCCATTCCTTTGATGCTGGTAGGCGTGTATGAAAATTTATAAATTCCTTTCAACTCCGGGCTCCCGAGAACAGTAAAAGGAAACATCGTTCCTCGTCCATGGTTGAGGTACGTTCCTTCAAACATGCAAGTGGATGGATATAACATCACTGCCTGTTGCGTGTTTAAATTAGGTGATGGGCTGACGGGTAGTGTATACGGCATTTCATGATCGTAGTTGGCAACGCGTATGATCTTCAATTTACATTTGACGCCGTTTGTGAGCCACCCTTCGCCATTCGCCATTTGCGCGAATTCCGCAACAGTCAGGCCATGCGACATCGGTAAAGGAAACATTCCAATGCCAGACTTGAATTTCATGTCAAGGATCGGTCCGTCGATCAGGTATGCGTTTGGGTTCGGGCGATCGAGTATGAGCAGCTCCTTGTCGCTTTCGGCGCATGCCTCCATCAATCTTGAAAGTGCATTGATGTTGGTGTAAAAGCGAACACCGACATCCTGCAGGTCGTAGATCATGACGTCAACATCGGCCATGTCCTTAGGAGAGGGTTTATTCTTTTTTCCATAAAGCGAAATGATCGGAATGCCAGTAGCAGGATCAACTTCATCCACCACGTTCACACCTGCGCTTGCGTTACCGCGAAAGCCATGTTCAGGTCCAAAGACTTTTACAATGTTCACACCAAGGTCTTTCAGACTATCAACGAGATGGGTTTTGCCGATGATGGTTGTCTTGTTCGCAAGCATGGCGACACGTTTGCCTGCCAGGTAAGGCAGATATTGATCAAGCTGCTCTGCGCCTGTGATTATTTGGGTCGGCTTTTTCGATTGGGCGTGGGTACTGATTACCAGTGTGCACACAGCCACACAAGCACAGGTTAAATTCCATAAGTTTCTCATTGGACTAAAATAGACAAAGCGATTGCAATCGTCAAAGCGCCCATCCGGATTTTCATTTTACAGTACTTGGTTGCATAGATCAGAGGCATATTGGAATGCCGGTCTTTCAGCCAGCGAGTGCCCGATAGCAAAAAGATCGATTACAACACCTCTATAACGCCAACGTCATCCAATGGATCATACTGCCTTAGCGCTCATCGGAAGAATGCTATAGTCTTCGTTAATTCAGCCATCAATCTCGCCAAATTTAAAGTTATAGCCCAATTGCAGGTAGAAGGGAAGCAGGGGTTTTGTCTTGAAATCCTGGGTAAGGATTGTCCCTGCTTTTAAATAGATGTCATGTGCCTTGAATGAATATCCTGCTTGTGCCCCGAAGTAAAAATTTCCCCCCGTGGAAGGCTCATACCAGCCATCGATTACATCCGGATACTGGTCTCTGTACTTTTGGGAATGTTTGAAGTTCGTCACTATCGCCTTGTCAAATCCTGTTTCACCGGAAACAAACCACCTCGGGCGGTAGTATCCAATTACTCCCGCCAGGTCGCTGCCAAAATTCAACAGCCGGACAAAATCATTTTCCCCTCTGCGGAAGATCCCTTGTATGCGGGTGCTGAATTGAAAGTTGTGAAACTCAACCCATCTGATCTGCACTCCGGCTTTTGCTTTGAAGTCATCAAAGATCTTATTCCCTGATGGAAAAGAGTACTCCGCAACCGGAACGATTTCAAATAACTTCGTATGGATATGATAACCGTATCCTAATCCATAGATCATCCCGTATTCCGCACCGAAGCTGGCATTCACGATATGCCTGTATTGATCTTCCAGGCTGACCCAGTTAATCGTTTGGGCATTCAATGAAGCGATCAATGCCGTCAAGACCGGTATGAGCAGGTATGTTTTATGATTTCTCATGGCGCATGCATATGCAATGAATCACAGCGAATCAAAGTAAGCCAGTATTTCAGGCAGCGTCTGGTTTGTCCATGCCGTTTTATCCTTAATAATACCGTCATGTCCAACTCCCGTTATCTTGAACAGTTCAACAGCATTGTAAGCAGATGATATTCTCTGCGCCCACGAATCAGGGTAAGCTTTATTTTTCTCACTGTAGAAGAGAATAACAGGCACGTTAAAATTGCTGATACCTTCGGAGAAATCCGGTTCATAATCTTCACCGAGCTCAAAAAGCGCAACGTTAATAACGGCTCCCGACCTCCAGAAGCTCCCAGGTGCCATAAGCTCGTCACCTGTAATGTCGTTTTTACTGACCATCAAGGCAGATTTATAATCCAGTATTTCATGCTCATCTTCCTTCCCCGTTATAAACTGGTCAAGATAAGTGGCGTCGTTGAGCAGCTCTCCAAACAGTCCGAACGAGCGCGATTCTTTTACAAATTCTTTGATATCCTCCCACAACAAGCCACCGGGTTCGCAAACTACCAGCCCCTGGACCGCAGTTGGATACTTCCCTGCATATCGCGTCGCCAGGATCGCGCCCCATGAATGCCCGAGGAGAAATACTTTTTGGTTCGGGCTCGTTCTGTAATAGGCAATCACTCCGCTCAATTCATTGTACAGTACGTCCAAAGCTCCCAACCCTAAATTGGTGTACGACTTTTTGGAAAACCGCTGCGAAAGACCTGAACCTCTTTGGTCATATAGCACTACGCGGTAACCATGGTCAGCGAGGTCTTTGGTGTTTAACAGATAGCGATAGTCACCGCCCGGACCGCCATGGATGCAGACAACGATCGTGCTGTCGGGAGGACCGAATGCCTCTGCATGTAGCCTGGCGCCGTTCACCGTGATAGACGGAAGACTGGCATCCTCGTCAACTGTTTTCGGAACGAGGTTCCCAGCCTCATCAATAAACCGCTCTTCAGTGCATGAGAAAAATAACAGCGCTGATAATGCAGTCATGAAAATATTTCTTGTGAAAGACATGACATGGTTATTTAAAGTGATTGAAAGTACTGGAGTATTTCAGGTAAGGTCTGTCCTGTCCACCACGGTAATCTGCATCCGGCCCGCTGTGAATGATGACAACCATTGTACTGTCAGGAGGACCGAAAGTCTCTGCATGAAGCATTGCGCTATTTACGGTAATCGATGGAAGGCTGAAGTATTTGTCAACAGGCTCATCAATTGAATAGCGAGTGCATGCGACCAGCAGAAGGGTTATTGACGCAAGGATGCAAATCTTTCTTCTTGTATTCATGGCCTGAATATTTACGTCAAACCATCGGAAGACAGAACTTTAGTGGTATTATTACAACAGACATAATAGTCGGAAATTAATGTCTGCCGAACAATGATCATCGTCATGCATCAGGACGCTTATTATCCAGTGTTACCATTGAGAATGTTTTTGAAGAATGTCGCGATGGCATTTATCAAACAGTAGTGCGCTAATATTGCCGGTTAACGGTCGGTCTACTTCAAA
>JBARAD010000279.1:0-7738 GCA_049791675.1 Chryseosolibacter sp.
GCTGAACTTTTGAATTTACAAGAAGGAGAAAGCGACTTATTTAAAATTAACGTTCAGCAGGAGAAACTCATCCAGGCTCAAACCAAGTGGCTGAAGTTGCTGGCAGAAAATGAAAAGCAAAAGGCGCAGTTGTATTGGGCAGCTGGTACGTACCGGCTGAATAATTGAGGCTAACAATTGTGTCCAAGGTTGGCGCATTGGCGAAAAAAGTGCAGCCGTGGCCAGCCAAATTCTTGTTTCCGTTTGTGTGAAGTTGAGGAGACGTGACGCGAATTCGTTCCTTTTTGCCGGCACCAAGAATAATTAATTAGTAAGGAGACTGCACACTGAGTGCAAAGAAAGAGAACAAATCAATGTCGTGAGTAATACCAACTTTTGTTGAATTACACTTTGGTGGGGCAAATTTCGAGTAATAGTTTTTATAAAACGCAAGCTTCGAGGTCTAAGTATTTGAGAATCAATAAGAAAAATCGAATTCACTTCCCGATACAAAACTTACTGAAAATATTCTCCAACAGATCATCCGTCGTAATCGTCCCTGTGATCTCTCCGAGATAATGCAACGCCTGCCGTATATCCATCGCCAGAAAATCTCCGGTAATGCCCTGCGACATCCCTTCAAGCACGCGCTGCAGGGCGTCGTAAGTCTGCAGGAGGTTGTGGTAATGACGCAGGTTCGTGACGAGCACATCGCCGGTCTTCACGGTCTTTATCTGAAACCGGGAGAGTATCCTGTCTTTCAGGTCCTGGATGTTGGTCTTGTTGGCGGCGGAGATCAGCACGAAGTCTTTCTTCGACAACGCGGCAACGAAGTCTTTATCAGCCTTGTCAACTTTATTCCCGACTTTGATATAGGGAACACCAAGAGCCTGAAGATGTGCTTCTTCCGTTTCAATTTCCTCCGGGGATGTGTGGATCAGGTCAAAGAGGTAAATGATCAGCGACGCCTTCTTCATCCGTTCGCGCGTCCTTTCAACGCCCATGGCCTCGATGATGTCTTCGGTTTCGCGTAGCCCGGCCGTGTCAATGAACCGGAAGTTGAGACCTCCCAATACCATCTCGTCTTCGATGACGTCGCGTGTCGTTCCGGCGATCTCGGAGACAATGGCGCGGTCCTCGTTCAGCAATGTATTCAGCAACGTCGACTTTCCGGCATTCGGCTTTCCCGCAATGACGGTAGGGATACCGTTCTTGATCACATTGCCCTGATCAAACGAGTCCATCAGGGATTTCAGATAGCCCTGAATCCTGAGTATCAGATTTCGCAGGTCGTCGCGTTTGGCGAACTCGACATCTTCTTCGCCGAAGTCCAGTTCGAGTTCTATGAGCGACGCAAAATGAATGAGCTCCTCGCGGAGATGGTTGATCTCTTTCGAGAAGCCGCCGCGCATCTGATTCAATGCTGCCTGCCGGGCGTTGTCAGTTTCCGCATTGATGAGATCGGCTACGGCTTCTGCCTGGGCAAGGTCAAATCTTCCGTTGACAAACGCGCGCTTGGTAAATTCTCCCGGTGCTGCAAGCGCAGCCCCGTGTTTCAGGAATACTTTGAGGATCTCTTTCACAATCACGGGTGATCCGTGACAGGAGACCTCCACGCTATTCTCTTTTGTAAAGGAGTGCGGCGCCTTGAAAACAGAAACCAGCACCTCATCAATCATCTTGTCGCCGTCATGCAGCGTTCCAAAATGGATGGTGTGCGAAGCCTGATCCGCAAGCTTCTTTCCTTTGAATACCCTGTCTGCAATATCGATTGCATTCTTCCCGGAAAGCCTGATGACGGCGATGGCGGAAATTCCCTGCGCAGTGGCCAGCGCCACGATCGTATCATGCTGCATTTCGTTTGTCTCAATGTCTGTCACAGTCAGTTATCTGTTTGATGAATGCAGCTTTAACGTTTATTCACGATTTCGAAATTTTTCAGTTACGGGCTTGCCTGATCCCGACGATCAGGTATTGCCTGTTCCGCCAGATCCTGTCTTTGGGGTCGGCGACACCAACACCTTTAGGATTCTTTCATCCGCAAGTGCCAGCTTCGCCATCTGCAATAGCTCGATCACATCTTTCCTGTTCACGGAAGGATAATCATTGAGAAATCGCTCCACCGACTTTTCTCCTTCCAGGTATTCAAAGAAAGCTTTTACAGGCACGTCTGTCCCATGAAAAAGGGGAGTCCCCTGCATATGATCGCCTTCAATACTGATTGGTCCGTATTTCATTTTTCTAATTGCTGGCAATGACAGCGCCCGCCCCTGAGCGCGTCAAACGGAAGGGCTAAATTACAACTTTTTCACCTGAGGTCTGCGCCTGTGTCGTGGACTTCCACCTCCGGAATATAATACCGTGGGTGGGGGAGAAGAAAAGGGCCAGCCCAAAGAATATACCGGTCATACTGGCGACGGCCCCTGCAATAGATCCATCTACCCACACGGCGATGTAGTATCCTGCTATCGAAGAGAGTACTCCGGTAAGACAAGCGAGCGCCAGCATCCATTTAAAGTTGTCGGTGAGCAGGTATGCCGTAGCGGCAGGAGCGATCAGCAATGCCACGACAAGAATGGCGCCCACAGACTCGAACGAGGCCACGGTCGTAGCCGAAACTGCACCCATCAGCAGGTAGTGCCATAACGTGGTGGATATGCCGATCGCGCTGGCATACGCGGGATCAAACGTTGTTAAGAACAGTTCCTTATATCCGACAATAATGAAGACAATGATCATCGCCAGGATCGTTCCCACAATGTACAAGGCCCTCGGGCCAAGCACTGTACCATCCCCGCTGATAATGAGATCGAGTGGGACGTACGCGATCTCCCCATACAGAACACAGTCCTGATCCAGGTCGACTTTGCCAGCAAAAAGGGAAATCAGAACCACACCCACTGCGAACAGCCACGTAAACGTCACACCAATGGATGCATCGGTCTGTAATCGCGCCTTCTTGTGAAGGAACTCGATGAGAAAAGTGGTGATAATTCCGATGAGTCCGGCGCCGATCAGCATGGTGAATGAGTCCCTCGATCCGGAAATCAGGAACGCGACGACAATCCCCGGCAGTACCGCATGCGAGATCGCGTCACCCACCATTGCCATCTTCCGGAGGATCAGAAAGCAGCCCAACAGGGCGCAGCTCATGGAGACGAGCGCCGCGGTAAGGATGATGTAGAGGTCGTTCATGGGTTGTTGGTTATTAGATATTGGTTTTATTCGCGGTATGGAATTTCGGACGCATGGGGGTCTGTTTTCGGATAATTCAATACTGCCTCGAGTTCTGCTTCCAGTTCAGGGGTCAGCAGGTGTTCTATGGTGTCCGCATCATCGTGCACATGGTCGGGGGCGATGTGCAGTTGCGTGGTGAGATACAACTCCCAGAGACGGTGAATTTTCACCACCCGCTGCCCCCTGTCTTTGCCTTCCCCGGTCAATCCCCAAAGGCTTCCTGTCTGCTCAAGGTACCCCTGGTTTCGCAACCGTTTCAACACCGGTATCAGGTTGTGCCGGTCAAATTTTCTTCGTCGCAGGATCTCATCCACAGATCGCTGGAGAAAGAAATTCTTACTTTCCTCACCCAGTTGATAGAGCGCTTTCAAAACATTTTCATCATTGATGGTTTTGCGGTTTGCCTTTTGCTTCATCATCCTGCTGATCACGCCGCGTTTCGGCGCCAGGAAGAATGAAATGAATGCAATGGTTGAAATGACGATCACGATCCAGGGACCCGTGGGCATTGCCGGGGCGATATAGGAAATGTATGCGCCTGCAAGTCCGCTCAGCGCGCCGAAGACACTTGCAAGCAGGAACATGATCCTGATCTTGTCCGTCCAGAACCTCGCCGCGGCCGCGGGCGTGATCAGGATCGCTGCCATCAGCACAACGCCTACAGCCTGGATGCCAATGACGACCGCCAGGACAATCAGCGACGTGAGGACGAGCTCAATCCTTCGAACGGGCAAACCGATGGCTTTGGCAAAATCTTTATCGAAGGCGAGGAGGGCAAACTCTTTGAACAAGAGAAAGACCGCAATCAACAGGATGACCGCGACCGCCGCAAAGGTATACAGGTCGTCCCCGACGAGCGCCGCAGCTTTGCCGAACAGAAAATGATCCAGGCCCGATTGCGCGGCGTTGCCGGATTTTTGGATGACGGTCAGCAAGACAATTCCGAAGCCAAAAAAGACAGACAGGATCAACCCGATGGCTGTATCTTCCTTGATACGTGTCTTTCTCGTGATATAGTCAACGGCCACGAGGGAGATCCAGCCAGTAATGAACGCGCCGCCGATGAGGTAGAAGGGATTTTTTGTTCCCGCCAGTAGAAATCCCAGACATATTCCGGGCAATACCGCATGGGCTATCGCATCTCCCACCAGTGATCGCTTGTTGAGGAAAGTAAACGACCCGACAATCGCCGAGCTTGCCGTCAGCAAAACCGACCCGATCACCACAAACCGGATGTTCGGATCACCGAATGAAAAAAAATCAACCAACGAATTCATATTCTTTTAATCATAAACCCCCATTCACAACCGGCACCCGGCACCCGGTAACTGGCAACTGGTAACTGGCAACTGGTAACTGGTACCCGGTAACTGGTACCCGGCACCTCACCTCGCCTCCCTGCTTGGAAAACTCTCCCGGCGTATCAGGTCTGCGACATCTGACAGGATCGTGAGCTTCCCACCGTACGTTTCGTGCAGATTCTTTTGATTGAATGTTGTCTTCGTGGGACCCACCGCCACGAGCCGTGTGTTCAGCATGATCACCCAGTCAAAATATTGTGACACGGAGTGAAGGTCATGATGCACGACGATCACCGTCTTTCCTGAATGCGTCATGGTACGCAGCAGCCCGATGATGGTTTTTTCGGTGGCCGCATCGACCCCTGCGAAGGGTTCGTCCATGAAGTAGATGTCGGCCTGCTGGGCAAGTGCGCGCGCCAGGAAGGTGCGCTGTTGCTGCCCTCCCGATAACTGTGAGATCTGCCGGTGTGCAAAACTTTCCATGCCCACCTTCCGGAGACAATCCATGGCCGCATCCCGGTCCGCCTTTCGCGGCCTCCTGAAAAGGCCGAGCTTGGCATACCTTCCCATCAGCACCACGTCCAGGACAGACGCTGGGAAGTCCCAGTCGACCGACTCCCGTTGCGGTACATAGCTGATCCGTTGTCTTACGTCATCAATGTTGTGGTCAAACAATCTCACGTACCCGCTGCTCAACGGCAGGATGCCCATGACAGCTTTGATGAGTGTGGACTTTCCGGCTCCGTTCGGACCGATGATGCCGACAAGCTTTCCCTGCGGAATAGTAAGATCCACGTTCCACAATACAGGCTTCCGTTCGAATGCCACCGTGAGATCATGGATCTCCAACACGGGCTGTATGGCAACTTCCTTCTCCATATCGATAACCTTAAATCTTGAATTTCGAATCTTAAATCTTGAATCTTAAATCTTGAATCTTAAATTTTGAATTTTGAATCTTAAATCCCTACTGAACAGTATACCGAACCCCCGCAAAAACCTTCGTCCCCTGTATTGACGCATAATTATAGCTCGTATCAAAATTCTTCCCGAAAGGATTCTCCGGCTCCAGCAGTGGATGTTCCGGGAAGAAGTTGAATATGTTTTTCACGCCTCCGTAAATTTCCAGGCCGTTCGTGAAGGATTTTCCCGCCTGGAAGTTCATGATCGTAAACCAGGGAGACTCATCCGGACGCGGATCAATATCCCTGGGACCTACCGGAAGTTTCATCGGTCCATTGAGCCTGCCTGTAAGATCGAATGTCACGCCAATGCGGTCAAGTGAATAACTGACGGCATAGGTGCCGGAGACCTTTGGTGCAAAGAGCTGGGGGATCCTGCTTTCTTCGGCGTTGGCTTTGGTTTGCACCTGATATACATCCATCAGCGTCACGCCCGCAATGATTTTCAGGCTGTTGGTGAAAGCAATATCAGCGTTGAGGGTAATTCCCTTCGACACTGCATGGCCGTTCAGGTTATCGTATATAATCGAATCCGGATCGGTGATGAAGTCGCCGACGATCTTGTTTGTAAAGTAAGTGTAGAATACACTCGCATCCAGTCCGATGAATCCGGAGGAATGATTGATGTTCGTTGCGTAGTTCAGATTGACATTCCACGACTGCTCAGGCTTCAATTCGTTTTTGATGAATACCGCCCGGGCGCCGGTGAGGGCAGCATGGTCCTCCGTAAACAGATTGACGACCCTGAATCCGTTTCCCGTACTGAGTCGGAACGTATTGAACTTGTCAGGAGAATATTTGAAGCTCAACCGCGGAGAAAAAATATTGCCGTGGTGATTGTGCCGGTCGTAGCGCAGACCGCCAAGCACCGTCAGCTGTTCACTTACTGTCATCTCGTCCTGGATGAAAGCGCCGGGCAGGTAAGTGTGCATCGGAAAATTCTGTCTGTTGGTGGAGTCACCGGTTTGTGTGCCCACCGTGTTGTCATCGTAATACACGTAGCGGAAAGGAATTCCTGCGAGCAGATCGTGGTTGCCGATCTTCTTATCCCACCGCAGCTGTGCAAAGGCAACATGCTGGTCGGCAAGGAATTTATGAACGCCGTAGTATGAATCCTGAAGGTGATAGTTATAGGAATAATCGAAGAGGACCTTTTGCTTGCGAACAGGAAGCTGGTAGTTACCCAGCACCTCGAAGCGGTTCGTGTAGATGCTCTCCCCGTAAACCTGATCGCTGCCCCGATGCTGCTTCGTCCAGGGCAGTTCACCACCCCAACGGTCTTCGTACACGTACCGCAATGCAAGCGAAGCTACTTTCTCATTGGGGCGAAGAAAATCAAATTTGTTGAACAGCGAGATGCGCTGCTGCTGGGTGACATCGGTGAAGTTGTCATCGTTTACATCCAGCGGGTTCTTAAAATTAAAATAGTTAAAACCGACGAGCGCCTGCGCGTACCTGGTTTTCCATTTTGTCGCGACGTCAGCATTGTACTCCTGCATACTGGTAGCCGAAATATCCGTATGGAACAGGGGAGACGTCTGCGGATCTTTGGTGATGATGTTGACAAGGCCCCCGACCGCTTCGGATCCGTATAAAGTGGACGCCGGTCCTTTGACAATTTCAATTCGCTTGACGAGGCTGTTCGGGATTCCCGCCAATCCATAAACGGTGGCAAGGCTGCTGACGATGGGCATGCCATCCAGCAGCACCATCGTATACGGACCTTCCATGCCGTTAATGTGAATGTCACCCGTATTGCATACGTTGCAGTTCAGCTGGGGTTGAACGCCGTTGACCATACCCAAGGACTCAAAAATGTTGGGCGTAGGATTCTTCTTGAAGAGAGCGGGAGAATATACTTCCACAGGGATGGGAGAATTCATTTTCGTGACCTCCTTCATGGTGCCTGAAATGACCACCACTTCCTGCAGGGCGTTCATATCCGGCTTCAATAACACAGTGTAACGCGTCTGCCGCTGACCAAGCTTCAGTGTATCCGTTTTGTACCCCATAAAGGATATGACCAGCGACGCGTTCGGAAGATCACTTTCGGGAAGGCTAATGGTAAAGTTGCCATGCTCATCGGCGGTGGTGCCGTTTGAGGATGGTATCAGCAAAAGTGAGGCATAGGAGAGGGGTTCCCTGGATTCTGCGTCCCTGACAGATCCGGATACGCTGATGTGCTGAGCCTGCGTGAAGGCAGTGACTGCCGAAAGCAAAAGAACGAATATGATGGATCTTGCTGACATTATCTTAATG
>JBARAD010000280.1:0-26297 GCA_049791675.1 Chryseosolibacter sp.
GGATAGTAATCCTGATGCCCAAGAACGATCACTGATCGGAAACCATATTCTTTTGCAACGGCAAGACCCCGGATGATCAGTTGGCCGCCAATTCCTTTCTTTTGAAATTCAGGCAACACGGCCATGGGTGCAAGTGCAAGCGAGGGAAAGGTTTTTGAATCACCCCGTATGGATATGGGAAAGAATAAAATATGTCCGATAACCTGACCATCTACTTCGGCTACGAGGGATAAGTGATCATTGAACCCGGGATTTAACCGCAACTTTTCAATAAGCGCTCCTTCGGTAGTCTGGCCAAACGCAAGGTCATTGACTTTTCTGATCAAAACATAATCACCGGATGATTCGGGTCGGATCGTTACGCGCAAATCCATTCCTGCTTTCATGACTTACAGATGAACAGAGGACGGGTGATAACCAGATATCCGGCTGAGCGCGCGGCGACAGGGCCATTTGTTTTGAAGCGTTCGTTCTTTTCTTCGTGTATCACGAGTGATTGTCTTCAACGTCCGTCACGAGCTTTCTCCAATCCCGCAATGTCAAATTTCTTCATTCCCAGATACGCCTTCGTGACACGGTCTTTTTTTGCAGTGTCGTCTTCCTGTAACATATCCGCCAAAACCTTTGGCACAATCTGCCACGAGACACCATATCTGTCTTTCAACCATCCGCACATCTGCGCTTTGGGGTCGCCACCTTCCGACAGCCTTTTCCAGAAATAATCGATTTGTTCCTGAGTATCGCACGGGACAACCAACGAAACGGCTTCATTAAAAGCGAAGGAATGATCCATTCCACTGTCCATGGCCATAAACGTTTGCCCGCCGAGGGAAAACTGAGCGTGTTTCACCGTCCCCTCCTTTTCTCCGGAGTCCTCCGCTCCAAAGCGCAACACACCTGTGACAGTAGAATCCTGAAAGACGGATGTATACAGGTTGATGGCGTCTTCCGCCTTCCCATAATATTCCTTCACAAACATCAATGAGGTGACGATGCTTTGGTCGCCAACATCTTTCCTGCTTCCGAGGGCAATCTGCCAGGCAACACCGAACTTGTCCTGCACCCACCCGTACTTTTCGCACCAGGGATATTTATCAAGCGGCATGAGCACGAATCCGTTCTCCGAAAGATTCTTCCAGATCTCGTCAACCTGGCTTTCCGATTCAAAGGTTGCAAAGAAAGAAATGCTGGGATTGATCTTAAAATGCGGACCTCCGTTCAGCGCCGTGAACTTCTGACCGTCCAGCGTAAACTCCTCGGTCATCACGGTGCCTTCCTTCTGTCCATGAAACTCGAAACCGGCTTTGCCATACGTCGCAATCCGGGCCGTGGCAGAATTAGGAAAAGTGGAAACGTAAAATTCTGCCGCTTCTTCCGCCTGATTGTCAAACCAGAGCATGGGAGTAATTTGATTCGGCGCTGCCATAAGACTGTGTGTTTTCGTGATTAAAGATATTCAAATCTATTGTCTTCATCCAGAACCATCACAGTGTGGGCGCGCCGTTGGACGCCTGATTTGCGAATGTTTACAGATTCTTTTCAATAAAATTGAGCATCATCGTGTACAGATGGTGTCGCGTCTCAGGACCCTGGATTCCATGATGTTTGTCGGGATAATAAAATGAGTCAAACTGTTTACCCGCATTGACCAGGGCATCCTGCAGCACGATGGAATTCTGTACATGCACATTGTCATCGCCGGTTCCGTGTACAAGCAGGAAATGGCCGTCAAGTTTTTCCGCATAGGTCAGGGGCGAGTTCAGATCGTATCCGTCAGGATTCAATTGCGGGGTTTGCAAAAAGCGCTCGGTATAAATGGTATCATAAAATCTCCAGTTTGTTACAGGCGATACCGCGATGCCCAGCTTGAAGACACCAGCCCCTTTGGTGAGCGCCAGCGATGACATGTATCCGCCGTAACTCCAACCCCAGATACCAAGACGGTCGCCATCGACATATTCGAGAGACGCGAGATAACGGGCTCCGGCTAAGTGGTCCTCCAGTTCGTATTTGCCCAGCTGTTTGTAAGTAACTTTCTTGAACTGCTCACCGCGGCCTCCGGTTCCCCTGGGATCGATAACAGCGACGATATAACCCTTTTGTGCCAGCACCTGATGAAAATAAAAATGGCGTCCGGCCCAGGCATCTTCTGCTTCCTGCGAGCCTGGCCCGCTGTATTGATACACCATCACCGGGTAGGTCTTTGAAGGATTAAAATCCGATGGCTTGAGCATATAACCGTTCAGCATCGTACCATCAGCTCCCTTAAATGAGAAGAATTCTTTTGGAATTACGCCGTATTCCGTTGCCCTGGCCACAAGTTCCTCGTTGCGCTCCAGCACTTTCACGGTCGCATTTTTTTTCGTCCTGTATAAAGTAACAATTGTCGGATGGCTGGCACTGCTGTGATGATCGATGTAGAACTGAAAATCCGGGCTCATGTTGATGTCGTGTGTTCCCTGAGCCGAGGATAGTTTGGTCTTCTTTTTGCCGTCAAAAGAAACGGAATAGAAATGCCTTTCAAGGGGGGAAACTTCCGTGGACGTGTAATAACAAATCCTGTTCTTTTGATCGAAGCCCTTGAACTGGCTGACATCGTAGCTCCCGGACGTAAGCTTCCGGATCAGCTTGCCGTCAATGGAATAGAGATAAAGATGCTTGAAACCTTCCGACTCGCTCGTATAAATGAATTGCTTCCCATCGTCGAGATAGGTCAAATCGTCCAGTATTTCAATGTCGATATACGTTTTTGTTTTCTCCTCGAGCACAACGCTCGTTTCGCCTGCGGAGGCGTTTGCATGCAGCAACTGCAGATGGTTCTGTAGTCGGTTAAGCTTGCGTATAGACAGGGTGTTGGGATCGGCCGTCCATTTAATGCGGGGAATATAGATGTCGGTTTCTTCTCCGATGTTCGCCTTTACTTTGCGCCGGGTGCCCAGATCATACATCCAGATTTCAACCTTTGAATTCTTTTCGCCCGCTTTCGGATACTTGTACCGATAATCATAGGGGTACAACAATCCGGCCCAGTACTGGAGATTGTATTCCTTTACCTCGCTTTCATCAAATCTGTAATATGCCAGTTTATTTCCATCGGAGGACCACTCAAATCCTACGACAAAACTGAATTCTTCCTCATATACCCAATCCGTCGTACCATTGATGATATAGTTGAAATCACCGTCGTCGGTCACCTGTTCTTCGTTCATATTGTCCAGGCTGACATAAAACAGGTTGTTGTTCCTCACAAAAGCCACCTTGCTTCCATCCGGTGAAAAAGTGGCATACGATTGCTTCCCTCCCGGCGAAAGTGGTTTAAGTGCTTTCCGATTGATATCATATACAGAATAGTCCGCGACAAAGGAGTGCCGGTAAATGCTTTGCTTCTGGCTCTGTAAAAGTACCTTTCCTTCGTCCGCACTGAAAGAATAATCATCGATGGTAATGGCGGGGGAGAACGTTCCTCCATCGACGAGTGTTTCAACCGGCTGCCCGGTTGTGATGTCATATCTCATGATCTTGTTGTCCGCCAGCGCTGAATAGTATTTACCGTCTTTCATCCAGTTAATGCCGGTCACCGTCTTCTCGGCAAACGTATTGCGGGTAGTGAAATCGTCGACGGCAATTCTCCGTTGGGCAGAAAGGGTATTGAAACTGAATAATAAAATGCAAAAATGAAAGATGAACCTGTTCATAGGAGATCGTTGTATTTTTTGGATGGCCCAATTTTTACAATATTGTTGAATATTCAAATTCCATCCCAGAAGAATGAAGGATTATGACGTGGTAATTATCGGCGGTGGCCCCATTGGCATGGCCTGCGGAATCGAAGCAAAGAAAGCGGGATTCTCCTATCTCATCATTGAGAAGGGGTGCCTGGTCAACTCGTTGTATCACTATCCGCTGAATATGACGTTCTTCTCCACCTCGGAACGGCTTGAGATCGGAGGCGTTCCGTTTATTTCACATGGGCCGAAACCCAACCGGTTTGAGGCGTTGGAATATTATCGTCGCGTATGTCTGAGCTGGGATCTGAACATCAGACTTTACGAAAAAGTATTTTCCTCAAAAGTCGTTAATAACCTTCACCATGTAAAAACAGCGAAAGGCGAATACAGGGCACGGGTTGTCGTACTCGCGCTGGGATTTTACGATCTTCCGTTCCTATTGAACGTACCCGGTGAAGATCTTCCGAAGGTATTGCACTATTATGATGAACCCCATCCCTATTTCGCACAAAAGGTTGTTGTGATCGGCGCATCCAACTCTGCCGTCGACGTGGCGCTTGAAACGTGGCGCAAGGGTGCGGACGTGACCATGGTCGTCAAGGGCGACACCATAGGTGAGAATGTCAAATACTGGGTAAGGCCCGATATCGATAACCGCATTAAGGAAGGTGCTATAAAATGCTATTTCAATTCACAGGTTTTGGAAATCACGCCCGCAGCGGTGGAAATAAATACTCCTGAGGGACGAAAAACATTGGAGAACGATTTTGTCCTGGCCATGACGGGCTATCAGCCCCCGTTTGAATTTATGGAATCGCTTGGTATCCGGTTTCACGATGATGCCTACCATACGCCCGTGTATGATGAGGTCACCATGGAAACCAATGTTCCGAATCTTTACCTCGCCGGGGTGGTCTGCGGGGGATTGAAAACAAATAAGTGGTTCATCGAAAACTCGCGGGTACATGCGGAAATGATCGTACAACACCTTCAGGAAAAACATGCTTGAGCTGCTTTCTGATCGATGGGGCTTACCCAGCACCATCGCTTAGACAAACCGCTTAAGAATGGAAACCACCTGATTCGCATACCCGCCGCCAAATAGATTCACATGCACTAACAACGGATACAGATTGTAGAGGTCCAGGCGCTCCTCCCAGCCTGTTTCCAAAGGATACACTTCCCGGTAAGCATTCAAAAATGACGAATCAAACCCTCCGAACAATTGCGTCATGGCCAGGTCGGCTTCGCGATGACCGTAGTACACCGCTGGATCTATAAGACATGGGTCACCTGCTGAAGTCGCCATGATGTTTCCTCCCCATAAGTCCCCATGCAGTAAGGCGGGCGGTTCCTCGGGAAAGAACGATGAAAGCTTCGGGAAAAGTGAATCGAATTCTTTCAGGACCTTCTTGTCTATTTTACCATGATCATGCGCCATTTGCAGTTGTACGCGAAGACGTTGTTCAACAAAAAACCCCGCCCATGATGCCGCACGTTGATTTCGCTGCGGAAGGGATCCAATATAGTTGTCGTGATCGAGACCAAAATCCGTGGCAGAATGTCTATGCAGGAGCGCAAGCCCCCGGCCGAAATCGTTCCAGTAACCCGGGATATTCCCTGAAGTCTCTATATGTTGCAGCAATAAGAACTGATAGGATCCCACACTTCCCACATGAATGACTTCGGGAACACTGAGCGCGTCCGCGTTCCGCAAGAGCGTAAGGCCTCGCGCCTCCGCCTCAAACATACCCGGAAATTTGTTCAGATCATTCCACTTCAAAAAATAGACGTTGCCGGACGTCGTTAGCTTTCCGCCATGGTTGATACATCCCCCGCTTGCAAAAGAAAAACCGCGGAAGGTGGAACGCGTGTGCGTTTCGATGCTCTCAATAATCGCAAGAGGAATGGACGGAACCATCGCTTACCTGCCGGATCCGAGAATGATGTTAAGTCCGGCGTAATAATTTCTCGGCATGGCCGCATTGTAATACCTCCCTGTGACGACAGGGTCGGTGCCCGGTGGTATGAATGCATTGATATCATTGCCTAAGCTGTACTTTTCATCCAGCGCGTTGTCGACCCCTGCAAAAACTGAGAAATGATGTTTCTCCATAAACGCAGATTTCCAGCCGGCTCTTAATCCCAGCAACACATACTCGCTTGCAAAAACAGAATTAGCATCATTCATTGGAATTTCATCGACATAATTGAAGGTAAGATTGGCCGAAAAGTTTTTGGCCCACATCAGATCGAGACCAGCAGATAAAGAGTTTGGCGCAACGCCTGTAAGCTTATTCCCGGAAAAATCATCATCAACAACAGTATAGTTTTTGAAAGTATAATGTTGGTATGAATAACTTCCCCAAACTTTCACTCCTGATCTTTCCAGGTTCATGAAAGCATAGGATACCAAAACTTCCATTCCCCGCTGAGCGGTCTTGCCGGCGTTCACAAAATAGTCCGCTTCATTTTCATCGCGGCGCAGCGCAATGGTATTTCTCAACCTGAAATCATAGAGCACTACATCATAATGAAGCTTGCCTTCGTGCACACTTCCGCGGGCTCCAAACTCCAGGTTATTCCCACTCTCGGCTTTCAGGGTTCTGCTGACCACATTCGTCGATGGACGGACTTCCGCCAGCGAAGGCGGCGAAAAGCCATCGCTGTAACTTCCGTAGACCGAGAGGTGGTCTGAGAATTTCTTTAACAAAGCAAGGCGTGGCGAGAATACGGCATCGAAAGTACGTTGCTGCTCAATCCGGGGGGCTGGTTCGACCGTGAGAAAATTGTACTTCAAGAAATTCATACTGGCGCCTGCGGTAATGAAAAATCCACGCGGAAGCTCGATATCCCCCTGGGCAAAAAATAGCCCTCCACCAGAAGTTACTTCATCCCTCACCTGAACGGCGCCGCGGTTGCCCGCCCCGTCATTGTCAAACACGGCGATCGGCGACATAAAATACTGGTACTCCCCCCCAAAAGTGACCTTACCCCCGACCGATGACTGATTCCGGAACAACCGGTAAACCGTATGCGTGCGCAGTCCAAAATTGGTTTCATCACGGGTCTCGTAATTTCGGATGGTCGGGTTGTCAAAGGCTGAAAAACCGCCATACAGCCCTGCCGTGGTCGACCACTGATTGTTCCAGTCGTGGTCATAAACAAATCCACCATAAATAGTCTCGTTCGTCACTGCAGCCTTTGCCTGCTCCGCACCGAGGTTAGCCCCAGCAGGAGGCCGTGCCAGCGCGGGGTCAGAATCATATTGTGCTTTGTTTAGACCCCCTGGCGTTTCATAAAATAGATTGGAGAAAAGGAGGGTAGTTGCAAGCGTCCCTTTATCTCCGGTGCGCAATTTTACATCGGCATTCAGAGCGTTGCGCTTCATCGCAGATTGTTCGCGATATCCTTCTGACCTCTGGTGCGCATATTGAATATTGACACTCACGTTCTCGCGCTTCAGCTGTCCGCCCAACAGATAACGCTGAAGGCCATAGCTTCCTAAAACAGTGGTCGCCTGAATCTGATCCTGCTTTACCTCAGGACTTTTTAATAACAGCACACCCCCTGTTCCAGCCCCGTATAAACTTCCTCCGGGCCCCTTGATGATCTCCATCGTTCCGATCGCGTTAAAATCAAGAAGGTTGAGATAGGTATTGCCTCCACCGTCCGTAAAAGGCAAGCCATTCCAATAGGCCTTCACATTCCGGACCCCAAACGGCGAGCGCAGGGAGCTTCCGCGGATAGAGAACCGGTAACTTCCGGGAGACCGCTCCTCCATCCTGACGCCCGGAACAATGTTCACGGCGGGAAGTACAGAAGCATTGTTAAAACGCTGAAGCTCGGCTGCATTCAAAAATCCGATGGAAGCTGGCACCTCCTCAAGACGGCGATTTGTCTCGTAGGCTTCAATAACGATTTCCTGCAAGAGCCGGGTTGTGTCATGCTGACTTTGCTGTGCAAACAAAATGGCACAGACATGTATAAGCGCAATAGTAAAGATCAATCTCATACTACAATACTATACGAAAACTTATTAAAAGAACAGCGTTTTTTAACCGGCGGCGATCAGGGATTCAACGGATTTTGCCTGGGGGAAAAATTCCAGCAGTCGCAGCATCACCCTGTCGACCAGCGTATCCGGACAGGAAGCCCCACTGGTAAGCACAATCTTCACCGGATGTTTATCGGGCAGGAAGTTTTTGGTAACGCTCCTTTCCTTTTTGGAATAATCAAAATGATGGATTTCCGTGGAGGATCTTATTTCCATCTCCGAATTAATGAAGTAGGTCGGAAATTTGCGGGCGCATAATTCGACGATGTGCGACGTATTCGAACTGTTGTAACCACCTACGACCACGGCGAGATCTGCGTCCGTTTCCAGCAACTGGTAGGTAGCATCCTGGTTATCATTGGTAGCGTAGCACAGCGTATCCCTTGTATCAGCGAAATGATCCCTGACGTTTTCGAGGCCATATTTCTCTACCATTACCTTACGGAAATAATCGGCAATCGCCTGCGTTTCTGTGGCGAGCATGGTGGTCTGATTGACAACCCCCACCCTGAGAAGGTGCGCTGCCGGGTCAAAACCCGCGGACATCTTTCCTTCAAACTTTGCATACACACTTTCGCTTGACGAACGTCCCAGCATGTATTCGCCAAGGGAGATTGCGTCTTCCATATCGCGAACGATGATGGACGCTGCGTCTTTCGAGCTGTGTGAAAACGTGGCACGTGTCTCTTCATGCCCGGGTTTTCCGTGGATAATGACCGTATATTGATCTGTGCCGAGTCTCTGCGCGCGGTTCCAGACCTTTTCAACGAAAGGACAGGTGGTATTATACTTCTGAACCTCCACGCCCTTGTCGAGCAACAGATTCTCAATTTCTATGGTGGTCCCAAAGGCTGGGATGATCACCACATCCTCCGGTTGGATTTCCTCCCAGGGGATGAACTGTCGGCCATCGGTATCCATGATGAACCGGATACCCCGGGTTTGCAGATCGTGGTTGACCTCCTGGTTATGAATCATCTGGCTCAGCAGAAACACACGCTTCGAAGCGTTCTCCTCAAGGGCTTTATAGCTGATCTCGATTGCATTTTCAACGCCATAGCAGAATCCAAAATGGCGGGCCAGATAAAAGACTACGGGACCGAAATCCAGCACCGAGGGCGCAAAATCCTGCTTGCGCAGGTCTTTTACTCTTCGGATCTCCTTTATCCTTCCGGTCAGGGATGACCGGTAATATGCGGGTATCTCAAATTTTTTGATAACAGTATTTTATCATGCCTAACTGCAAAATTAGGACGTTTGTTTTGTAATTCATGGGGGCCGGAAAAAAAAGAAGGTATGCGGCCATGACAGACTGCATACCTTTTCTATTTAGGCTGCTTTTGAAAGCTTGTCTTCCCTTATGGTGTTCTTTCTGGGTTCTTTCTTTTCGAGATCAAACCACATTACTTCCACGAGATTTTTCCTGATATACTTCAAAACCTCCATCACCTTACCGTCTTTACTGCGGACGTGTTCACCTTTTCTAAACAGTCTTCTCATAGTTAAAATCAGTTGTCTTACTTTCTGAATGCATAGTTGTATTCACTTTTCGGATTTTGTTTATAGGTACCCGAAAGGATGATCAACTCACCAGCTTTCTCGTTACTTATTATTTCATTGAATTCTTTAACGGACTTCACCGGTTTATCATTGATCTTGGTAATGATAAACCCTTCGCGGATATCTGTGTAGCGGGCAAGTTTGCTGTTGCCCAGTGATCGCACCTCGATACCGTGCTGGAGTCCCAGGCCTTTAAGGACCTCCTGATCCACGGCTTCTAATTCCATGCCCAGGGCTGCAACATCGCGTTCTTCACGTTTCACAGGACCAGTTCTTCCATCGCGGGTCTTCAGAACCACAGGGAACGTCATTTCTTTTCCGTCCCTGTTGATGGTAATATTGACTTTGTCGCCGGGTCTGCGGGTACCAATATACTCAATTAAAGCAGTATTTGAACGGATGAGCTTGTCATCAATTTTGGTCACAACATCACCTTCTTTAAGACCAGCTTCCTTTGCCGAGCTCTGGTCAGCAAGGCCATTGATATAGGCGCCCGACGTCACATCGAGGTCACGCTCATCTACAAGCTGGCGGTTTACAGTGGTGATTTGAACCCCCAACCATCCACGCTGCACTACTCCAAACTCAATGAGGTCTTCAACGATCTTGCTGACGATGTTCGAAGGGACCGCGAAACCATATCCGGAGTAGGATCCGGTCGGGCTGGCAATGGCGGTATTAATCCCGAGCAATCCACCCTGCAGATCAACGAGCGCACCCCCACTGTTGCCGGGGTTGATAGCTGCGTCTGTCTGAATGAATGATTCGATCGCTGTGCTGCCATTCTCCGTGCTCCTGTTCAAGATGTTGATGCTCCTGCCCTTCGCGCTGATAATCCCCGCTGTCACGGTAGAATTCAGATTGAACGGATTCCCGACGGCAAGGACCCACTCTCCGACTTTAGCCTTATTGGAGTCTACAAACGATAGGAATGGAAGGCTTTTTTCCTCAATCTTGATTACGGCGATATCAGTATCCGGGTCAGTGCCGATAACTTTTGCTTTATAGGTGCGGTCATCATAAAGGGCTACCTCCACCTCTTCCGCATCCTTCACAACGTGGTTGTTGGTTACAATATATCCGTCAGCGTTGATGATTACCCCCGACCCGGCGCTCATACCCTGAGGCGATTCCTGCTGCGGAAACTGAGGACCAAAGAAATCCCTGAACGCTTCCGGAATTTCATACTGAGGCCTCGCGGGACCGGAGTAGGTCGAGCGGATATGCACGACTGCCGGCATTACCATTTCCGCCGCGACGGTAAAATCCAGCGGAACTGCCTTGCCCTCCTCATCCACTGTGTAGGCGACTTTATTTAGCGGTATACTGTTGGTGTAGTGCACTTTTGCATTGTTGTCATCCTTGTCCAGCCATTGTACTGTGCCTACTGTGATTATACTACCGAGTACGGCTGCCAAAAACATTGATCCGATTCTTCTCATATTCTTTAAATTTTTATTTGTCACTTGTTCACGTTTCTTTTTCAATACAAAAACCAGGCAAAATTTTTAAAATGAAAATTTGTCAGTTGCGTACTGCGATGAACGACAGTTTTGTACTTTAAGTACGAAATGTTTCGGATTTAGGTTCAAATATTTTCCAAACGGTTACTGTCGCTCCGGACGGTCCACTTCATGATCCCTGCCGACCCACGGCCGCTTCCCTGTGATGATGATAAATTTCTGACAAAAAATTTCCGGCGTGATGAAGTATCCGCCACAATTCATAACCTGGCCCCGCCACATGCGTTTATCCGTGAAATGACTGCCCCGTTTACAGTATTATTTTTCTTGTCAGCCCTTTCTGGATGCTACGGACAATCGCGGCAATTCCAATGGCTCGCCGGTACCTGGAAAATTCCCGGTAAAGAAATATTCGAGACCTGGCGGGCGGTGGAAGGTTCTGAAAACCTTCTTGGCAGGTCTTTCCGCGTGAAAGACGCCGATACAATCGTCACGGAAACCATTAGCCTGGAATACCATAATGGATCCTACCACTATATTCCCGACGTTAGCGGAGACCAGGGACCCGTGGATTTTAAGATTATCCGGAAGGACGGAAAAAGCTTTGTAGCCGAAAATCCTCAGCACGATTTCCCCAAAATAATCCGCTACAGGTTGGTCAGAAAAGACGACCGCGATATCCTCGAAGCTCAGATAGAAGGCAACGGTAAGGTTACTGCCTATACGTTCGAAAAAATAAAATAAATCACCCCTTATACGGTATTTATGCCGGTGGATGTAACTTTTCCTCCCGTTCATGCATCTTTAAGGCACAAACGGAGTTATTAGTCAGTGATGGGTAATCTGTACACAACTTTGCCGGACAGTTTTAATGAAGAGCATAAGCGTGCTTTCAGCAGGATGTTGAAACGGCTGAGGATCGCAATGCTGATCTGGCTGGTTGCCTTTATCGCTACGATTATCTGGTTTTCTTTGGCCTGATCCTGGCCACACTTCGATAGGCTCCCCGTTTTTGATACTTTTGCCATCACAGGCGAAAGTATGACCATCAGCGGAAAAGTAATTCTCAAAAAAGGCAAAGAAATTTCAATCCAGCGTTTCCACCCGTGGATTTTTTCGGGCGCCATCCAGAAACTTGAAGGCACCATTACCGACGGCTGCTGGGTCGAAGTCTCGGATTTCAAAGGTCATACGTTGGGATTCGGACACTACCAGCACGGAAGCATCGCCGTACGCATGCTTTCTTTCGGCAATGAAATACCAGGGGAAAATTTCTGGACAGACAAGATCTCATCGGCTCTGGCTGTCAGAAAAAGTGCAGGGCTTCCTCATGGAAATACCAACGCATTCCGCCTGATCCATGGAGAAGGCGACGGCTTGCCCGGACTGATCATTGATTACTACTCAGGAGTTCTTGTCGTTCAGGCCCACGACGCAGGCATGCACCTCGACAGGCATACCATCGCCACGGCGCTTCAGAACGTGTTTAGGAACAACGTCACGGCTATTTACTACAAGAGCCAGTCGACCTTACCCGGAAAAATGCGTGACGCAGGCGCCGATGAATATCTTTTCGGAGAACCTTCGCCCCGCAACATCATCGTGGAGAACGGAAATCAGTTTTATGTCAACTGGCAGGAAGGACAAAAAACGGGATTCTTCCTCGATCAGCGCGACAACCGGAAGTTACTTGGCGAATTCTCCAGGGAAAAGAAAGTCCTCAATACGTTTTGCTATACAGGCGGATTTTCCGTGTATGCCCTCACCTCAGGTGCGGTATTGGTGCACTCGGTTGACTCCTCCCAGAAGGCCATCGACCTGACAAAGCAAAACATTGCCCTGAATGGCTTTGATCCGGAATTGCATGCTTGCTTTGCCACGGATACGTTTGATTTTTTGAAAGACAAGCAAAACGAATACGACGTCATCGTGCTGGATCCGCCGGCTTTTGCAAAACACCGTGATGCGCGTCACCAGGCTGTGCGGGGATATCAACGCCTCAATGTGGAAGCCATGCGTGCCATCAGACCCGGCGGGATCCTCTTCACTTTCTCCTGCTCTCAGGTAGTGGATCGCCAACTGTTCTATGACACGATCGTCGCTGCCGCCATCCAGTCGGGAAGAACGATCAGCGTTCTTCACCATCTGTCCCAACCTGCAGATCACCCCGTTTCAATCTTTCATCCCGAAGGAGAATATCTGAAGGGGTTGGTATTGTTCGTAAAATAATGTTTCAAAAGCCAGCATCTCGCTATTTGAGAGGATTCTCGGAATAATCCAGCACAAGTTGCAGCATCGCTTTCACGCCCGTGATCATGCCGCCTTCGTCAATCATAAAATCCGGCGTATGATGCGACGGAGCTTTTGCCGGATCAACCTCGGGAGGACAGGCGCCGACAAAAAAGAACAGTCCCGGTACCTTTTCCTGGAAGAAAGAAAAATCCTCCGCACCTGTATGCGGTGCAATCACAAGAACATTTTCAGTCCCTGCCGCCTTTTGAAGTGAAGGAACCATCTTTTCAGTAAGGGCCACGTTGTTAAAAGTCACGGGGTAATGGGAACTGTACGGCGCTTCCACTTCCGCCGTCGCGCCGTGCGCCTCAGCAGTCTTGGTTGCGATCTGCTTCACCCGGCTGACCAGCAACTTCTCATCCTCCACACTCAGGGCGCGAATGGTGCCCCACATCTCTACCTGTTCCGGAATAATGTTCGACCTCACCCCGCCGTGAATGGATCCAACGGTAACTACACCCGCATTTTGTGTTACATCCAGATTGCGGCTGACAATGGTTTGAAGATTGTTAATGATCTGGGCTGAAACCACAATTGGATCGATCGATGCCCACGGGGCAGCACCATGTGCCTGACGTCCCCTGACAATGATCTTCATGTCATTTACGCTGGCCATCAATCCGCCGGGACGGTAGGTTATTTTGCCAAGCGCAGTTTGCGCGCTGATATGTAAACCAAAGATCACATCAACTTTAGGATTTTCCAGTACACCTTCTTTCACCATCAGTTCAGCACCGCCTTCCTCTCCCTTCGGGGAACCCTCTTCGGCGGGTTGAAAGATGAACTTCACCGTTCCCTTTAGATCCTTTTTCATGGAGGAAAGTATCTCCGCCACGCCCATGAGGATGGCCATATGCGTGTCATGGCCGCAGGCGTGCATGATACCCACTTCCTGATCGTTGAAGATGGTCTTTTCTTTTGATGCAAACGGCAAGCTGTTGCGTTCAATCACCGGAAGCGCATCCATGTCGGCGCGCAACGCAATGACCGGACCCGGCTTGTCTCCTTTCAACAAACCGACGACGCCTGTATGTGCTATCCCTGTCGTCACTTCAATTCCCAGCGAGCGCAAATGTTCAGCGATTTTTGCAGCCGTATTTTTTTCCCTGTTGGAAAGCTCCGGATATTGATGGAAATGCCTTCGCCATTCAATGATCTTTGGTTCGATCGCTTTTGCCATCTGCTCGATCCTTGCCTGTGGTTTCGGGTTCTTTTGTGCCTTCAACCCTGAAGAAGCGAGCAAAAGCAGGGCAGCTAAAAAAATATTTTTCATCTTTCAAAAAATTTTATGTGATCCGCGTTTCGGCCTGCACCAGTCATTGCACGAGCCGCTTCAAGATAAAGAAAACACCCAGCCTCTCCAACACGTCCATCCCGCGGTGACAATCCCCGCTCAAGATTCCGGGGCAGGAACATCCCGGGCAACTGCACGAATTTATCCCAAACAGTATTTACCCGTAATTTTTTGGAATATAAAATACAAACCTCCATCTTTTCGTTGAATATGAAATTTGCATAGTGAGGTTAACGGTACCGCTTCTTTTTCTTTTCTTTTCTTTAAAGGCCCAGATCCCAGTTGGCGAGCAACAAGTCCTGGCGCGCCTGGAGGTCGGCTCGGCGCTTCCCGAGAAATTACTCAGCACCCGTTCCGTGGTATTCTATCACCATACCATGCCGCTAAAGGAACTCGAAATGGCGCAGGACTATTTCCAGCGAACAGGAATCGACGCCGTCATCTACCTTGAGAGCGACCTGCTCGGGGCCGGCAGGGATCCATCGGTATCCCTGGCAGAATATCTGAACGCCCGGGAAATCAGCCATGTCATCATCCTCGAAAAGAATGATGGCTATAGCATGTACGTTGCCAGATACAACAACATGGCCGACCTGTTTACAGCCGGCGAAAACGCCTGGTATAAGAAAGAAAAGACGCTGGAAGCCTTGCTACAGGGCCTTTTCCGAACGGCCAACAATACGCTGACCCGGGAGAATATGCTGATCATTGAGTTCCCTGAACTGGCCATGCCGCTGAACCTGTTCAAAGGACGACGATCGGATTTTTTTGCCATCGACCTGAAAGTGGATCCGCTGGCGGTGCCCAAATTCGGGGACGAAGCAATGGACCGGGAACTTGAGGAGATCATGAAATCCTATCCCTATAAGTACAAACTCACGGAGCCGGGACTTTCAGAAGCACAGATCCGGCAGGAGGGGTCCTATTACGTATTGCGTTTTGTGTATGCGCGTGATAAGGCCGCTCAGAATGTTCTGGGATACGATGGCACAAAATCCCAAAGTGCGATCGTCTCGGTGACCTATCCCGACGACACACCCCAGCTGAAAAATATTCCTGCGAACGCAATGGTCTATAAATTCTATTTTAAACACATCGACTCCGGAAATATTTTCCTCGGCACTAAATGGGACGCGGACGTAACGTGGCAACAGGCGCTGATCAATCAGCTCAAAGCATTCAAGGCCGAATTCAAGATCAAATAGTCAGCCTTCGCAGAAAAAAGTTTCCGATGTAAGAACACGGTGGGATTTGAATAAAATAAAAAAACAAAAATGATTTATTTTATTATTCCTAAACCGGTTACCCCATGGCATCACTCTACCTCTCCTTCCTGCTGAGCGCTTCTTTCTTTCACGTACCACAACACAATAACCCGAATGCCCCGATAAAATATTACCCCGACTGGACGGCTGGGCTGGTTGTTCTGGAAACAAATGACACGGTAACCTGTACCCTGCGGTATAATCAATTGGTGCCCGAAGGTTTGCTCCAGGTGCTGGATGGAGAAAATGTACTGACGCTTTCCGTTAAGGATGTGAAATGCTTCTTTTTTTTCGATCAGCAGAAGAGCCGGCACAGAAAGTTCTTCACCCTGTCGGTGCCCTTCGATGGTTATCCTCATCGCGAAATGTTTCTGGAGTACATCTACGGCAATGAGAAAGTCTCGATCCTCAGCCATAAGACCATGGGACTGGCGCATGCCTACATGGAGTATACTCCCTTTAAGCAATCGGTACCCTTGAACAAACAATATCTGCTGGACGAGCGTACCGGAACGCTGCTCCCGATCTCAGCAGAAAATGCACTTTCGCTCCTTGAGAAGAAGGAAAAGGTGGCCGGTTTTATCGAAGCCAACGACATCCGTTTCCGCAAGCTCTCGGATTACGTGAAAATCTTTGAATACCACCGCTCTTTGTAGGAAGCGGCCTGAAGCTCATCGTTCTCCGGTTATACCTCCGTTTACAGCCTCAGGGCTGCATTTGGATAAGCCGAGAAATGACAATTGACGATCAGTCGCTGCAAAACATTTTCCTCAACGACCCACAGCCGGTCTGGCCGGTGCAGATTCCTGCGAAAAAAAGTTTTGGAGCCAAGACCTCCTGACATAGGGTTGACATCTGTTTCATTTTCTTTGTATCGTTATGATACTGGTACAGGATATTGAAACTTTCACAGAGAACCTGCCCGTGGAGGAACGCGTGATCATCCGGAGACTACGCGAGCTGATCTTTCAGGCCCATCCTGGAATACGGGAAAAGCTTTCCTATGGAGTGCCGTACTTTTCACTGAATCGGAGATTGTTTTTTCTGTGGCCAGCTTCATCCATCCCGCGGTTACAGGATATGGAGGAAAAGCCGAAGGTCACCCTGGGATTCTGTTATGGCAACCTGCTCTCGAATGAACAGGGTCTCCTGGTTAAGGAAGGGCGGAAACAGGTTTACACCATCCCGATTGCATCGCTCGCCAGCGTAAATGAAAAACTTCTTTCCGAAATTATTAATGAAGCCATCCTGATCGACGAACAATTCTTTGGAAGAAAACAAACGCAATTATGAAGACACCGCTACGGTACATGTACAATCCGGCTTTTTTTGACACCCTCTGCCCTGTTCTAAATGAATGCATTCCCGGTTTTGATTCCAGGGACTTTATCTTCAGGGTTTTTAACAATGCGTGGCCGGATATGGAGTTAAAAGAACGCGTAACGCACATCGCTAATGTACTGGGACATTTTTTACCGAAAGATTTTCCTTCAGCGCTGCAACCGGTCATCAGCATTTCGCGGTCACTAAAAGACATGGCTTTTCCGCACCACGGATTTGAAAACATGTTCCTCGCCGTGTATATCGATCTCTATGGCGAAAAGCATCCGGACCTTTCAGCTCAGGCTTTAAAGGAGATCCGTGACACCATAGGCGCTGAATATGCCGTGGAGTCTTTTTTAATACATGCTTGCTGATCGATTGTGTCATTTCATTCTTCGCCCTAAATAAATAATACAGTCGCTGTAAAGATCATTTACGCGTGTCCGAACTTTGTTACCGGGTGAAGTTGTTTTTATTTTTTCAACTGATTAAATCCAATTGTTTTAATTAGCGCGTGCTCCTGGCGGCGCGATTGCATTAGTCCTCAGACGCAAGTACAATACCCTATGTCCCGCCGATACGCAGATCTTCCCCTCCACTATGGCCACGTACCACCCTGGCTGGCAGAACGGATGACCCAACTTGGCGGGGCGATCGTGGAGGCGCTTGTGTTGGAGTTCGGGAAACCGGAAGTGCTGAAAAGATTGAGTGACCCCTTATGGTTCCAGGCCTTTGGATGCGTCCTCGGAATGGATTGGCATTCATCGGGAATTACGACCTCGGTGATGGGAGCATTGAAGCGCGCCATTAATCCGAAAGCGCGTGAGCTAGGGATTTTTATCTGCGGGGGACGGGGCAAACATTCCAGGCAAACACCACAGGAGTTGCTGAAGATTGCCGGGCTAACAGGATTAAACGGCGATGCCCTCGTGCGCTCGAGCAGGCTGGCCGCCAAGGTAGACAACACCGCCTTGCAGGACGGCTTTCAACTTTATCTCCATAATTTTGTTGTTACGAGCGAAGGTGAGTGGGCAATCGTCCAGCAGGGCATGAATGATGCTTCAGGGATGGCCCGCAGATATCACTGGCATTCCACCCAATTCCAGAATTATCTCGATTCGCCACATGCAGGGGTAACCGGTATAAATCAGGGACTTATATTAAACCTCGCACATAAAGAGGCCGATCCGACACGAAAAAGCATTGTCAAGCTCACCGAAGAATCCCCTGACAAGATGATGACCGAGATCCGCAAGATCGTCATGCCACGCCATCACGAGGTTAGGGCCAGCGATGTAAACATGAAACGTCTGGGTGCAGCGTTGACGCTTGCTCACGAAACGTCAACAACGGATTTCGAATCGCTGTTGTTGCTCGACGGCGTTGGTCCCCGCACAATTCAGTCACTCACCCTCGTAAGTGAAGTAATTTACGGCTCCCCTACACGCTTCAATGATCCGGCGCGGTTTTCTTTCGCGCACGGAGGAAAAGATGGCCATCCGTTTCCCGTTCCGCTGAAGGTTTATGATGAAACTATCAGCGTTTTGAAATCCGCCGTGGAGAAATCCAGGATCGGTTCGACAGACAAACAGAAAGCCATCCAGCAGCTTTCATCGATGGCATGGAAGATTGAAGAGAATTTTACGCCAAATCCGTTTTTTGAAGATGTGATGCAAAAGGAAAAGGACCAGTCGCATCATTATGGCGGCATGACAGTATTCGGAAAAGCCAAACCACCGAAGAGACCGGGATCGCAACAACTGAAATTGTTTTGAACACGCAGACCCAGGGCATGACTTGTCTCTGAGGCTGACCTACTCAAACACCCGGGCCTCCCCTTCGTTAAACAGCAAAAATTCTTCAGCATGAAGATTATTGGCGCGCATCGCAATTCTGAGATCATTCGCCGGATCGTCCTGACCATCGTCTGCCAGCGGGAACGTTCCAAAGTGCATGGCAATGCTTGTTTCCGATCCAACGTCTTTGTGGATCCGTATTGATTCTTCCGGAGACACATGGATCGGCGACATGAACCATCCCGGCTTATACGCTCCGATCGGCAACATAGAAACCCTGATGCTTCCACAACGCAAAGGTATTTCTTTGAACGATACCTCGTTGTACCCCGTATCACCGGCAAAATAGATGTTGCCAAAGCTGGTCTTAAAAACATATCCGCACCACAGTGTGGCGTCGCGATCGAGAAATCCCCTGCCCGAAAAATGTTGTGCGGGTACTGACTGTATCTTCACCCCGTTATCCAGCGCGAGTTCGTCCCACCAGTCTGTCTCGGCTGCGCCCGTGATAAATTCCTTTTCCAAAAATGCCTTAACCCCCAGGGGCGCGATGATCCTTGGATGATGCGCGCCAAAGACCATGCGCATGGTCTGCACATCAAGATGATCGTAATGATTGTGGCTCAGCGCGACCACGTGTATCCTTGGAAGATCTTCAAACCGGAGACCGGGGAGCTTCATCCTTTTCGGACCCAGCCATGCGAATGGACTTACACGCCTGGACCAAACCGGGTCAGTCAGAATATTCAGACCATCCACCTGGATCAAAAAGGTTGAATGGTTTACAAAGGTGATCCGGATGCCATCCTTGAAATGACCGAGCGGATGTTTTGATTGATGCACAACAAAGTTCTCCTCCCAGGGTCCGGGTTTACGACTGATCATCCATCTGAAAACTTCCATCCCTCCTTTCGCCTTCATATTTTGAGGATTGAGAAATTTTTTCCCGTCAAAATGATCGGTTACTGGTCCGCGGTACTTCGGTCCGGAAAGTATGGCGCCCACCAGGATCATGATCATGGGCACAGCCAGAATAAAACCCAAAATTGCAAGCATCATCGCCATTCATTAAAGCTATAAAAATAAAAAAGGAGCCGATTGACTCCTTTTGTCTTTTGGTATCGGTAATTTATTGCACCAGCTTGGTGATCTGCGACAGCGGTATGGTGTTCGCCATGCGGATCACTTCGTCTTCACTGGTATTCGGTGCCGTGAAAGTGAGCAGCGTTGACCCGATCGGAACCTGCAGGGTATAGTCGGTTTTCTTGGTTTCCTCGTCAACAGACTTTTGAAGCATACCCTTATATCCACTTATTTTGATGATCTTCTGCGTACCATCCCCGGAGTTACCCATAAAAGGAATGGAAAGGATCGCATTGATGGAGGCTACAAGGGGCGAGTTTCCCATCAGGTCGAGGGTCACCAGCTTTTCCGCAGTTCCATAATCCCTGTGAATGATTACCCCTGCCAACCCTGTGTTCGCCGTGACATTGTCGTTGCCTGCGTTTGAACCATGTGCACCCATTTTAGCAGGTAACATTTTCAACACTTCCTTGCCGATAGCCATATCCAGGTCGTTGAGCATCTGTTGCATTGCAAAGCGGGCATCCTCCAGATTTCCCCCGGCGTAAGAATCCCGGGCAGTAGTGATACTCTTGCTGAAATCCTGTGCAACAGCAGACGCTGATATCGCCAGGAGTAGTATAAAAAAGAATAGTTTGTTCATCGTCGTAGTGGTTGTGGAATTACTTTTCTCCTAACATATTTTTGATTCCATCGATATCAAAGGCATTGGCGGCCGACATCATATCCTGCTCGCTGGTGAAATTTACGCCTTCCCAAACGATCAGTGAAGTTTGTCCGAGCGGTACGCTGAGTTTATAGCCTGAGTTTTCATCGTATTCGATAATGGCACGGTGGCCTTTCACCTTGGTTTGCTTCCAGTTCTGTTCGCCATTGGTCGTCTGCGCATAGCCACCGTTGGCCAGGTACATGTTCACCGCAGTCATCCAGGCGGAATTGTTGGCAACCGTAGCCGTTAGCTGCTTATCATCTTTTAAATATTCCCGGTGGATGGTCAATCCGGCCCAACCGTAACCCGAACTGGTAACCTGATCGGCCTCCTGAACTTTGTCGAGGCCACTGACTGACGCCGGAAGGCTCTCCAATACTTTTTTTCCAATTTCCATTTCCACCCCGAGCATCGCCTGCTGAACTGCATAGCGGGCTTCACCATAGCTGCCTGTTTTGTAAGCGCTCTCTGCATCCGCGAGGTTTTGCTTTACGTCGGGTGGCGTCGCGATCAAACCACCACCTCCCTTGTTGGCAGGTCGATTCTTTCCCGTGGAATTGCTATTGGCTCCCTGCTGCTCCTGCTGTTGTTCCTCGGTATCCTCGATACCAGCCTTCTCTTTCGCTTTCTTTTCAAGCGCTTTGCTAGCGGCCTCATCCGCTTTCTGCTTCAGTTTGTTTACGAAACCCTGCCCTTCAGCCGTAAAGGCAAAAAGCACAGCGACTAAGCAGGTGAGTAAAAATTTCATTTTCATAAGTCGTGGGTGATTAGTTTGGCAAAATAAGCATTTAACCGAAGTGGCTTTTCTTTAAAATACAAAAATTTTTATTTTAATCACATCATGATCCGCCGGACTACATCCGTCCCATTTGACTTTGTTCTGGACAAGCTGGAACCCTGCTCACCTGTTGTCAAACCCATGTTCGGATGCCATGCCGTCTACGTTGGCGAAAAGATCGTCCTGATCCTGCGCCGGAAAGAGAATCACCACCATGACAATGGCGTATGGCTGGCTACCACGCATGAACATCACGCCACCCTGCAAAGTATTTTCCCAAGTATGCGCTCCATCCGCCTGTTTGGAGGACGGTCATCATCCTGGCAAAACCTTCCCGCCGACGCAGATGATTTTGAAGAATCGGTAATCACCGCTTGTGAAATGATCTTGAAGAATGATGCGCGGATCGGCAAAATTACGCGGGCAAAGAAGAAGAAAGCAGTCAGGAAACGCTGAATACCACATTCACACGCATGTAGAAGACTGTGGTGGTTCCCGCCAGGGTAGAATCCGTGCCAAGCAGGAGCCAGAGCTCACCATCGGAACTCGTTTTCGCCACATAACGGGTGTTGGCCATTGTATTGTTCCTGTTCAGCAGTGTAAAGCCTGCATTGCTTTCTGGCGTGATGAGGTTACCCAACGAGATAACATCTTTTCCGGTAAAGCCATTGTCACCTTTGTCTACGTTCATTACGTAGTTAGCTCCGTCAATGACTCTTTTTGGTTCGGTGGTGATTGCTCCTGCCTTCAGGTAAAGCGAACCCGGATTCGTAGCTGAGAAGGCACTGCAATTGGAAGCAAGTTCGACGTTGAATGTAATCGTATATTCGGTGTCGGGCTGCAAACCTTCAATCTTCTTTTTCAGGAACATGAAAAGATCTTTGTTGAGATTCTTCCCTGAAAGCATGATGGATTTTTTCGTGAGAAGTGTTGCCGGCTGATCCGTATAAGCATATTTCAATTCATACAGGACTGAATCGTCCGGACCCACCGGGTAATCAGCAAAGCCGGCTACCCAGCCATAGTCACTTTTGCTGAAATCATATTGTTCGGAGAAGATGAGAAGCGGATCCTTTTCCCCCTCGTCCAGATTGCACGCAGAAAAAACAACCAGGAAAATAACCCAATGCACTTTGCTACACAATTTCATATACGTTCCGTTCCTGAACAATAGACACCAGCCATTGACGATTGGTTGGAACAAAGGATGGAAAAAGGCTGTACTGGAAGTTACGGGAATGGTTTCAGGTAAAAAATAAAAAATCTCACTTTCCGTCTATTTTATAAAACCCTCCGAAGTATTCAACGTTTGCACAGCACACCCCTGCTTATGATTGATTCTACACAAAAAATGGATTTTCCTTTTAAGTCGGTCTTAAGTCTGCATTTATTGGTCGACTACTGGGAACACGCTATCAGATCAGGAGCGGTCCCGTTCGGCGAACCGCTGCTGGAATATATCGGCAGCGCCACCGACCTCCGGGAACCGGTTACCGATACAGCAGTTCTTGAAAAGCATCGGGAGCTGATCAATTTTCTGATGTCAGCAGTGATCGCACCAGCGCAGACCGATAAGGAATTAACCGTCGCTACCGTTCCTTTCCATTTTGTGTCGTTTTATGAAACCAAAGCTTTTCAAGAAAATCTGAGCCTTGCTCAGATACGCGAATCCGCCATTATCAACATACCCGGAAATGATATGGTGGTGGGAAAAACCATTCAGGCATGCCTGCTCATTCTGCAGCAGTTCTATAAGACAAAGATCAATTTTGATAAACCAGTGCTGTTCACGATCCGCGATCCGAAAAACGGTCTTGATAAAGTTTACAGGATTGAAATCGGAAGACAGTTTTGCGAGATCGTTCCCCTGCGCGAACCCAGACCCATTGATCCAAGGATCATTAAATTCCTGACGGAAAAAGTCTATGATGTCGACCTGTGGCTTCAATATATCAGGCCTGAGGATTTTGAGTTCCGCGGATTCATGATCCTGCGCATGGTTGATGTGACCGAACAGGAAATGGTATCGTCCATCAAATACGATCTTCTTGAAAAAGATGCCGTATCGCGGACCGAAACGTTCACCGCCATCCAGCACAAACTCAGGTCGATCTTCGGCATGCCGGATATCCGGCTTGGACTTGCCTACTTCGATCAGGACAACCGTATCATCCTGCGCACGGAACAGGAGCGCGAGTGCTGGAAAAGCCTTGCGGAAAATAAACAATCCGAAATGACGTGTGGAAATTATGATGGATCCGTGTACGAGCGCAGCTGGATGGAGAAACGCTATATCACTGTCGAGGACCTTGACTCCTACCCATACAAGACCGCGGTCGAAGAAGCGCTGGTCGCCAATGGAATTAAAAATATCCTGCTGGCTCCGCTGGTTGACGAGGGGGAAACAATTGGAATGCTGGAGCTGGCCACGCCACATCCCGGAGAATTAAATCCGGTAACGGCAAACAAAGTTGAAAGTGTTCTCCCTATGTTCACGGCGGCGGTGAAACGGGTAAAGGAGGAAACGATCACCGAAGTAAGGGCCATCATCCAGGAGGAATGTACAAACATTCATCCGGTCGTGCAGTGGCGCTTTATTGAGGCTGGAAAAAAGGTGCTGGAAAAAAGAAAGCGAGGCGAATCTGCCGCTTTTGAAGAAATAACATTCAACGATGTATACCCACTCTTCGGAATGGCCGACATCAGGAATTCTTCCCTCGAACGCACGGCTGCAATCCGCATGGATCTGTTGCAGAATCTGAAAATGGCCAGGACACTGGTCGAAAAAATCAACGGCACGAAAAGTTTGCCGTTGCTGGATGAGACGCTCTTTAAAACTGCGGCGCAATACCAGAAGATCAACGCCGGCCTGAATTCCGGCGATGAAAACGCTGCCGTCGACTTCTTAAAACGCGAAATTAATCCACTACTTGATCTCTTTGAGGCTGAGCGTGCGTTCACGCAAGACATCCAGGCATATCGCGGACAGCTGGATCCTGTTTTTGGTGTTGTTTACAAAAAGAGAAAAGAGTTTGAAAACAGCCTCGGGATGATCAATAGCATGATCAGCGCCTATCTCAACGAAGCACAGGTAGAAGCCCAGGAAATGTTTCCGCATTACTTCGAAAAGTACCAGACGGATGGTATCGAGTACACGATCTACCTCGGCAATTCACTGACCCGGCAGAAGAATTTCAATACATTTTACCTCAAGAACTTCCGCATTTGGCAGCTCATGATGGCCTGCGAGATCGAAAAGAGAATGGCCGTTCTGAAACCCGAACTGAAAGTGAACCTCGACATCACGCAATTGATACTCGTTCATGACCAGCCGCTGTCAATCAGGTTCAGACCGGACGAGAAACAGTTTGATGTGGATGGGGCGTATGATATCCGTTATGAGATCATCAAGAAACGCATCGATAAAGCAATGGTCAAGTTTACGAACGAGCGCTTAACCCAACCTGGAAGGATCGCGGTGGTATACAATCAGCCTAAGGTTGAAGAAGAATACAGGCAGTATTTTGAATATCTGGCTGCAAGAAACATTATCACCAACCGGGTGGAAGAACTTGAGCTCGAAGAATTACCGGGAGCGACCGGATTAAGAGCGCTCCGCGTGGAAGTCATTTTAAAGGACAGGCTTTCGAAAGTCAGCGCCCGTGACCTGATCAGGGGCACGGCATTGCAATTGCAGTAGGGGAAATGTAAATTTTTTCAGGTAGATTCTCCCAAATGCACAGAGTTCCGTTCGTCCTTTTAATGGCCGTTTTAATTTATTCCTGTAAGGAAATTACTTTCAGGGAACCCCAGCCGAAAAGCCGCCGCATACTTTCATCCGTCCCCGAAAAACTTCAGGGCCGGTATCTCACTTTTCAGGAAAATGGCGAGCTCTCACAAGACACTGTTGTCATCACTGCGACAGGGTACCGTTTCGGATACTTCGACGACATCCGCGGCTCGGGCTATGAACCTGATTTCGATTCAGGCGTATTGGGAGACTCGATGGTACTGAAATACTACAAGGGTTATTTTTTCCTCAGCCTCAATGAAGATCCGGAATGGGTGCTCCGGGTGATCAAACAGCAGAAAAACGGCGACCTGGTGTACATGGCCATGGAACAAAAGAATGTGGACTTCGACGATTACGTCAGCAAACTCTCTTCTGAAATAGCCATTGATTCCATCAAGGTGGAAAATGAGTCCTTATACTACATCGATCCATCACCTTCCCAGCTTGTCGACCTGATCGAAAAAGGCTATTTCTCCCAGGCTATACTGAAGAAGGTCGAATAGCCTCCGGTCATTCAAGGTTTTCCTCAATCTCCTCCATCTTACTTTCACTGTATTTGCCGGAGGTTGCATATACGATCTTGCCTTCAGGATCAAGCACGAAGAAATAGGGGATGTCTCTTTTCTCAAAATCGAGGGCGGCTTTGTAGGTTTTCAGCTCACCGCGGTAAAACAAAACATACGGTAAAAGTTGCGGATCGATGTTTTTTGCTGCCTTACGCTTAGCGGTACCAGTAGCGGCAGCGTTAACACCCGTGAACATAGGAACAAAAAATACGTTCACATCGTAGGCAAAACCTGAAAACAGCCCATTCGTTTTCTGGATGAACTTCCCAAAAACGGGCTGAAACCAGGAATTCAATTCGGCTTCTGATTTCTTGGAGTATGCAAGACCAACCAGTGTATATTTTCCGCGCACATCCTCCGGAATGGAAACTTTTTTATCTTCAACAGTTTCGGCAATCAGTTGCGGAAATATTTTTCCAACCACCTGGCCCGAAGAATTGAATTGAACGGAAATCAAAAGAAGCAATGCAATAGAAAATGATTTCATAAAAAAATGTTTAGTAAACTTTCATTCTGTAACCCGGATTCAAAATTTAAAGTTTAAGATTTAAAATTGAGACCAGTCTAAAAGTTAACCACCGTCTCCCAAT
>JBARAD010000281.1:0-2950 GCA_049791675.1 Chryseosolibacter sp.
TTCGTTCAAGCCCGGAACGCAGAATGGCAGGCCTGTGAATGTGCGCATGATGGTGCCTATCGTGTTCAAGCTTGACAAAAGTCAGCGGAATAAGGACAATAGCACGCAAGGAATAATTGTCGTAGAGAACGTCCTACCGATAAGTGAAAAGTTCCAGGTAGACGCCCGCTACACCAACGGTGAGTGGTCCGGTACGATCTATGATGCGGAGGGGGACGGGCTCCCCGGAGCCAACATATTAGTAGCTGGTACAACAACCGGAACCGTATCCGATTTGGATGGTACTTTTAAAGTGAAAGCCAGTCAAGGCAATGATCTCTATGTTAGTTTCGTCGGGTATGAAACCTTGCAATTGACGGGAAGGTAAGATTAGCCTGGACGTTAAATCAAGGCTTCGCTTGAAACACCGGTTGATCGCTGTCAACCTTCATATCTTTGAACATGAACGTGTTGTCGCTGAGCCGCAACGGTTTACCGCTGGCAATGGTCACGTCCTTTAGAATGACTTCCCTGGTTCTGACATAGGGAAACTTCTCCTGGAAGGAATCGTCTGTCATATCCCGGTTGAAGTTTGCAAAAATGGCGGGACCATCGTACTCATCCGGATGTTTGGAGTCGTCGATATGGAGTCCATCGATGGTGATCCGTTCCGGCATGTAGCACGTGTAGCCGAAGTCGTGCTTGCCGGAATTGGATCCTCCAATCAGGCTGGCGCTGATTGGTTTGCCACCTGCCGGCACGAAAGTGCAGTTGCGTATGAAGAGTTCCCCCTGCCACGTGCTGCCGTAGTCGGAGCGCAGATTGACGAGGCTCCTTCCGTGTATGGTTGTGTTTTCCACTGTGAAGATCCCGCTGCCGATGGCGTTTATTCCTTGATGTCCCAGGGTCGAGTTTCGGATGGTGGCATTGGCAACCCCCATATGGGCATCGAACCGGGAGAAGATGCAACTGTCATAAACCAGATTCTTGGAGTAGTTGGACCCCATGATTCCCCAGTATCTGCTATCGTTGATGTCGTTCGTCTGGCTGCAGTTCACGAATGACACGTTGAGGGCCCGGTTGACGGAGATGTCGTAGGTACCCATGGAGACCTTAACTCCTGCCGAGCCAATGGTCTCATACGTTTTGTGTCCGGTCAGGATGGAATTCTTTACGGTCACGTAGGCACAGTCGCTGATATGGATGAAGCCGCCATAAGGCGCGCCGTGGTCTCCTTCGCCGGTGACGCGGTGTTCCAGCCCATTTACAAGAACATTGGAACGCCTGATCGCGATGCCCCTGCTATAGTAGGTGTACCTCGATTCTGCATTGTTGGCAATCGTGGTGAAACGTCCTCCGGTGATCGTCAGCGGAGCCTCGTCAATTGGAAGAGCCGTGATGTCCGTGATTTGATCGAAGTCCCAGATGATCGGAGCATTCATGTCCACATTGCCGTGTTTGTCAACGATGAAGATATCCGTCTGCGGGGATCCATTGTTCTGATTTGGCCCAAAACGGATGTAACGTCTTACGTTGGAATTGGTGACCGTGACAATGCAGGTTCCGGGCAAGGAAACATCAATGTTCTTCTGATTCCTCTTGAGCGAAGATATCCCCTCAAGTTTGTACGGTCGCAGGCTGGAATTAACCAGGAAAACATGTGCCGTACGATCCTGGACGCCGGTATCGTCAATGATAAACGCAGCCCTGCCGAAATCGGTGTCCGTCTGGATGAGTGCCGTGCGGTTTTTTCCGCCGATGTAGTATGTAGCGTCCTTGTCGGCTTTCACAGAAAGGCCATGCTGATTGGCGAACGCATGGGTCGCTGCGATGGCGTCTATATCATCGGTTTTACCGTCACCTCGCGCCCCGAAGTCACTATAGCGTACCACGCCACTGGCTCTAAATTTCAGCGCATCTTTTTTTGATACATTAATGATCAATTCCCCATGCTCATTTGTGCGCACCTGGGTCTTATTCTTTTTGGATGTTATCACCACATCTTCGAGCAGGCTTTTGGTCTGCTCCTGCGCCATCGTGAATACAGTTGCAAACGAGAAGAAGAACAGGAGTTTGTATTTCATTGGCAATTATTTTTTATTCCGGTCAGCTTCCCTGAAGATCAACAGGGTCGTGGAGTTACCCATCATGTTGAGCCAGGAAGTGCTCACCTAAACTAAGCACATTTTCAATTACATGAGGTTGACCTGGTAATAATTTCAATGAGTGGAGATATTCAGCGGAGACCGGCGGAAAAAAGTGTGTGTACATGCACTCACCGCTGATCAAAAAAAAGCCCCACAGAAACGTGACGCTTTTAGTATCGCCTTTTGGCACAACGTTAATTTCGTTGCGTCAAGCATCCGGTATCTCCGGCTCTACGAGTTTAGCCAGCTTTTCAAGCGATTCCTGCCAGCCCAGATAGCACATCTCTGCGGGAATAGCAGAAGGAATTCCGTCCTGTTGAATTTTGATTTCTGTGCCTGCAATGGTTTTCCGAAGCGACACAGAGGTGGTCATCTCTCCCGGCAGATTTGGGTCGTCAAATCTATCCGTGTACTTCAAAAACTCATTCTGTTTCACTTCCACGTATGTGCCACCGAATGAATGACCATTCCCTGTTGAAAAATTTGTGAACGACATCCTGAAGGTACCACCTGCCTCTGCTTTCATTTGGTGGACGGTGCACAGAAATCCATAGGGAGGTAACCATGACGCAATAGCAGTAGGGTCTGTAAATGCACGGAATACTTTTTCCGGTGATGCTTTAAGTATTCTGTGTAGGAAAACACTGTTAGTCATAAATCTTAAATTTTAAAATGTAAATCTTAAATCTTAAATCTTAAATCTTGAATCTTCCGGCCAGCCGGGTCCAGCAGTGGGGTTATTGATATTGCTCATGTTTGTTTACCTTATGTTAGCGTGAACAAAGTTAACACACCTGCGTTTCTCGCCGCGGGGCAGTTGCGGC
>JBARAD010000282.1:0-7162 GCA_049791675.1 Chryseosolibacter sp.
AAACGTTCGGAGGTGGTGGCTTATTGTCGCGGACCGTTTTGTGTCTTTGCCGACGAAGCAGTTGTCATTTTATCCAAAGCCGGTTATAAAGCCACCCGTCTGGAAGAAGGTTATCCTGACTGGTCCGTGATGGGGCTTCCCGTTGAAAGTGATGTGGTTTGATCAGATAGCTATGGATGAGAAAATAATCAATGTAAAGGACCTCCAGGAAATGCTCGACGAAAGACAGGAAGTATTCATCCTGGATGTGAGGCCCGAGGCTCAGCGAAAAGAATGGCGCATCGCAGAGAGCATCCACCTGGATGCATATGATAGATTGCGCAGTGGCGACCACACGGTGTTGGATGAAGTAAACATTCCGCCGGGCATTCCGGTGGTAACGGTGTGCGCTGCAGGGAAGACAAGCCTGATTGCGTCTGAGGCTTTGCGTGAAAAAGGAATCAAGGCATTCTCCCTCGAGGGCGGCATGAAGGCATGGAATTATGCATGGAATAAGGCCGAAGTCAACCTTGACTCAGGCGTTAAGGTGGTTCAGGTTCGGAGACCGGCAAAGGGAGTGCTATCGTATATAGTGGGCTCATCGGAGGAGGCCATCGTCATTGACGCCTGTCTGGAGCCGCAGATTTATGTAAACCTTGCAGCTGAAAATGGCTGGACGATCAAGTATGTGATGGATACGCATATCCATGCTGACTACATTTCGAGAACGCGGGAACTAGCAAGGGTAAGCAAGGCTGAGCAACTTTTTATAGACAAAGCAAAGGTTGATTTCGAATTTACACCGCTGGCATCAGGCGAATCCAGGAAGTTTGGAAACACATTTGTCGAGTTTATACACACACCGGGACATACCTGGGAAAGTACCACGTTCAGAGTAGGCGACGAGGTGCTATTTACCGGCGACACGCTATTTATCGATGGCATCGGAAGACCGGATCTGAAGGCCAGTAAGGAGGAGGTGATTGAGAAAGCAACTCTTCTCTATCGCTCACTAAAGCACGTTCTTGCGTTTCCTTCAGATGTGCTCGTTATGCCGGCGCATACATCCAAAGCAATTCCTTTCGATCATGTATTAATCGCTGAGCCGGTTTTAAGTGTAATGGAAACGATCAATGTAATGCGAATGGATGAAAGTCAATTTATTCGCGACGTGCTGACAAGGATCCCTCCAACGCCACCAAACTATCTGACCATTGCAGGTCTGAATAAGCTGGGTTCGTACGAGGGACATACGCCTGCCGACCTTGAAGCGGGTGCGAATCATTGTGCTGTCGCTTAAGGGAAATGACCAACTATATTTTCATAGAAGAAACTTATGAAGCAAACTGATGTCCGGCTTGGCCTGAAAGAGAACTGGAGGCAGTTCACCTTACTGGTGATCGTCAATGCGTTTGTTGGAGGAATGATTGGTTTGGAAAGGACCATCATTCCCCAGATTGCTGAAGCAGATTTTGGGCTGGCAGCCAAAACTGCTATCCTGTCCTTCATCGTTGTATTTGGTGTTACAAAAGCCATCACCAATTATTATACAGGTACTTTGGCCAACCGTTTTGGAAGGAAGAACCTGCTCGTGACAGGATGGCTTGTTGGAATTCCCGTTCCGATCATGCTCATCTTTGCCCCTTCATGGGACTGGATCATCGCCGCCAATGTGCTGCTGGGTATTAACCAGGGTCTGACATGGTCCAGCACAGTGGTGATGAAGATCGACCTGGTCGGTGAAAAGGAGCGGGGCTTTGCGATGGGGCTGAATGAATTTGCCGGTTACATTGCCGTGGCGCTTGTAGCGTTTCTCACGGGATGGATCGCCAGCAGTTATGGCTTGAGGCCTTATCCGTTTTATCTCGGTATCGTGATGGCGATTGCCGGGTTGCTTCTCAGCTGGCGCTTTGTTAAAGACACGCATCAGCATGTGCTGTTGGAGGCTGCGAAAAGCAATGTTCCCAAACTTAAAAATGTATTTTGGGAAACGACGTGGCTTCATAAAAACCTTGGCTCAGTGACGCAAGCGGGACTCGTAAACAACCTGAATGACGGAATGGTATGGGGTCTCCTTCCTTTGTTACTGGTTTCAAAAGGTTTTGACTTGCATGAGACCGGCATCATCGTTGCCTCTTACCCGGCTGTGTGGGGAATAGGTCAACTCTTTACCGGAAAGCTCGCGGACCGTTACTGCAAAAAAACATTGCTGTTCTGGGGGATGTTGCTTCAGGGTCTTGCCCTGCTGGGCATGATCCGCGCCGATTCATTTGGATTGTTTATTGTTCTTGCTTCCCTGTTGGGGATCGGAACAGCGATTGTATATCCTGCTTTTCTGGCTGCGGTATCGGATTATACACATCCTGATCAGCGCCCGAAGAGCATTGGTGTTTTCAGACTGTGGAGGGATCTTGGTTATGCCATTGGCGCGATCCTTACCGGGCTCATTGCAGACCGATATGGTCTCCTGGCCCCGATCCTGGCGATCGGCTTGTTGACCGTGGCCTCCTCGCTGATCATTAAGTTCAGAATGCGTTGTGCCGTGAAGAGAAATTTTAGGTACGATCTCAATCTTGAGGTTTCGCATTAACCAGACTGAAATCCTTGATTTGTAAACGCATGAATGACGCTCCAGTTATCGATCATAAGTTTTATCATCAGCCATCTGTTTTTAAACCGGAGAATCTTCTCCGTGAAGCCCGAAGACAAAAGGGCACTACCGGACGCCATATCCCTGAAGTATGCATCCTCGATCCGGATGGGGATATTGAGGAATATGTTATCGCGAAATACAATGCGACCCCCAGTAATGCATGGGCGTGTTATCACACCAGACTTTTTGAATTCAAATATGGAGATCTCAGTGTCGGAATTATTGGCAGGGCGGTAGGCGCCTCTTTTGCTGTGTTGTTGGCCGAGCAATTGTTTGCTTCGGGATGCAAACTGCTTTTGAGCATGACATCCTCAGGTCAGCTCGTCCAGCCGATGGAGCCTCCTTACTTTGTACTTATCGAGAAGGCTGTTCGTGATGAGGGAACGAGCTATCACTATTTGCCTCCGTCTCAATTCAGTCACCTGAATGGTGAATTGAAAAATAAATTGGACCAGGCATTTGATAACCTCGAACAAAGAATTTTTACGGGTTCCACCTGGACAACCGACGCACCTTACCGGGAAACGCAAGAAGCGATCAATCATTATAAATCGATCGGTATCCACGCGGTCGAAATGGAAGCCTCAGCCCTTTACGCATTTGCTGAGGCAAGGAATAAAAAAGTGATCTGCTTTGCTCATGTCACAAATCAAATGGCAAGTATTGCCGGGGATTTTGAAAAGGGCGAACAGAACGGGAGTGTCGATGCGCTGAAGGTATTATTCCGGGTGATCGATCAGATCGTGATTGGATAAAAGGTAGTTTGTTGAACAAGTTTCAGCGGACCACCGGACCATGAAAGAGGCCCGGGATGGTCATTCACCAGGGTTCAGGTTCTGTACACACAACCCATCCAGTTCTTTATCAGCACGTTGCCAATTTGTTTCCGGGTGTTTTTAGTCTCACTTTGTCATGAAATGGGGTGGTCAGTTTGCGTGGAATTTCCAATCTTTGGACCCGGATTGAATTCCTCTTTGGATATTCAGTTATTGCCACTCATGGATATAAGGAATGTAAAGGTAATTCGCTACGTCACGCCACTGCGCGAAGGTGGATCGTTGCCGGCGATCGTGGAGGCTGACGATCAGTTCCTCTATGTTATTAAGTTCCGTGGTGCAGGGCAGGGGCGTAAGGCGCTGATCGCCGAATTGATCGGTGGAGAAATTGCCCGGACGCTCGGGCTGAAGGTACCCGAAATTGTATTTGCCTACCTTGACAGCGCCTTTGGCCGGATGGAGGGAGATGAAGAAATACAAGATCTGCTGAAAGCCAGTACCGGATGGAATATTGGCATTCATTATCTCTCCGGAGCCATTACATTTGACCCGCTGGCAACGAAGGTTACTGCCGAACTTGCTTCAAGTATTGTCTGGCTGGACTGTTTGCTGATGAATGTTGACAGGACATCAAGAAATACAAACATGCTGTGGTGGCATAAAGAACTCTGGCTGATCGACCATGGCGCTGCCCTCTACTTTCATCATAACTGGGGAAGCGGGGACCACGCCACCAGATCATTCGTCAATGTGAAGGATCACGTATTGTTGCCATTGGCGACCGGGCTGGAGGCTGCCAACGAAAAGTGCAAGTCTATACTTACCGTCGGGAAGATTCAGGACATAGTGTCCCGGATCCCGGATGAATGGTTACTGGATGAGCCTGAGTTCCCTACCGTGTTATCCCACCGGGAGGCGTATATAAATTTCCTCATATCGCGAATACAACATGCTGATTCATTTGTAAAAGAAGCCATCGATGCAAGAGCCACGGTTATTTGAGTATGCGGTCATTCGCGTTGTTCCGCATGTGGAACGTGAAGAGTTTCTCAATGCAGGGGTCATTCTTTATTGCGCTTCGGAAAGGTTCCTTGAGTGTATGACTGACGTGAATGAAGAACGACTGAAGGTTTTATGTGATAGCCTTGACTTCGGGGAGCTGGGGAACCACATCCAGTCCTTCAAACGCATTTGCGCAGGAGGACCGGATGCAGGGCCGATCGGAAAACTGTCAATGCCCGAACGTTTCCGCTGGCTGACCTCGCCCAGAAGTACCATGGTGCAAACGTCCAAAGTCCATCCAGGTCTCTGCACGGATGCCAGAGAAATGCTCAACAGACTTTATCATCAGCTGGTGGACACAACGGGTATGCAGCGCTGAGCGCTGGCTGTGTGGGAAGCTTACTTCCGTTTTTCCAGGTAATGCGCGACAGTTCCCACCGGTGCAACCCAGACGCCATTGGCAGGGTCGCGCGCATAGTCGAGCAGTTTTTTCAACATGGAAAGTCGCGTGGTCTGATGGCCGGATGCCCCCATCTCATGTCCGCCCAGGATTACCCAGTGGTGATTCTCTTTCGCGCGTTCCAGTAATGTCAGGATTTCGTCAAAATCTTTTTCATCCATGTCGATGCCCGTCAGCTGGGCAAGATCACAGAAGGCAGGATCGTTCGGGATGTTGTCCCGATAGGTGCGGGCAGCAAAGAAATGTTTGGCCACCAGCGGGACATAACTTTTTGTGCTGGAGCCGCGTCCGACATAGGTATGACCGCAAGGGTAGGCGAAGACTTCGGGTTTTACGCCGAGTAGTTTTTCGATCTGTCCGCTGCAGGATTCCAATTCCTTCTTCATCCGCTTGAGGTTGTAATTTTCGAGCGCTTTTTGGCGGGCCCACGCATAATTTCCGGAGCAAGGATGTGTCAGCGTGTGGTTCCCGATCTCATGACCGTTGGCGACGGCTTTTTTCCAGCCTTCGAGTTGCGACTCCACCTGCGCGGGCACGACAAAGAAAGTGGCTTTTATTCCGTATTCATCGAGCAACGCCGTGCCGCCTTTCACCTGGCTCTCCCGGGCGTCATCGAAGGAAAGGCTCAGCGCGATGGTTTTGCCTTCAGGCCAGGAGAATTCTTCGCTGTCTTGCGGAAAGGAAACGGTCGTACACAGCATAAGGCCGGCAGTCATTGCTGAGATCATGCAATTGCAGCGTCCGCCAAAGTTCTTTTTGTCGTTCATCATTCAATAGGTTCCCTGAATTTATTAAATTCTTGCTTCATAACGGAGCAAGGTTCTTATAAGATCACAATGATGGCGAGCTATGAACAACAGGAACTGCCAGACTGAACGGGCGGACATTTCACTGTGCCATAGGAACAAAATACGCAGCAATCACCGTTGCGCGGTTTAAGCAAAGTCCTGCAATTTTCACACTCATAAAAATACTGGCAGGCATTTACAGGCATTGTTTCCGCTTTCTGATGTCCGCAGTTCGGACAAGTCAGGATCGATTCAAGGATTATTTCCGGAGTCATTACTGGTTTGATTCATTTTCTTATTGGCAGCGTGGCAAAACATGTGCTGTGGCATTCAAAGAGCACTGTCATGGTTGTGCTATCCGGATACCCGCGCTATGCTGCCTTCGAACATTAAAATTTTATTTTATTAAAAAACAATCGCTTCGTTGTTTCTGCAATGATCGCGTAAAGCACAGTAACCCCGCACATGCCCGCAATGATTGTCCATGGAAGGGCAGAGAAGCCCAGCAGATCAGCATGAGGCAGATATGGGATTGTTATCGTCAACACGCCGACCAGTAACGTGGCCAGGATGAGATATTTTCCGGGCTTACTTTTCAAGACTGGCCGTTGTGTTCGGATGATCATTAATATCATAATTTCGGTAATTGCTGATTCCAGAAACCATCCGGTTTGAAAGGAACTCATATCGGCCTGGAAGTAATACAGTAAAATCCCAAAGGTAGCGAAATCAAACACCGAACTTTCAATGCCGAATACAATCATGAAATTCCGTATGAGCGTCGCGTTCCATTTCAGTGGCCGGTAAGTTGCTTCCTGATCAACACTGTCTGATGTGATCGCCATGGCTGGCAGATCGGTGAGCAGGTTGAGGAGAAGTATTTGTTTTGGCAGCAAGGGTAGAAATGGAAGGATCAATGACGCGCCGGCCACACTAAACATGTTGCCAAAATTGGCGCTTGTGGTTATGAAGATATACTTCATGGTGTTAACAAAAGTCCTTCTTCCCTCCATGATTCCGTCATGCAGCACGCCGAGGTCCCTTTCAAGAAAAATGATGTCAGCTGTTTCCTTTGCAATGTCTACAGCTGTATCCACAGATATTCCTACATCTGCGGTCTTCAAGGCGGTTGCATCATTAATACCATCGCCAATATAGCCCACAACATTGCCAGCCTTTTGCAAAGCGCTTACTATTCTTTCTTTCTGGTGCGGCTCTGTTTCAGCGAAGATATCCGTTTCCTTTGCCTGAATTACAAGCGCCTCATTGGCCATTTTGCTCAGGTTGCCACCGGTGAGGATGTTTTCTGATCTCAAGCCTATTTGCGAACCGACATATTTTGCTACAAGCTGGTTATCACCGGTTATCAGCTTCAGCATGATACCTGCGTTCTTCAGTTTCTCTACCGTCCGGCCAATATCCGGTTTGAGTGGATCCGATAGAACGATCAAGCCCAGAAAAGTCATCTGCTTTTCGTCGTCTTTTGAAATTACCGGATCGCCCG
>JBARAD010000283.1:0-33335 GCA_049791675.1 Chryseosolibacter sp.
ACGGTACACTTTCAACTAGTTCACGATTACTTTTGCGTTGATAAAGTCCGTTGTGTTTGCATTTCTTGTGGTGTCCATCTCTTCCTATAAAGGATATTATACGCAGGGTGGCGCACTCGAGGTGGGGATTTCCAGTACCCAGGCCGTGACAAACAGTGTTATCGCTGTACTGCTTGCGGATTATTTATTGGCTCAGTTACTGCTTTCAAAATGATCGAGGTAAGGCATATTTCAAAATCGTTTGGGGACAAGGTTATCCTGAAGGACGTCAGCGGGGTTTTCGAAAAGGGAAAGCCCAATCTGATCATCGGCGCCAGCGGCACGGGGAAAAGTGTATTGTTAAAATGTATTGTTGGTCTCGTCAAGCCGGATGAGGGCACCGTGATATACGATGGCCGCAATTTTTTCGAAGGTGACCGCACCACGAAGACGGAGATCCGCCGGGAGATCGGCATGTTATTCCAGGGCGGGGCGCTATTCGATTCCAAGAACGTGGAAGAGAATGTGATGTTCCCGCTGGACATCCTTACGGAGATGCCCCGGGAAGAGCGTCTTGCAAGGGTGAACTTTTGCCTGAAGCGGGTGGGCCTTGAAAATGCCAACAGGAAAATGCCTTCCGAACTCAGCGGCGGGATGAAGAAGCGTGTCGGGATTGCAAGGGCGATTGTGAACAATCCGAATTATCTTTTCTGTGATGAGCCTAACTCAGGACTTGATCCGCAGACGTCCATTGTGATCGACGAACTGATCCAGGATATTTCCGAAGACTACAACATCACCACGATCGTGGTGACCCATGATATGAACTCTGTGATGGGCATTGGGGAAAAGATCCTCTTCATCTACAAAGGCGAAAAGCTTTGGGAGGGAAACAAGGATGAGATCACCCATTCGGGTGTGCAGGAGCTTGATGATTTTGTTTTTGCCAATAAGGTGATGAACTCCTTGCGAAGCAAGTGAGTCTCCGGCTCTATGTTGCTTCTTTCTGAATCACACATTTTTTTGCTTATCGGATACGCCGGGGCCAAAAATTAGGCTAAACCTGAACTAAATACCCCCGCAAAGGTTAATTTTGCATAAACCACAGCGTGTGAACACCCAGATAGCGTCCGTAAAGCAATATTGTAACAGCCTCGTAGAATACAGCCGCAGGAAAACGATTGAAGTAAAGATCGGCGATCTGCCCATGGGTGCCCACCATCCCATCCGTGTTCAGTCGATGACAACTGTAGACACGATGGATACAAAGGGTTCCGTGGAGCAGGTCATCCGCATGGTAGACGCTGGCTGCGAGTACGTCCGCATCACGGCGCCCAGCGTCAAGGAAGCGCAGCACCTGGAGGTGATCAAAAAGGAACTGCGCCTCAGAGGTTACAGCGTACCGCTGATCGCCGACATACACTTCACGCCCAACGCTGCCGAACTCGCCGCGCGGCTGGTGGAAAAAGTGCGCATTAATCCCGGCAACTACGCCGATAAAAAACGGTTCGAGGCCATCGCGTATACCGACGCCTCGTATGAGGCAGAGTTAAGCCGCATCCGCCAGAAGTTTACCCCGCTGGTGAAGATCTGCAAGGAATACGGCACGGCTATGCGGATCGGAACAAACCACGGATCGCTCTCCGACAGGATCATGAGCCGCTACGGCGACACCCCCCTGGGAATGGTCGAAAGCGCACTGGAGTTTCTCCGCATCTGCGAAGACCTTCAATATTACGACATCGTGTTGTCGATGAAATCCAGCAATCCGCAGGTGATGGTTCAGGCCTACCGTTTGCTGGTACAAAAACTTGACGAAGAAGGGTTCAAGCCTTATCCCCTTCACCTCGGCGTTACCGAGGCGGGAGACGGGGAGGATGGAAGGATCAAATCCTCCGTCGGCATCGGGACCCTCCTGGAAGACGGACTTGGAGATACCATCCGCGTCTCCCTGACAGAAGAGCCCGAAGCAGAAGTGCCAGTAGCCATAGCGTTAGTCAACCGCTATGACGGCCGATGCCTGCACGACCCGATTCCGCCCATCAAACACTATCCCATCGATCCGTTTTCCTATACAAGACGGGAGACGCATGAGGTATTGAATATGGGAGGCCACCAGGTACCCCGTGTTATTGCGGATTTCTCCAACAGGGACAGCGTTACCGCGGCATCGCTCTTTGCCGTGGGATACAATTATGCCGTATCACTCGACAAATGGAACATCACCGACATGGCATGCGATTACATTTATGCGGGTGATAAGGTCATCGACTTTGAGATCCCGGGTACGTTGGGGGTGATCTGTTATTACAACACATGGCTCACCCAAAAAGAAAAAGACCGCGTTTATCCTGTTTTGCGCGCTGAAGAATTTCTGAACCAAAAGGCGTTGTCGCCGAAACTGAATTTTGTTGAAGCTTTTCCGGAGGATGTGACTCCTTCGTTCATTTCGCTCCTGAAAGAACAACCTTCCGTTGTGCTTGTGATCGGTACGGACAACGCGCACGGTATGGCGGAACAGCGCAAGTTGTTTACCGACCTCATCAACGCGGGATGTAAAAACCCCGTGATTATCAGCAGGTCCTACCGGGATCTGTCGGGCGAATTATTACAGCTCTACGCGGCCACTGACGTTGGTGGATTGTTCATTGACGGATTGGGCGATGGGATCTTCCTGCGCGCGCAAAACTGCGGAGGCGATAAAATGGTCAATGAAACCGCCTTCAATATTCTGCAGGCAACGCGCACGCGCATCTCCAAGACTGAATATATTTCCTGTCCTTCCTGCGGCCGCACCTTGTTCGATCTGCAGGAGACCACAGCGAAGATCCGGTCGCGCACCTTTCACCTCAAGGGCATCAAGATCGGGATCATGGGTTGTATCGTGAATGGTCCGGGTGAGATGGCGGACGCCGATTACGGTTATGTAGGCTCCGGCCCGGGAAGAATAACGCTGTACCGCGGAAGGGAAGTGGTCAAAAGAAACGTTCCTTCTGCGAAAGCTGTTGATGAATTAATTGAGATTATCCGCAACGACGGAAACTGGATCGAGCCTCCGGCGGTGGCTTAAGAAATTTTATGGAAACAAACCCTACAGGAAATCAGAAGAAGCAAGGTTGGAAAGAGTTTTTCTCGCTGGGAGAGGTGGGTGGATATTTTTTCCGCCGCAAAGACCCTTCCCGTCCTTCCAATATCAATATCAAAATGATGCATGGCATCAATAAGATATCGATCGTCATCTTTTTGCTGGGCGTGCTGTATCTGATCCTCAAACGCCTGTTGTAATTTCTGGCTGTTGGCGCTTTGCTAAACGTGATTTGAAGCTGCCACCGAAGGGTCGCCCGGGTTCCCGTTGCCCCGATACCGGTTGCCAACCGGTCATGGCCGGCCAACATTTCTCGTTATCCACCTACTAAAACCCCCGATTTTCCGTTAGAACCAATATAATTTGGCTTTCAGGTACTTAGAGCCCCGTTTTCTAAGAAAATTTGACTTATTTCTTTATTTTTGACGGAATTACCCCATTTATGGCCAGGGCATTTCTTCTCCTTATCGGTTGTTGCCTCATGCTGGGTTCGTGTACCCAACGGTCAATATGTCCTGCTTTTCAAAGTGCCTACATCTACGATAAAGACGCCCTGCGCAAGAAGTTCAGCTACTTCCAGGAAGATTCCACCCCGAAGATGCTGACGGCCAGCAAGAACAAATATCTTGTTGCGGAACCAACGCCCTACCGGAAGAAGGTTCGAAGCCTCCAGACTGTATCCATGAAACCGGTACTGGTTCAGGTGCCAGATTCCATTCTCAACAAAGACAGTGTCTCCGTCGCCGACCTAGACAGGGCCGCGCGTTCCATCATCGACAGCACCTTCATTCCTGACGCCGCCACCCGGCAACAGGCGGCCCCGGCGGAAGACAGTGCCTATGTCATCAGCAAAGACAAAGAATTGCGCCTGCTCAAATACAATGGCGCTGACAGCCTCGTATATGATCCGGTGACCGGAAAGTACATAGCACAGAAGCCTGAATATTATGTAAAGAACGTACGTCTGAATATCGAGCAGGATAACTACATGTGGTACCTGCGTGACCACCTCGTGTTACCGGATGTGCGGCTTGCACGGATACAGCAAGGCGCCGAAAGGGACAAGGAAGCAAAAGCTAAAATTGCTGAAAAGAAGAAGAAGAAAAAGGGCGGGTTCTTCAAAAACCTGTTTAAGAAGAAAGCAAAAGAGCAGGATTCAACAGAGGTTGCGCCGCCACCAAAGGAAGAGTTTGATTTTATCGATGCTGATACGCTGACAAGTACAGCGCCGCCTGATGTCGAACCCGAAACGAAAAAGGGATTTTTCTCGCCGAAGAAGAGCAAAAATGAAGTGGAGGCGAACGCCAACCCGGCGATTATACCCAACGACAGGAAAAAGAGGAGAAATGAATCGGAACAACCTGCCGGGAACGAAAGCCCGGTGGAGGGATTCTGATCCTGTTGGCCTGGCGCAGCGTGCAATGAAAGCAAACCTGCCTATCACAAGCGTGCTTCCCGATTGATTTTTGGGATTTATCCTACGAATTGCCAAACGATCCTGGCGCACCCTGACTCACGATTGATGATCCCCTGGCGCGAAGGCCAGAGCAAGATAGCTTAATCAAATAGCGTAAGATTCCCATGCTGATCCGCCGGAGGCGTGGGGACAATTAACGAAGGGACATCAACATCCATCTGACTGATGCGTGGAGAGACGGGATAATAATTGATTTCCGTGGACTCTTTCGATGACAGGATCTCCAGCAGGTTTTCCTCGGCGCTTTCTTTGTCAAGCCAAACCTTTTCGGTTTGACGGTTCAGGATCACGGGCATCCGCTCCTGGACGGTGTTCACGATGTGATCTGCAGGAACGGTAATGATCGTGAACGTCTGAATCTGATGGCCGTCGGTATCCTCAAATTCCTCCCACAAGGCGGGGAATGAAAAAATGCCTTTTGTTTTGATGACAAACCGGAAGGGGATACTGGTTTTCTTGCCGACTTTTTTCCATCCGTAAAACCCGTCGGCGGGGATGATGCATCGTTGCGTCCGCATCGATTTCTGAAGGGTCGGCTTTTCAGCAAAATGCTCCGCACGAAGGTTGATAAGCTTCTCACTTACCGTTTTATTCTTCGCCCAGTCAGGAGCTGTTCCCCAGTAAAATAAGGAAACACCCTCGGGACTGGCACTGGTAATGACCGGCAGCAGTTGCGTGGGGGATGCATTATAATGCTCTTTATAAAATTCCGGAACATCGACGGAAAAACGTTCTGAGATCTGTTTCGCGGAAGCCGTAATGCTGTAACGGTCTATCATTGTTGCCTCGGTAATTAATGGGTTTGCAGATGTGGCTGGCTTCAGGCTTCAGGTCGCTTGCTGGAGAACTTTATCCGGATCGGCACCACGTGTTCAAAAATCGGATAAAAATTCCAAAGCGCGTTGCTCAGACCAATATAAACCATTTTTATTGAATTGTGTGAAACCAACATGACCCCCGCGCGAAAGAATCTGCAGTTTCACAAATGGGTGGCCCTCCAGTAAAGCCGCTGGAAAGCATTCCTTGCTTAAAAACGGATCGTTCAGTGTATTGATGATGAGGCTTGGTGTTTTGATGTGTTGCACAAAACGGAGTGCGCTGCATTGCTCGTAATAATCTCTTGCATTCTTGAAGCCGTGAAGGGGAGCAGTATAGCGCTCGTCAAATTCTTCGAGCGTTCTGATCTGTTGTAATTTTGCGATATCGAGTTCTTTCCGGAAGCGGGATTTGAGTAATATCTTTCCTTTCAGGCTTTTAAGAAATCTGTTGGAATAGATCCGGTTTCCCGGCGCTGATATTTTCGCACAGCTGGTTGCGAGATCCATCGGGACCGAGATCGCGACTGCCTTTCTGATCACTTCCGGAACATTTCTTTCCCCGAGATATTTCAGCGTTAAATTTCCCCCCAGGCTGAAGCCCACGAGGAAAATCTGCTTGTAATTTCTGTTTTCACTGACATGCTTCACCACGGTATGCAGATCATCGGTGGCGCCGCTGTGATAGAAGCGCAGCTGGCGGTTCATTTCTTCACTGCATCCCCGGAAGTTCCAGGCCACGACATCAAAACCATTCGCATGCAGGGCCTTGGCCATTCCCTTGATGTAAGGACGCGTACTGTTCCCCTCAAGGCCATGCGAAATGATCACCGCCCTGTCGGAATCTTTTCCAAGCCAGTCGAGGTCGAGAAAATCATCATCCGGTGTGTGTATCCGTTCACGCGAATAGGGTAGGAGCGTCACGCGGCGCAACAACGCCGGGAAAATCGTTTCCAGGTGCGGACCAAAAAGAAAGAAAGGGGGTAAGTAATGTTCTGACTCCTGATCTGGATCTTCTGACTTTGGTGGCTTGTATTCTCCCTGCTTGCTCAATTCGATTTCTCCGCTACAATTTTTAGATGGCCCAGGTGATGATCACCATGCCAGGCATACATGGCCACAATGGTGGCAAGCTTTACATGTTTCTTTGTTTCGGGATGGATGTATCCTCTCTGGAGGTCTTCCGGCGAGAGGCTTCGCAACAAGGCCACCCATTTGACGTGCAAGGCTTTCAGCAAATTTAAGGATAATATCGGATCGAGTTTTACTTCGGGAGTCTCCGCCCAGCGCTTCTCATCATAAGCCTTGATGAGGGGTGTGTCCTCTGTTAGCGCCCATTTGAAGCGAATATAGGCATTCATGTGACTGTCAGATACATGGTGTAATACCTGACGTGCCGACCAGCCGCCTTCGCGGTACGGCAAGTCGAAGTGCTTTTGAGAGAAGTCTTTCACTACTGCTTCGATCCGCGCGGGCAAAGTGGCGATGCGTTCGATACACCGGTCCATTTCCTGTGCCGTATAGGATTCGCTGGCAGCAAACTTCCCGATCGGATATTGTAAGGATTCATTATTCATGCGACGCGGCGGCTGCTTTTTTGCGCCTGTCTCTCACCCTGATATTGACCATTTCAATGAGCATGGAGAATACAACCGCAAAATAAATATATCCTTTCGGAATGTCTTTCGCCAGTCCTTCGAGGAAGATCATGAATCCAATAAGGATCAGGAATCCCAGCGCCAGTACTTCCATGGAAGGATGCTTGTGGATGAAGTCGCTGATCCTTCCGGAAAAAATGATCATGATGCCGATGGAAACGATCACGGCAATGATCATGATGATGATGTGTTCTGTCAGCCCCACGGCGGTGAGGATTGAATCGAAAGAGAAAATGATGTCGAGAAGAATGATCTGTGCGATAATACCTCGCACATTCACTTTTTTTCCGCTCGATTGTTCGATGGTTTCTTCTTCTCCTTCCATTTCGTGGTTGATCTCACGCGTGCTTTTTGCGATGAGGAACATCCCTCCGAAGATGAGTATCAGATCGCGTCCGCTGATGGCGCCGTCTTCGCTGATCCAGTGCGGTACGCCAAAGAGCGGTTCCTGAAATTTCATTACCCAGGTAATCGTAAGTAACAGCAAAATCCGGACGCCCATCGCGAGCAACAGGCCCATGTTGCGGGTTCTCGCGCGGATCTCCACCGGTAAACGGTTAGAGACGATGGAAATAAAGATGATGTTGTCAATACCCAACACGACTTCGAAGAAAGTAAGAGTGAGTAGTGCTAACCAGGCCTCCGCCGTTAGGAAGATTTCCATTTCAGGGGTTTATTGGAGTTTCTTTTTTCGACTAAAAATAGGTGAAGTAATATTCTTGTACAAGTATGAAAACTTTCTAAAAAAAATGATTTCAGGGCGTAAATAATCACCCTGAAATTGTTTTTTTCACTTTTATTCGTGAACGATCATCGCTTTCTTTCTGACCAAGCCCTGCGGCGTGGAGAGCTGTATCAGGTAAACGCCTCCTGACAGTGATTTGGTAGCCACCGCCTTCATATGTTCTCCTGGTCTGAACGTTCCGTTATAGACCTCTTTCCCGAAGGTATCGAAAACACTAACTGGCGTCTCCTGCTTCACGGGTGCGGGCAAAATGATATTCAGCTGGGCATCTGCCGGGTTTGGATAAACCTTGATGATGTTGTCGAACGTTGTTTCCACGCCCGTAACAATTTCGCCGGACGCTGTTCCATCCTGGCGCATCACGGTCTGCAGTACGTCTTTGGTTTCAAGATGCTGGACGAAGACGATCACGGCGAATGGTGCAAAGTCGCCGTTTGGCAGCCGGGTCACATTCCGCAAATCGTAAGATGCCCTGATCTCCTGGGCGGGATCCGTGGCTGAAAGTGACGTCAGCGGGGTGCCCGCCGCATTCGGCAAAAACTTCCGGAGCACATAGGCCTGGTTCAGGACTTCCTGTTCTGCGATGGCAATGAATACGCTGTACTGGCCTGGCGCGCCGAGGTCGTTCGTGGCTTGTACCGTAGCCTTGACGTTAAACAGGTCGGCGGGGTCGGTGTCAAAATCGATGCTGATGGCTACGGGAGAAGTCACCAGCGACCGGAGGCTGAAGTAAGTATCGACATTCGGAGAAGTGAAGGTCGCATCGCTGGAAATCTGTCCAAAACCACCGTCAACGAACGCCCTGGCGGCGCTGGTCACGCCATAGAACGCAGCGCGCGCATTCTGATCCACGGGGTTGTCGAGATGGAGTTCATCCGGTGGCATCTTGTTTTGTACACTGGCGTGGTGGTACTGAAGCTTTACAAGTTCATTCGGATTGAAGTCTCCGTTTGTTGTTCGAAAGCCTTTAAAATTCGTATTGTTTGCAGTTTGCTCGGGATTCAGGTTGGTAAAATTCTCCACGAGAATAGTACGGTTCCTTTCTTCAATGACAACATTGTTGAACGCAAAGCCATCCCTGCCCTCCCGGTTGTTGAAGCTCGAGAAAGCAACGCGGAAACGTACCTGGCTTCTTTGCGCAGGCAAAACATCCAGTGTGTGTTTCCCGACTGCCCATGCCTCCTGATTCGTCAGCGACCAACCCGAGGAGAGGTCGGATTGTTCACCGGGATTGGAAGAAATGGTCAGGCGATTGTACCAGTCCAGTCCCGATGAGACATCTCCGAGGCGCTGCCATGTTTCGCCGCCATCAACCGAGTACTGCAATACGGCACCGTCTGAAGGTTCCGTATCGGTCCAGTGTTGAATAGAGATCACAGGACGGTTGAAAGCCGAGAGATCAAAGCAGGGACTGTTGACATAGGATACGTCGTTGGGTTTATACGGATCGGTTTGATCTGTTGTCCATGCCATCTCCGCGGTATTGATCCACGGTTTGTTGACGGTATTGAATTCCCAGGTGCTGTTACCTCGCTGGTCTTCCACGACCCAGAATCCGTCTCCGTTATTCACTTTGGACATGTCATAGGAAGGCGCCGCAGGCGAGGGTGCCCATTTCTTCAGGATCGAGATGGAGCGTTCGGCGGTCATTTCACATCCTCCAAAACTTTCAGACGTTCTGCCAATAACGACGACCCGAATCGAATCGCCTGCACCGGTATACTGGTGTACCGGTTGTTGATACGTACCGGAAGAAAAGGGACTGCTGAGCGGATTCGACAACACGCCGAGACCGGTCACCACACCATCACCAAAATCCCAGGAAACGCGGCTGATGGGAATGCTCGAGGTTACCTCGAAATTGGTCTCGTCCTCTTCACAGACATTAAAGAAAGTAAAATCGATGTCGCGGGGATAAGGTCCGATGATCTGGTCTAAGCGGAGGCTATCGGCGCATACGAGTTGCGGATCACCACCATAAGCCGGATGTTCCACCTTGAGTTGGACACTGTAAGTACTCACGCCCGGAAAGCGATGTTCCACCTGCTGCCCTGTCATGACCACGTCACTGAGTGTCCATGTGTAAACGGCAGAGGACAGGTTGGCAGATGCGGCGGCCTGGTAGGAGATCAACGCTGTGTCGCACTTCGGCATAACACTGAAAAGGGCCTTCGGGCTTGGCAACACCTTGACGGTTTTTTCCTGCGTATTGGTACAGTTGTTTCCGGTAATGACAGTGTAGGTGAATTTGTAATTTGTTCCGCCAGCAGGGCCGTCAACCGGAGGATCAAACAGATATTTGTTACCCGAGAACGGTTCTGTCACATCGTTGATCCGGAACGTGCCATTCGGCGGATTGAATTCGAGTGCTTTGTCGGTGGTGTTGGAACAAAAGATATCACCCTGATCGATCCCTGCGATCTCCACGGGGATCTTCGGTGAAACATTGAAGGTCACAGGTGCTTTTTGGTTCGTACATCCCGTGGTGCTGTTGATCGACGTGTAGATCACATCAAATTGTAGTGTAGCCAGCGCGTTGGCGCCCTTTGAGACGGCGTCATCAAAGAGTGTTTCGGGATTGAACGGAGCGGTTGATTGGTACAGGACGGACGGACTGTAATTGACCGGTGAAGTGGTGTTCTTGTAAATGTACTTGTACGATACATTGGTCTGCCCGCCCGACAAGGTTACCGGGTCGTCCTCGTAACAAAAATCCACCTGCGGCGGCGAGAATGTTGCCGTGGGTAGAGGGTTGACGACATAACTTATTGTCGTAGCGTTGGAACAGCTATTGGCATCTGTTCTTGTGGCAGTGATGACGATGTTCCGCACGGTCTGATCGGTCTGCGGGTTGAGGTTGTCTGCCAGCGAACTCTGCTGGTAGGCCGAGGTAGGATTGAAGGCAGCGCTTCCCCCGCCATTGTCAATGATTCCAAAACCGGAAAACGTAACGTCGGATGGCGGTACGGCCGTGAGGTTCAGCGTGGTGGGGGAGCTTGCCTGCTCCAAACAATAGGCTGTGCCGGCTGCAGGGATCGTATTGCTGAAGGCGATCGCGGGCTGCGGATTGATGATCAGCTCTTCCGTGGTCTGCGCGGTGCCCGTACAACCGGCGCCGGGAAACGAGTAGCGGATAAAGAGGGATTTCTGTGGATCGCCCGCAGGAACGCCGGCGCCGGAAGGGGTAAACGTTGCCTTCCCTGATGTGGTGTTATTCAATCCCAGCGCGTTGTTGACAAATCCCGATGACACATTCGTGCTGATCTCGAAGGAACCTGCGCCGGGCTGGTTACCCGTCAATTCGAAAGGTGCGCCGTTACCACAGACGATCATCCCCGGCGTAATGCCACCGATATCCATCGGGATCGGTGGATTGATCGAAAACGTCTTCGTGATCGAATTGGTGCAACCCAGTGCCGGATCAAAGGTGTTAAAGGTCAGGTCGAATTTCTGGTTCACCGTACCGTCCGCCCCCATCCCCACGGCATTATCGAAGTAGGTGCGAAGATTGAAATTGTTGATCGTGGTCTGGTTAAAAATGACGTTGAGATTCGGATGGGATAATTCAAAGCTTCCGTTCGGTTGTGCTCCCACGATATTCTGAACGCCATCTTCGTAACATAGATCCAGGTCCGTCTGGCTGAAGGAAGCGGGAAACAGCGGACGAACCTGAACTGTTTGCTGAATGGTGGTAAAACATCCATTTCCATCCGTGCGGGTTGCCGAGATGATGATATCTTCCGGGGAATTATAATTGGTATACGGCGGGCTGTTCGTGCCGAACGCTTTTGCCTTGAGGCCCTCGTCAGGGTCAAACACGGCGGTTCCGTCGCCCTTATCGAATATTCCATAACCTGCAAGGGAAATGCCCGTCCTTGGATTTGTTGAGACAATCACATTGTTCGCTTCATAACAAAATTCCGTATCGGCAAACGGGTCCCACGCCACGGTAGGGTTATTGCTGATCTGGAAGGAAATGACCGTGGAGGTCTGACAAGGGCTGCTATTGCTTCCCATGGTGCCCGGAACAACGTAATTGTACCGGATGTAGAAATTTGTAATGCCGGACGCAGGGGTGTTGTTAGGAGCGGCAAATCCGGTACTGATGTAAGCATCATGCGGATTGAACAGGGCCTTACCGGAGTTTACAGGGTTATCTACGATACCCACGGCAGGTCCGGTGACCCAATTCACGTTATCACGGCTGATCTGGTAAGTTCCTGTTTCGAAATTGGCCTCGAGTTCGATCGTTTCGTTTACATCACAGATGATCTGGCCATTCTTGAGACCATTCGTTTTCAGGGCCGGGATCGGATAGACATTGACATATTGGATCATCCAGAATATCGGAGGGTCATACAGATAGTTCCCGGTGGGTAAACCCAGGAAGGTTTCCGGATACTTTCTCCGCACCCGCATACCGATATAGCCATAGTTCCCGCTACCATAGGGGTAAGGTTGTAATACCGGCGGGTCGATGTATTGCGCATCTCCGTATGATCCCACGACGCCGGTTCCTGGTACATCCGTACCCATATACGTTTGAAAATCGTAAAACTCATACGTGTAACCATAGTTCGAAGAATAATAGGCGTTGTCCTGTGCCAGGTAGTTGCTCCAGTCTGAACCGAGGGATAATACGTCGGAGGCATCGGCAACCTCGTTCTGACAATACGCGTTGGCCAGGTTGACGATACTGGCCGATGAATTGGAAACGGAAAAATTTCTGACGTCACTTTTCGGACAGCCATTGCTAAGATTCGTGGTGTAGGTAATGGCATGGGGTGATCCGGCTGTACCGGCGAGGTCAGGGTCAAAGTAATATTTTCCTGCAGACAGGTAGACGCCATTACCGGAATAGGAACTGTTGATCGCGGGAGTTGCTTTTAATTCGATGGGATCCGAATTCAACGTGAAACTTGTACTCAACGGACTGTTGTAAACGATCACTTCATCGGTGGAATCCACCTGCACGGCAATGGTAGCATTCGGATCGAGTATATCCGAAGCGCAGTTATTGGCATCAATGATCTTCACCGTGTAATAGAAGGTTGTATCCTTGTCCTTGGCAGGCGCGACAACGGGGTTAGGCCCCAGGTCGGTGAACCCTGTCGGTGGTTTGGTGGACCAGAAATAGGTATAAGCCCCGGTAACGGACGGGCTGATGAGCGTAGGGGATCCGCCGAGCGTGACTGACGACCCTGAGCAAACGCTCACAGACGCGGGGCCGGCGTCGGCTACCGGAACTGGCGCTACCTGAAAGGTGACTTCCAGCGGGGCGCTCTGACATCCATCCACGCGGACGACATAGCGCTTGTAGGTTCCCACTACGGCGGCGTTGATCCCGAGGTCGCCCTGCACATCCACCGCGAAGCCTGTGGCGAGGGGTGTTGAAAGCGAAGCTGTGCTGTACCACGTGAAAGTTCCTCCGTCGTTTTCAACGGCAACGGTGGCGGCACTGATATCTTCATTCTTGCAGAATAAAAGATCCTGTACGGGCGCGGTTTCCAACACAGGCGCAGCAGGCTGTGTGGTTCCGACATTGATTGTGGCAAATGTTAAAGGCGCGTCGGCAGCCCACACGCCCGCGATGCTGTTCCCATTGACAATGGTGGTGCTGCCCGCGGAACTTGCATATACTTTTAATCCGCTGATGGTGATCACATCCACTTTATTATTCGTTCCGTCAAGCGTGTAATTCAATGTTAAACGCGTCAGTGTTTTGGGATTCAGCTGGATCGAGGTAATGTCTGTGTTGCCAGCAGGGCCGGCGCTCACCGTTACGCTGCCGATGTCATATCCAAAATCTGTATTGGCGAAATCAAGGTAGATGGTGCCAGAGGAAATAAAATCCCCGCTGGCGATCTCGCTGATGACAATGTTCCCGACCGGTTGAAAAGATCCGCTGCAGATATTTGAGGTAACGTTATTTGCGACGACACCCGAGGTGGAAAAATTCCATGTGGCCGGAGTTGAAATTCCACCCCAATCGTTGCTCCCCGGTGTATCTTCAATAACAGCATTTCCGATCAGGACGTAATAATCGGCGTTGGGCTCCAGCGTGCCGGGGGGAATGGTGACTTCGGCCGAAGTGCCGGAGGTGACGACGTTTGCCCTGTCGACTGTCAGTACCGGCGTATTCGTGGCGTCGTAAATGATCACGCGGTGTGCCGTAGTGCTTGCCGCCGTCGCAATGTTGACGATATCTTCATCGAATGTCAGAACGAGCTTGTTGAGGTTGAAATCCACGGAAGTAGCGTTGTCAGCGGGGGAGACTGTCGCCAATACCGGAGGCGTGGCATCGTCTGTTGTCGCACTCAGGGTCTGAACAATGGATTCATTCGGACTTGCGTCTGCCCCAACAAAATGAACATAATAGGTTGTGTTGTCATCCAACCCTGTAACGGTGTGGTCGACATCAGTCCCTGCACTTCCGGGATTGTAAATAAAACTACCGGAAGTTACTGGGCTGCCACTGGCCGCGTCCAGGCCTGCAAATATCTGTGCGGAGGACGGTTTGGTGTTCGTGGTAGTGACCACATAAAATACGCCCAGGGGTTTCTCATCAAAATTAACCCGCAGATCCAGCTCGGTAGCATCGACTGTTGCGGCGGGGATCGCGCTTGAATTCAACAGGGGGATACTTCGCGTGGCGACGTTGCTGTCATTGTTGCTTTCGTCGCGGGCGAAATAATATACATAATACTTCGTCGGCGAATAGGTAAGACCGGAGACCGCGCCCTGCGCTTCCACCCCGGCGCTCACGGATATCGAACCGGAGGCATCAGCAGGAAGTGCATCACCATTTTGGTTGGCCAATATTTCAGCTGCTGTGGGGGCCGTATTGTCATCATCGACCACGTAGTATACCGTGCCACCATCGTTGACATTCACTTTGAACGTAAAAGCCGTGCCCGAATTATTGACTGCTTTTGCACCGGTTATCGTGGGGGCCGTAACATCCGTTGTCGTCACCGCAAGCGTCTGCACCGCAGAATCGTCACTGGTGTTGTTATCATCCTCCGCAAAAAAATGAATATAATACTGCGTTTCACTGCTCAGTCCGCCAATGTTGTTTCCGCTGGACTGATTCGTATTGGCTTCTCCGTTTTGAATGCTGATGGTACCACTATCATCGGCGTTCGCATCATTTTCATCGTCTCCCGCCGCTATTTGGGCGCGGGTGGGAGCGGTCGGACTTTCCGTAACGACCCAATGAACACTGCTTTGATTCAGGTTCACATTCACCACAAGCCGAAAGCCGGTGTCGGTGATATTATCCACAACAGCATTGTTGATTACCGGCACGGTGAGATTCCGTCCTTCAAAAGCTGAAGACACAAGCAGCAAGATCGAGCAAACCCCAATTCTCAAAAGATGAAAATTTTTGGTAGAACTATTATTCATAGAAGCAGTGTCAGATTATTTTGTCAATTCCCCGTTGCTGTCAGTCTTCATCAGCATCATCGTGGATAGTCCATTGATGGTGTTGGTGCCGCACAGTAACAGGCCTTTATCCGGTGTTTCCCGGATGGAGGTTACCGTTTCGTCACCGCTTCCACCGATGAGCTTTTTCCATAGAAGATTGCCAAAACTATCCAGCTTGATGAGAAGGATATCTTTTCCTCCGTTTCCAACGGAAGGGGTGGATGTCATCGTTCCGGCCAGGATGAAGCCATCGCTGGTGGCGGTAAGCGCGGTGCCTTCGTCAAAACTGCTGGAAGTATTTTGCGATTCCGGACCCAGAAACGTTTCGCCCAGCATCAGTTCCTCACCATCAATATACCGCACGCTTTCCGGTACGATCTTGCCGTCATTCATGGCGCGCAGGAAATAAATGTTGGCGTTCAGGCCGCTGGTTTCGGCATGGGTGCCGATCACGCCGTAGCCAACACTCGATTTTTGAATGTCGCCGACGGAATGGTTGCGCACATCGCTTTCTCCAAAGAGGCTATGACCTTTGAAGGTGGAATTCGGAACCACGTGGGCAATGCTGAGGTATTCGCGTGTGACGTTTTCTTTTTGGGTAAAGGTATTGCTTGCCCATACGAGATTGGCAGAAGCGCTGAGGTGAAGGGCCCTGCAATTAATGTAATCATTGTCCAGCGAACTGTAGGTCCGATGCCACAGCGAATCCCGGATATCCGTGGGATCAAAAGCAGAGACATATGACGACTGATTCTCGCCCGGGATCCGGTAGCTGCCCAACAGGACGATGTTTCCGCTTCCGTCAATGGTGAACGCATCACCATGATAGTCGATGTTAAGATCCACAGGCTGATTATTTACAGATCTCCTTACGGTGCCGGAGATGGTTTTTTCGCCGGTAATATTACCCTGTGTATCCATGAGCAATAATCTGGCATACGTGTTTACCAATTCATTCACCTCTGCTGAACCCGGGTTCAGCTGTATACTATCGCCTACGAGGATGTAACCATTTTGACCAGGTTTAATGGCATTGATGACCCCATTGGTAATGATCTTCTCCCATATTTTGTGGCCACGGGCGTCGGTCTTGATGATCAGCGCGTCATTGACGCCATTGTCATTTTGGATCACGCCGCTTAATATGTATCCACCATCAGTATCGAGCTCCGCTACGACGCCGAGGTAGTCCGTTGCACTGCTGTAGAAATGCACGAAGGTGTTCCGCTCGGTTACTTCCGCGTCTTCGAACCTGGTGCACGCTGACAGGAGTAATAAGGAAGCTGCGGCAAAAAATATTCTGTTACGCATGGCTTATTTGACAGTAAGTTTTTTCGGGTTATACCGGTTCAGCAGATAGCCGGCGGAAAGCGACAGCGAATTCAATTTGAAGATGCCGTCAACATATTTATAGTCCCACACAAGCGCTGAATTCTCATAGGTATCGCCCTTCGTTAACAAGGGTTGCAGGCCCATTTTATAGCGTGCTTCAACGATCAGAAAACCTTTTCCGATCTTGCGTTTGAAGCCTGCTGAAAGGACTAATCCGGTGTTGAAATTTTTTCGCTGCTCCATGACGTCAAAAGTGTTTTCCGATACGGTCGAGTTTTCCGCGCCCCGGCTGGAAAAAATTTTGACAGAGGAGTTTATCAGATAATCGGCAGAGATGCCGGCACTCGCAAAAACATTGCTGATCCCTTTTTGATAGAGCGTATATTGCATCGAAACAGGAAGTGAGATCCATGCCTGTGTCTCAGTGCCCTCCGTTACTTTCACCGGGTCAGCGCCGGCATTGTAGCCATCGAAGGAGAGGATCTCAAACGCTATTTCGGGATTGAGGGTGAAATTCTTAAGGCGTAAGCCCATGGGGATCTCGGTGGAAACCTTGCCGCTAAAGCCAAAATTATAGCTGTAGGTGTTCGATCCATCATCGACATAGTCAGCGCTGACGATCGTAGGCCCGCTGGCGATGCCGCCCAGCTTGCCTCCGATCCTGTAGATCGGGTCAGTCCTGAATGTCTTATAGAGTGCCACGAACTCCGCCGCATCCACCGCGTCATTCACTTTGAATTCCGTGTCTGTGCGCAGGAGGGCCAGCATCATTTCATCCGCCTTGACGGGTTCTTCCAGGTAGATATAGGTGAGTGTGAGAAGTTTGTAGGCATTTACTTTTTCCTCGTCATTAAAGCCGTCGCGAAGACAGCCCTCGAGCAACTGTGGCAGCTCGTGCAGTCTTCCCTGCTCGTAGATTGATTGCGCCAGACGTAAAGTTTGGGCACACGTGGATTGTCCATAGGCAACGTAAGATGCCCCGGACAATACCAGCGCCAGAAGCAGTAGTATTCTCCTCATAGTATAACAGTCAAATCGGTATAGCCAGGTTACCCTGGTTCAGGCAGTGTGCCTTCAATTCATTAAAACTAACTCATTGATCGTTCGCCGGAAGATCAGGGCATGTCCGCTCGTAATCCAGATCCGATCCCACATAGAGATCCCATTCTTCCTTCTTCATGTTCCTTTCCAGAAAACCGCATAGAATTCCAGACATGGTTTCTATTCGGGTAGGCCACGCGTGGATCGTCTGGTCGACCTGTCCCACTTTTGTTTCCTTCACACTTTGTATCCCGGCGATCAACTGTTCATCGTCAGGCGTAAATGCGAGATTCCAGACCCAGTCGTGATCGCTTAACACGATTGGCTGTTGCCTGTAATCTTCATTGTTCCACAAGCGGACGGACCAGTCTTTGCTCGCTGTGGCCATGAATGAGCCCTTATAATTGAACCGGATATTCGTAATGCCCGCCGTATGTCCCGAGAGTGTCCGGACAATACGGCTATTCTGCATGATGTATACCTGGCCGGATGTCGTTCCCACCACAATGGTTTTTGAATCAGGTGCAAAACACACTGCGGTCAAAGACGCATTCGGTACCCGGATGCTGGTCTCTGCATAGTTATTCCGAATGTCCCAGATGAATAAGTTTCCGTTCACGCCGGCGCCTGCAAGCTTGGTGCCATCGGGGCTGAGTTCAAGCGCGCTGATCTTGCCATTCACCGCAATCACTTCCTGGGCAGCTGACGCCAGATCGGAATAACGGATGCTTTGCCCGGAATTATCACGTGCGTAAAGGCCTTTCCCGTCCGGGGTGAAGTGTATATCGCCAATGTCGGATTTGTAACCTGTGATCTTTCTTGGCGCTGCCTTTAAATTGGCAAGGTCGTACAGTTCGATGTAGTTCGCATTGCGGTTCATGGAGTACAACCCGCCTGCCGCCAGCCACTTTTCGTCCGGACTGATATCCATCGAGTATACCAGGTAATCGTTGGTGCGGTCGTTGTCATGTACCCTGTCAGGAACGATCTCCTGGGCCTCCCACTGCGTCCCGTTGAAGCGCCATTGAATGATCTTTCCGTCACTTCCTCCGGAGTAGATGAAGTTGTGATTCTTCCGGGTCTCCAGGGCGCGCGCGCCGCCTTTCAAATGGCCTTCGAGACTTTTTGTGAGCGGATGGTCCTGGCTTCTCAGTGCATAGAAAAGTCCGTTGTAAACATCGTTGTCGTAGCGATACCCCTCATGCGTCGTGTTGAAGCTATAGGCCTGCTGGGCGAGGAGTGACTGCTGCTCGGGATCGCTGTTCAGTTCCTTCGACTTGATGGCCATCGCCTTGGCGATGGAAATATAGCGCAACCGTTGTGATTGCTCCCGCGCCACGACGGCCTTCTCCTCGCTGACTTTGGCTTCCTGCTCGCGCTGACGGGCAATTTCTGCGCTGCGGTCAGCTGCGCGTTGCGCCGCCTCCGCCTGGAGTCTTCTTTCTTCGGCGGTCAGCCGCGCCTGTTCGGCCTGTGAGCGTTGTTCCGCTTCCGCGCGCTGCGCCAGTTCGGCCTCACGTTGTTTTTCTTCGGCTGTCTTCCGCTGTCTTTCGGCCTCCTCTGCGTTCTTCACCGCCAGCGTGCGCTGGCTTTCTGCGATCTGTGTTTGCTGAACAGCGATATCCCTTTGCTTGTCAGCTTCGGATTTCTGAAATAACGCAAATACGAGAAAGCCAAGGGAGACTACGGTTGCAACGCCCATGATGAGGGCCGTGATCCGCACCCTCCTTAATTTTCTTTTCTGTTCGAGTTCCTTGATGCGTTGCTCGGTTTCCCATTCCTTTTTGGAATACTCGAGGAAGATCATGGTGCGCTCAAAGGCAGGGTTGTATCGCTGGCCCCACACCAGGGTGGGCTTGTGTTTCGCCTGCCAGTTCAACGCGAGCTGAAGATCCGGTGGTCTCCATAATCCCGCTTTTCCTACCTGGTACATCGATGCAGCCTCCGCAAGGCGCGTATACATCTGAACCGCTTCCGCTTCATCATCGACCCAGTTCTTCAGGCGCACCCAGATGCGCATCAGACTTTCATGCGAAATATCGACCATCGACTTGCTGGTCAGCGGCAGGCCGTGGGCAGGGGTGAGGAGGGAGCGCCCTGGTTCGCGGAATTTTTCGATCACCGCCCCGACGTCTTCTTCCGAAACGTCGGCAATGGCGGCGACCTCATTCAGCCTGGTGGGTCTGCGTATGCCGAAGTTTTCTCCGCGCTTTTCGGTAATGGCTTTGAACAACACTTCGCATATGCGCTTCTGTTCTTCATTCAGTTCGTCGAAGGCTTCATTGGCGTGTTGCGACAACGCCTCGGCCATGGTGCCGATAGCCTCGTAGTGTTTCAGGTCAACGGCCTCCTCTTCGTAATCCTTGTACTGCGTCCAGTAGGACCACGTACGCATCAGCGCGTGCTGAAGAATGGGCAATTGGTCGGGGTTGTCACCCAGGTCATTGAGCAGTTGCTGCGTCAGGCGCGGGGCGATGTTGGCGCCTCCCACGGCCACAGGACCTTCAATGGCCTTGCGCTTCTGATCGCGCGTAAGCTGAGGGATAAGATAGTGACTGTCGTTGATCTTGCGCGTGAGTTCGGGAAACTGCGCGCAGTCGCCGATAAAGTCCGAGCGCATTGTGATGGCAACGTAGATCGGGGCGTCCGGATAGTTCACTGCTTCGATGAGCAGGTTCACAAATGCCAGCGTCTCATTGACGGAATTGGCGTCATGACTTTCCTTGAACCGGAAGAGCTCCTCGAACTGGTCTACGAGCACCAGGTAATTTACATCCTTTTGCTTACGGGTTTGTTCAATGGCCTCCACCAATCCAAGTGAACTGCTTCGCAGCAGGGTTGAGAAGATCGTGCGCTTGATCCTTTTCTCTTCAGCATCGGCAATTTCATATTCAGGATTATTCTTTAAGAGCGACTCCGCAAGGTTATCGATCGGGCCAGCGCCGGGCCTGGTGACCACCACTTCCCAGTTCGGACTGGCATCTGTGAGAAAACCTCCATAAAGAATGGGCATCACCCCGCAATAGATGAAGGAAGATTTACCACTTCCTGAAGGACCGATCACACCGACGAAACGACTTTTTGAAAGTTTGAGCAACACCTCATCGCTCTGTCCTTCGCGGCCAAAGAACAAATGGCTTTCTTCGATCTTAAATGGGCGCAATCCCGGAAACGGATTGGCGGTGGATAAGTCTTGCGTAGTAAAAGTTTTGCTCATAGGTTAGGAATTACATTCCTGTAAGAACGACTTGAGGGATGCCGCGGTCCGGTCGGGATCGCTTTCAATTACCCGCAGATTCTGGCTCCGGAAACTTGCCACATCCATGCTCGACCCGGGGGCGGTGAGGATGGCTTTTCCCATAATGGGTTTCTTGCGTCCGAAGCCCGGGGCTTTCAGCAGGTCAAGCGCCTTCATACGCACCCATTGCTCGTTTACTTTTCCTTTATAGATAATGGCAGCGTCAAAGGCCTTCAGATTCTCGATGTGTTTCTTGCGCAGCTCCAGCAATTCTCCCTCAAACTCGGGCACCAATACGCGGAAGCCCGATCTTTCAAGCACTTCTTTGATCGGTTTCACATCCTGGACGTCGATGCGGTCGTGCATCAGGTAAACGGAACGGCCCGCGATATCTTCGACACCCTTTCGTTCCTCCGACTCGACCAGTTCTTCACGCATGATGTTCTTGAAATCCTCCAGTGGTGTCTGCAGGATCTCTGCACCCTCCTGCGCTTCCACATCGCGCTTGATGTTGTCAATAAAATTCTTCTGACGTTCACTCGCATTGGCAAGGTTCGGAGAGATCCAGATCAACCGGGTGAACTCTTCGTTCTTCTCTTTGGCGCCAATGCTTTTTTCCGCGGCAAGCTTGTTCTGGATATCGACAACGGACCGGTCGGATCCCTGGGGCACATCACCATAAGCACTTCCGATCAGGTGAATGGAGAGGTGGCTCTCGGCGATATCTTTACGTGCGATCAACTCAAGGTCGCGGAGGTTCGCGGGCAGGGTTCGGTTGGGTAATACTACATACCCGTGCCGTTGTAATTCCCGTTTGATGATGTTTCGCTGTACGGAAAGGTCATGTCCTGTTTCTGCGAGGTAGATCGTTTTGCGTTTAAACAAGGTTTTAACCTCGGTCTTGGAAGAATCTCTTTTCAGGAAAACAAGGCTATCGTAAATGTCATAGGCAAGGTCCACCATCTTCATCCAGTACTGGCGTTCCGCTTCCGAACTGAAGTAGTCGGTGTATTCGCGGATCTCGCCGGAGTCCGGATCAAGCTGATACATGTCATACCCGAGCAATCCCTGCAGCTTCGGAGGCTGCTCCTGCGTGGGGAGCGGTGTCTTGAACACCTTGAAGACGCGGCTTCTGCTTCCGGTGCCGTTCTCTATTCCCTTGTAAAATGTTTCCACGTGTTCGAGGCATCTTCCTGACTGAACGAAATCTTTTGACAGAATGGTGACCAGTACGCCGACATTGTTGAGGTTGGGGGATATCATGTTGTCGTATTCTGCCTTCAACATGATGTTGGCATTCTCACCCAGCACCTGATTCAACATCAGCCCCAGGAACTTCCTGAACTGTGCTACCCATCCCAGTTCATTCTTATCTGACTGGTTGTCATTATCCGCAAACACGATCAATACATCAATGTCAAATCTCATATCAGGTTCAGTTAGGTAACGTGTGTTCTTGTTTTTGTGCGGTCATGTTTTTAATCAGGCCCTGCACCAGTTCGTGATGGTTGGCCATGACAAAATAGAAATCGAGCAGGTTGATCCTGAAAAGGATCGATCGTTCTGAGGCGATCACCTCGGTTGCTGCGCGGGCCGGGCCGTCCTGGAAGAGATCGCCATAAACACTTCCTTTTTTCATCACTGTCAGGATGCGGTCCCCTTCCATCAGCTTCACTTCTCCATGTGCGACGATGAATATCACCCTGCTGTCCTCCTGGGAAGGAAGCTTTAATTTTTCCGCCAGGTTGAGTTCAACGGGGGTGATCTTGTCGGCGAGGTCGCAGATCAGTGAGCCGTGGATGTGCTTGAATACGGGAAGTTGTTTGATGAACATCACCATTTCAATTTCCAGGAAAAAGCCATCGTCAAGCCCGTCGAGGAGCTGATTGTTTTCGATGGATGAATCCAGGAATTTTTTATCGCGTTGCGGCAGGCGTTCCCGGATGCTGGCAAAAGCTTGTTTGTCTTTATTGTGAACCACCCAGGCCGCCGTTTCCTGCAGGAGTCGGTCGCTGTTAAATACCTGTGCGATGAGACCGCGGCTGATGCGGAAGTCGGTTATGAAGGCGCTGGCATGAATGGCGCACACTTTTGTCCAGCGGTTGTTGAGGTTGAAATCGCGGTTCAACAGATAGTTGATCACCTGGATCGGCGTATAGCTTTCACGTGGATAATGCAGCTGCAGTGACCGGAGCTTGTCTTCGATCGGGCTGTCGTCAAGGAGGGGGAGAAGCTTCGGCTTTAATTCCGGATCTACGAACAGATCCAGCAGCTCGATGGCAAACGCGATATTATCAGGATCACCGGATTCAATGTTTTCGCGTACGAGTTCCACGGACTGAGGATCGTAAAGAATGGACAGGAGCATGGTGATCTGGTCGTAATTCTGGGCGACCTCTTCGCGCAGGGCCTCCCGCAGGAATTTAAATTCCGGAATTTTGGGCAGCTCCTCAAGGGCGGCGAGATTCCACATCGTCTTGCTGATCTCTGTTTCCAGCAAGCCCATCACGTCGCGGATCTCTCTGCCCTGTGCCCTGTAGTTGATGTACCGAAGGGAATACAGGATCTGCTTCACAATTCTCTTATCAGGATAATCCGCTTTTCTCCAAAGAAGCTGCAATGCCTGATCTCCTCCGATCTGACCGATGATCTGGACGATTCTCAGCATCACCATGTCTGATTGACCGGACTTGTGGAAGGCAGCTTCCAGCGTCGTCAGCACGCGATCGCCCGCGGCTTTTAGCGCCGCCGCAGCGTGATGGCCGTAAAGCGGTGAAGCCAGCATCTCGATGAGCACAGGCCATGCCTCCATCCGCCTGGTTTTCCGCGCCGTCAGCAAGGCTTCGAAACGCACCGCCGGGTCCACATCGCGTAAAAGTTCCAGCAGGATAAAGATCGTTTTCTGACCGATCAGCTTTCGCAACAGTTTCGCCGCGAGGACCCTGTCCGGTTGCTTCGGTGACTTGCTCAGCTTCATCAGTTTTTCCGGAGAGATGGAGAGCAGATCGCTGTCCTCGGTTTCGGAAACAGCCTGGCGCGCGAGTGTGCGCACGTCTTTTTTGTCCGTATCTTTTTCTATTCCCAGACGCTGAACTTTGTCCTCGGCAAATTCTCTGATGCGCCGGTTGTCACTATCCGTTAAACTGATCACCGCGTTTTCGAACAGGGTGGGTTCGAGTTTCTCCATGAGCTTCAATCCGTAGATCACTTTCTCTTCGACGGTGCTGCGTATCTGCCTTTCAAGTACTTCGTTTATCGTAAACTCTTTTCTGACGGCGACTTCCGCGGATTCTTTGTTTTGACTGAGCGTCTTCTGCAAAGTGTGACGGTAACTTTGATGCATCTTGTTCACCACAAAGAACCACAGCGCGATGAGGGGTAACGTAAAGATCGTGATGTAACTCAGGTTGAACAATTCAAGCTTGTTGATAAGAATGATACAACCGCCGGCGATCAAGCTTGCAAGGGCCATGACGATCCCTTCGATCTTTGTCTGTACGTCGATGCGGATCCTGCTCTCAATAGGAAGGAGGTACAGCTTGAAGGTGGGGTTGTCCAGCGATTCCTTCAGCGACCGGATGAACAACTTGCTGACGGCGATCATCATAAAAAAGATCCAGAAAAAGTTGTCGGTAGGAGCGTAACCGAAGGCAAAACCGAGCAGCAGCGCCGCCAGGGTAAAGAACCCGATCAACACCGGACTCACCAGGAGAGAAACCCGCATTCCATACATTGACTGTATCCGGTCCGTTGCAAATACCTGGAAAAGAAAACAGAAAATCACAATGGTTCCCTCAAAGTAGCTGATGAAGTTGGCCAGCGACTCCGTGTCCATTTGCAGCGTGGTCACGTTAAGAAATGAATAATCCACGAAGGTGATCGCCATCATGGAAAAAATGATGAACAACGACATGTACAGGATATACCTGTTATAAATAAAATCCTTGATGCGCAGTTTTTTGTATAAGTTCTTTTCAACTGAAAATGAACGCGCTTTATTGATGTGCCGGATGCTGAGGTACGTAAAAAGAAGGATGAAGACCAGAATACTCACGAGCGCCAGACCATACAGGGACTGGGGCCGTTCAATGATCTCTGTAGAAAATAAGACCGGGATGGAGAAGAAGGCGATAAATGTTGCCATCAGTGCGCCGGTATCCACAGTACCAACCAGGCGTTTCGCCTGCCGCAGGTTAAATAACCTGCCGAAAGAACCCCAGAAAACAAGGTATACAATAAATGTGAAGGGGAGGATCTGGGTGAATCCGAACGCGTACATCGTGGTGGGGTCGCTGAAGTAGCCCTCTCCAAACTCAATAAAGGCGGTGATGCCGGCTACGGTAAGTAAACTGACGGTGGCCAGGAACGGGAACGGGATGCGGTTTTGTAAGAAATTGTATACCAGCGTCGCGAGAAGTCCAAACACGCCAGAAACCACAAAAGCAATGGGCAGATCCTCAGTTTCGCTGAAATGTTCGAGGAACAGTGACTGCGAGGCGACGCTCATGGTGGCCATGAACATGCCCATGGAGAAGCCCATGATGAATAAAAGCATGACACGCTCGATCTCATCGGCTTCGATATCCAAAAATCTTAACAGCCTAGCCTTCATACATTTCGCCTGGTAGCCATAAAAATCGCTATAAGTCTTCGAAAAACCTATTAAGGGAGCGATACGGCTGGTAAACAGGAGATAAAGCTATGAAGGACAAGGGACATAATTTTGCGTTTTTTGGCCATTTCCCTTCATTTTGGCCGAAACTGGTGATTTTCAGAGATTTCAGGCCCACATGACGCCTAAGGGTGAAAAATGTCAGGTCTAAACATTTGTAGATGAAAGAGATAGGGTAAATCAGTCTGGGATTCTTCCGGAAAAATTGCTAACTTAATTATATCTGTACATGTTGATTTTTCGCCCCCAAGGATACATGCTAGAGGGACAAGGCATGCCTTGTCCCTCCACCGCGGGTCACCAATCCACGACCGATCCATCCAGCGCATGATACGTTTCGGGATTTTTCCAGTCATGCCCGATCTTGTCTGCGATCTGATGCTCGTCGAGTTCAACGCCCAACCCCGGGCCTGTGGGTATCAGTACTGTTCCGTCCTTTTGCAGCTTGAATGGATTCTTGAGATATCCTTCTCCCAGGGAGACCTGTTCCTGGACGAGGAAGTTGGGAATGCTGGCGGCAAGGTGTAAACCGGATGCCAGGGAGATGGGTCCCATCGGATTGTGCGGGGCGATCGGCACATAGTAGGCTTCCGCCATGCCCGCAATCAAACGCACTTCGCTGATACCGCCTGCGTGGCAGAGGTCCGGTTGCAAAATGGAGGCAGCACCCTTTTCAAGGACTTCGCGGAAGCCCCACTTGGTGAAGACCCTTTCTCCTGTGGCAATGGGCAGATGGGTGCCGCGGGCAATGTCGGCCATCACTTCAACATTCTGACACTGACAAGGCTCTTCTACAAACATGGGCTGGAAAGGCTCGAGTTCCCGGATGAGTAGCTTGGCTGTCTGCGGAGAGATTGCACCGTGGAAATCAATGCCGATATCCATGGCGTCGCCGCCGGCCTCCCGCAAGGAAGCGAAGTTATCAATGGCGTATTTGATGAACTTTCTGTTTTCCACAATGTTCGCAGGATTTTCTTTGGCGACACTGGTCTTGATCACCGTATATCCTTCCGCCACACGCTTCTTCATATCGGCGGCACTGCCTGCGCGCCCATAGATCCTTACGCGGTCGCGTGTCGGCCCCCCCAGTAGCTCATATACCGGTACATTCAGCAGTTTTCCTTTGATATCCCACAGGGCCTGGTCGATGCCGCTCAGCGCACTCGTCAGAATGGGACCCCCGCGATAAAATGCATGACGGTAGATGGCCTGCCAGTGGTGCTGCACCTGTCGCGGATCTTTGCCGATCAGGTATGATTCAAGTTCCTTAATGGCAGTTTGTATCGTCAGCGCCCGGCCTTCCAGCAGGGGTTCGCCTAACCCTGTCACGCCGGCGTCGGTGTGGATCTTGAGAAAGATCCATCGTGGTTTGACCAGAAAGGTTTCAATCTTTGTGATTTTGACTTTTCCCTTTTCCTGCATGTGATCGAGGTTGGATGCTTCTGCATTTTGCGGCATCATCATTCCCGCGCCCGCAACGCCTAACACGGACTGTAAGGCCGTCCGCCGCGAGATACCTGAATTGTGATTGGAAGAACTCATGGATGTGTATGGTTTAGGATTACAGGAACAAGTTAGGGGAAATTGTAAGATGGTTTATAGGTAAATAGGTAAATAGGTAATTAGGTAAAAGGGTAAATAGGTAATTAGGTAAAAGGGTAAATAGGTAAGTTGAGGGGGGATTGAAAAGTGTGAAAAGTTTAAGAAGTTTAAAAAGACTGAAAAGTTTGAAAAGTAGAGGAGTAGGGTGCTTTTTACTTTTCAAACTTTTCGAACTTCTCAAACTTTCTTCTCAAGAGCGGGTATCAGCAACGAGCTATCACCATAACTCAGAAACCGGTAATCATGTGTGAGCGCTTCCTGATAGATCTTTCTCCAGTCGTCTCCCACGAAGGCGGCGACCAGCAAAATGAGCGTGGAGGCCGGCTGATGGAAGTTTGTGATCAGTGCCTTGCAGATCCTGAAGGTATATCCGGGCCTGATAAAAATGGAGGTTTCGCCGATCAGGTGATCCAACTGGTTTCTGTCCATATAATCCATTACCGCGCGCATTGCCTGGTCCATGGACGGGCTTTCCGAAAGCGTGTATGGATCGCGTTGTCCTATCCGGAAATCGCAATTTGGATTGCGCAATAATTTAGCGCCGTACCAGTAGAGGCTTTCAAGCGTGCGCATGGAGGTCGTGCCCACCGCCGTCACCAGCCTTCCCGGTGTCAGCAGGTTTCGGACGTTTGTCCTGCTGATGATGATCTGCTCCTCGTGCATAACGTGGTCCTCGGGATCCGCTGTCTTGATCGGCTGAAAAGTACCTGCGCTTACATGGAGCGTTAGAAAGTCATGTCCGATGTTTCTTTTCTTCAAAGTATCGAAACTTGCAGGGGTAAAATGCAGCCCTGCCGTCGGTGCCGCGACGGCGCCGTCGAAATGCGAGTAGATCGTCTGATACTGCTCACTGTCGCTTGTCTCTGCCTTCCGCTTGATATAGGGAGGGAGGGGCGTTTCGCCGGCGGCATGAATGATTGCCGCGAAGCTGTCGTCACCTTCCCAGGTAAATTCGACGTGGCCCGCCTTCCGGTCAATAAGCGAAGCCCTGAGTGAAAGATCGTTGATCTTTTTCTCCAGCATCATTCCCTCCGGCCATTTCTTCAGATTGCCGATCGTGCATTGCCAGGTACAATGCCTCTTTGCGGCCATCGTTTCCGACAGCAGTATGGAGGGCTTTAGGGGATTCAGCAAGAATATTTCGATGAGCGCGCCGCTCTCTTTCCGGAAATGAAGGCGTGCCGGAATTACTTTCGTGTTGTTGAAGAACAAAAATGCGTTATCCGGCAAATGTTCTGCCAGCGAAAGAAAGGGAGCATGTGAAATTTGCTTTTCTTTATAGACCAAAAGTTTTGAGTTGTCGCGCTGCGCCAGCGGGTAAACGGCGATCTTTTCCGGTGGCAGATGGTAGGTGTAATCGTTGGTATTCACGGATTTCAAAATAACTTGTAAAGTAAGTATTTTCTTTACCCTCAGACCGTAATTTTTTTCAAATCTATGTCCCTTCGCGCCGGTTTTTTCAGAAAAGTATTTCATTTTAATTTCAAAGCCCGCACCTCCCGCGGACTGATGAAAGACAAGACTTCGTGGTTCATTACGTTGCAAGCCGCCGATCGTCCTGGAATAACCGGTATCGGAGAATGTGGCCCGTTACCGGGATTAAGTATCGACGACACGTCGGATTTTGAAAGTGTTTTAAGTAAAATAACGGAGGCGATCAATACGTCTTCGTTTACGGCCGATGAAAGCCAGTGGGTTGAACAACTTGTTCCGGTGGAATATCCCTCCCTTCGCTTCGGACTGGAAACAGCGGTGCTCGATTTGCGGCACGGCGGCAAACGGATAATTTTTGAGAATGGATTTCTGAAAGGTGAGCCGATCAGCATCAATGGCCTCGTCTGGATGGGTGATATGGATTTCATGATGGATCAGATCAATAAGAAGGTCGCACAGGGATTTCGTTGTCTGAAATTAAAAGTAGGGGGTCTCGATTTTGACCGTGAGTGTGACATCCTGGAATATATACGCAAGCGATACTTCCGGGAGGATATCACCATCCGGCTGGACGCAAACGGCGCCTTCAAACCAGATGACGTTCTCTATAAACTGGAAGCGATGAGCAGGTTCCGGATCCATTCCGTAGAGCAGCCCATCAAGCCCGGTCTCCCGGAGATGGAGGAGCTTTGCAGAAAGTCGCCGATACCAGTGGCCTTTGATGAAGAGCTTATCGGGGTACATCATCCTGCCGATAAAACATCGCTGCTTCAAAAATTAAAGCCGCAGTTCATTGTCCTGAAGCCAACGCTTCATGGCGGATTGAAAGGCTGCGCTGAATGGATCTCCATCGCCGAATCAATGAACATTGGCTGGTGGATCACCTCCGCCCTCGAGTCAAGCATCGGATTGAACGCCATCTGCCAGTTCACGGCAAACTATAACACCACCCTGCCACAGGGCCTGGGAACAGGGGCTATTTATGATGATAATATAGCCTCACCGTTGACGGTGAAGGATGGGAAGATACTGTACGACAGCGGTCAGGGATGGGGGTTGATGCAGGGTTTAACGCAAGTTTAAATTGAGGTTGAAGGGCACCTTTAATGCATGTCAGATCAGCGAAACTGTAGCAAAGAATATATCTGTGCAGAGATGCGGGTGAAACTAAATTGCCAATGGATTTAAACTTTCTCCGTCATCCGTTGTTTGAGAGCTGGGTAGGTGTTAATCACCTGGTTTTCCGACTACTATATATGCTTCACGACTTTTCTGCTGGGATCACAATCAGGGCTTGTCTTGGTGCGATCCTTTCCATGGCGTTTTCAATCTCCGCGTATTCACAAACTGCTGTGCTCACTGGCGCGGTGAAGGATAAGGATACGCAGACGCCGCTGGCGGGGGTATCGGTCGTTGTCGAGAATTCGGACCCTTTCGTTGGAACGGTTTCGGATGAAGCGGGGGCCTTCGCCCTCATCACCGCTCCGGGCAGTTATACGATAAGGGTAAGTTACATCGGCTACCGGGATCTGCGAAAGTACAATGTTGTGCTGACCTCGGGAAATGCGATGGTGATCAACTTTGAGTTGGAGGAAATCGCCACCACGCTGGGAGAAGTCGAAGTGATCGCAGGACCCTCGGCCGCAGTTGCCACTGTTGAAACACCGCTTTCAACCCAGCGTCTGTCGACAGAAGAGATCAAAAGCAATCCGGGAGGGAATTTCGATATTTCGAAAGTGATTCAGTCGTTGCCCGGTGTGAGCACAAGCGTGGGCGGGGTCCGGAATGACATCATCATCCGCGGGGGCGCGCCCAATGAGAACGTCTACTATCTCGATGGCATTGAAGTGCCCGTCATCAATCACTTCACAACGCAGGGAAGTGCCGGCGGCCCGCAGGGAATACTGAATGTTTCTTTTATTGAAGAGGTCAATCTCAGTACCAGCGGATTTCACGCCCGTTACGACAACCCCCTTTCTTCGGTTTTTCAGTTTAAACAACGGAGCGGAAACCAGGAGAGAATACAGGGAGATGTTCGCCTCAGCGGAACCGAACTTGCCGCCACGTTCGATGGCCCGCTTTCGCCAAAGACTACCTTTCTTGCTTCTGCCCGGCGGTCCTACCTCCAGTACTTCTTCGCACTGATCGACCTTCCGATCAGGCCCAATTACTGGGACTTTCAATTCAAGATCAGTCATCGGTTGAACGACAAAACGACCCTCACTGCTTTGGGGCTGGGCGCCCTTGATGAGTTTAACTTTGCTGTACCGAAAGAAAGCACGCCCGAAAAAGAATATGTGCTGAGGTCCAATCCCTTCATCAACCAGGATAGCTATACGCTGGGCTTGTCACTTCAAAGGCTCATCACAAATGGTTACATGAATGTATCGCTGAGCCGCAATTTCTTCAATAACAGGCTGGATAAATTTGAAGATGGCCGGAATGGCGATGAATCGCTCCGGATGCTGGGCGTGGATTCAGACGAAATTGAAAACAAGTTGCGTGTGGATGTGAATAGATCCATGAAGGGCTGGAAATACGCGTATGGTTTGATGGGCCAGTATGTTCAGTTCCGCAATGACCTGTTCAATAAAGTCCGCAGGGAAGTCACGGATGAAAATGGCATGGTAATCCAGCCCGGCGTAACGGTTGATTTCAACAATGCTTTGGCATTCTCGAAGTTTGGGGCTTTTCTCCAGGTCTCGCGTTCCATCCTGAACAAACGCGCAAGTATTTCCGGGGGTGTCCGTTCAGACATGAATTCCTTTATGACCGACGGGAGGAATCCGTTAAATACGCTTTCACCCCGTGCTTCATTCTCCTATGCGCTGAACGACCATTTTAATCTGAATGCTTCCATCGGTCGTTATTTTAAGATACCTACCTATACCGTTCTTGGCTTCCAGGACATCAGCGGATCATTTATCAACCGGGATATGAAGTATATCCGTTCCGCACATTATGTGGCCGGAGTAGAATATCTTCCCAAAGACGATCTCAGGATCACGGCAGAAAGTTTCTACAAGCGATACGCGGATTATCCTGTTTCCACCGCGCGCGGTATATCCCTTGCAAATGAAGGCGCAGACTTTGGTTTTGTCGGAAACGAAGCAGTGACGAGCAGCGGTGTCGGGAGAGCGTATGGTGCGGAATTATTTGTGCAGAAGAAACTGACACACAGGATCTTTTATGTGGTCGCCTACACGTGGTACCGGAGTGAATTTTCCGGAGCAGACAACACCTTTGTTCCTTCGCTTTGGGATAATCGACATTTACTGTCGGGTTTGCTCGGCAGGAAACTCAGGAGGGGCTGGGAGCTTGGGCTTAAATTCAGGTACGCAGGAGGAGCGCCGTATACGCCCCTGGATATGGAAGCATCGCGGGTCAACTACCTCAGTCTGGGCAAGGGAGTGCCTGACTTTACGCAAATCAATTCCGGGCGCCTGGCAAGTTTCAATCAGCTTGATTTCAGGGTCGATAAAAAATGGAATTACAGAAGATTTACCTTTGACCTCTACCTTGACGTGCAGAATGCTTTCATGAGCAAAACGCCTGCTACGTCCGATTACACTTTTCAGCGAAACGAAGATGGATCTTACCAGACCAGTGACGGTGCTCCGGTGAAGGCTGATGGATCGAATGCCATCCCAGTGTTGCTGGAGGATGACGATCCCTTTTTTGTTCCGACGCTGGGCTTTATCGCAGCGTTCTAGGATTATTAATTACTGCGCTTCGCTCATCGCTGCCTCGAGGTCCGTGGTCAGTCCGGTGTCGCGCAACGAGTTTTTCAGACCTTCAATCAGGAAGTTAGGGATCTTTTCCTGTTGACGAATTTTCTTCCTGATCTCCGTGATCATTTCCAATGCGTTATTTTTTTCGGTGAAATCCGCGGCCCTGACTTTTTCTTCCAGTGAATCCCACGCGCTGATCTTTTTGCTTTGTTCCTCTTGTCTGGCGAGGACGGAACTGTGATCAATGGTCCTGTTCTCGATACAGGCGTTGTATGCGATGATGAGTTCTTTAACATTTTTTTTATTCAGCTCACCGTCCTGCACCCGCTGGACCACCGCTGGACAATCTTCCAGAAACTTGCTCATGTATTTCTTGAAGCCCAGATTTGGCAGTACCATATTGTCTCCGTCGATTTTCTGCAAAAACAAGCCGTCGAAGCGGCTAGTGTTCTCGGGCTGGAATGCATAGAGCGAAAGGTATCCAGGCTCCAGAAGCTTCATGAATACGTATCCACTTTCGTTTTTTACCGGATGATAGATTTCACCATTGCTTGAAAAGGCGCGGACTTCCAAAATAGACAGCGTTCTTCTCGTTTTATCGGAAGCCTGAAGCTGTACTTTTTTTTCAGTTCCGTAGATCAGCGGTTTTACTTCTCCTGTCAGTGAATCGCCGCGCGTAGTCAGCACATAATCCTGTGCATCAACGCCTTGATAGAGAGCCATGATGAGCAGGACGGGGAGGATATGAATTGCGATGAATTTTTTCATATTGGAATATGTGGACCTTAAAGTTACAGCTTATTCCACAAAATGGGCAATGCTTATTTCGTTTTTCCTTTTGGATTTATTTTACCGGCGTCCTTCAGCGCCTTATTGATGAGCCACCCGGATCTGGCCGTTTGTGCATCGGAACGCATCCGCCGCGCATTATTCCACTGGCTCAAATTCCGGATCCAGCCTCCTTCGATGATCACCTGTAACATCATAGGCGCGAGGATCCAGGTGGCCACGCAGGCGATGGTGAAGGTAAACAGGGCGAGTCCGGATAGTATCATCAAGGATCATTGCCGGCATTTGGCTCCAAAAGGTTTCGCGGGT
>JBARAD010000284.1:0-3928 GCA_049791675.1 Chryseosolibacter sp.
GTTCCGTTGAAATTCTTTCGTTCAGGAACCCCAGTTCAATGGCCGCCTCCCTTTTGTGTGTTGCCTCCCACCTGAAATCCGGGTTATAGAGCGAGGTAGGATAAAGATTCACCTGCCCCTGATATTTTTGAATCGAGATGGAGTACGTATCATAGAACTGATAGTCGCCAATCTGGTCATTACCCGTGACGCCAAGGCTTCCCCTCAGTTTCCCGAAACTGAGAATGGCCTTCACATTCTTCATGAAGGGTTCATTTGTGAAGATCCATCCCGCGCCAACGGCCCCAAAATTTCCGAATTGCCTGCCCGGTCCGAAACGGGAAGACCCATCTCTTCTTCCAATCAGATCGACGAAAAACTTGTCCTTCCAGTCATACCCGACCCGTGCGAAGATAGCCTGGTACTTGTATTCTGTTTCATCATCGGCGGAATAAGTCTGTGTGGCCGCCCCCTGGATTGAATTCAACAACACATCCGTGGTGTAACCCTGACCTGCAATAGATTGATACAGGTAATTGCTTTGCTGAAACGTGGAGCCGATAATGGCGTCTATACTATGGTCTCCGAAATTTTTTGAAAAAGTTGCCTGTGGCTCCAGTATCCACGTGCTTCGCCTGTTCGTGCCGAAAATACTTCTTCCTGTAATACCGGTAATCGTTGGAGAAAAGGACGCAATCGGACTTTTGACATTTTCAGAACCGTTGAATTCAGTAAAACCCAGGTTGGTTTTGAAAGTCAGTCCGGGTAGCAACGTATAATTAATGACGCCATTTGCCACCAGGTTTGCGGAGCTTAATTGATGTGTTCTTCGCAACAGGCTCAACGGATTGATCCAACTGTTCAGCAGGAAAGATCCGCCGAATAGCGGAACGATCTCCCAGTTGAGTTGACCATCCTCGTCATTCAGAAGGGCCGGAGCTACAGGAGACAATGTCATTGCATAATTGACAAAATCGGTATCGCTGAACAATTTATTGTCATTCGCACCATAATTTACCGTCGCGGAAACGTTCAGTCTTTTATCAGCAGATATGTGACTGATGCTTAGGTTTGCCGTGTAGCTTTTAAAGCCAAAATCACCTGGATAGATTGTATTCTCATGATGCATGCTTCCTCCTAACCGGAAAGATGTTCTGTCACTTCCTCCAGTCAGGGTTGCCTGTGCATCGAATATTTCCGCAGACCCCCCGAGCAATTCATCCTGCCAGTTGGTGTAGCGCGTGGTATCCCAGTGATTCAGATCAAAATCAAAGAGTCCGGGTACTGCCCCGTCATTGGCAATGGCTTCATGTCTCATCGCGAGATATTGCTCCGTATTCAAAAGATTAACACGGTTTTGCATTTCGCCAAATCCCCTATATAAAGAAATCTCCAAACCTGTTTCTCCTGTATTGTCTGGGCCCGTCTTGGTGGTGATCAGAACCACTCCGTTCGCGCCACGCGAACCGTATAACGCTGTGGCTACACCATCCTTCAGCACTTCGATGCTCTCAATGTTGGCCGGATTGATGGTGCTCAGGGGATCGATGTTGCCACTCGTCATACCTGCGGAATATATCGGAGCAGAGTTCAGTGGAACACCGTCTACTACATATAACGGATTGCTGCCGTTAAACCGCAGACTGTTATTGCCCCTGATCTCTATCTTCACAGCGCTGCCCGGAACTCCGTTTACAGGCGTTATATCGACCCCCGGCATCCGTCCCTGCAGCGCCATCAGCGGACTGGTCACTGGTTGTCGTTCAATTTCTTTTGAAGTTACCTTTACAATATTCCCCGTTTTTGCCTTGTCCGTCACCGTATAATACCCAGCATTCACCACCACCTCCTTCAACGACGCTACATCCTCTTCAAGAGATACATCGATGACCACCCTCCCGCCCACGGATACTTCAATCTTCTTGTAGCCGATGAACGAGAACACCAGCATATCCCCTTCCTCCGCATCGATCACATATTTACCTTCGGAGTCGGTAGTCGTGCCCGAGGTCGTGCCCTTCACGACGATGTTCACGCCGGCGATCGGTTGCAATGTCCTGGCGTCGGTAACGGTGCCGCTGATGGCCTGGAAAGGGTGCCGGACTTCCGCCTGCTTTTCGATCAGGACTGGCTTTTCTATTCCGGCCTTCACGGGCTTCAGTAGAATGTAATCCTTGTCTACCGTGTACATGATGGCGATCGGGCCGAGCAGTTCATTGAGGATCAGGCCGAGCTTCTTCCGGTGGGCCTCGATCGTCACTGGCTGATCAAGGTCGAGCTGGCTCGCGCTGTACGCGAACTTGACATCCGCCGCCATCTCAATTTCCGAAAGGGCCGCGGCCAGCGGAACGCTCCGGAGGTCAAGACTAATTTCCCTGTCGAGGACCCGCTGATCATGACGCGCCAGCGCCTCCGGCGCAGTGATGGTGATCAGCGAAATCCCCCACAGCAGAATCTGAAACGTAAATTTTATCTTCATAGGGTTTAGGTTTGGGTTTTCAAAAGGCAATAGTGTTCCGGTCCGCAGTATGCGGAGATGCCAATGGAGTCTGAAAACCGGGAGCATGAAGGCATGCTCCCGTTCTCACTTCTCAATCAGACATTAACCTTATATGAAAAAACGGGATTGATTGCATGAACAAGAGGGTTTATGTGTTTTACATCAGGTGAGGAACAAGTACCCATCCGGCCATGTCGTGTACCGGAATGGGTACCGCCCTCAGGTTAGTCGCATCCGCCACCCCTTATCGTGACGGTGTAACTGTTGACCTCATACTCAAATCCAAGAATATAAGATACCATCCGCAGTGTGTTCTCTAAAGACTGATCGGTAAAGTCGGCCGTGATCATGCACTGCCGCAACGACGCGTTGTCGACCGTTACCTTTTTGTCGAACTTCTTTTCAATCCGCCCGATGATGTCGGCCACGGGGGTATTGCTGAAGTTCATATCGTACTCCGTTCCGTGGATGAGCTTCACCTTCTCCGCTTCCGCCACCGGTACTTTCGCCTTTGGAGGCAGGCCATCATACAACACTTTCTGATTCGGCAACACCACCACGCGGTTGATCTCCTTCCCCGCGAACAACTCCACTTTTCCCGTGAGCACCGTCAGTTCGATATCGGCATCATTTGCCCGGATGTTGAAGCTCGTGCCCAGCACCTTCGCGCTGAGGTTTCCGCACTGGATCACGAACGGATGCAACGGATCTTTCGCCACCTCGAACAACGCCTCACCCTTCAGATAGACCATGCGTTGCTGTCCGTCAAAACGCTCCGGATACTGCAGCGTACTGTTTCCCTTCAGCCACACCAGCGTGCCATCGGAGAGGATGGTCTTCTGCGTGTATCCTGTCATTGCTGTCAGCGTCATCGTTTCATTGCGGATCATTTTATACCACAGCACATACGACGAGGACATCAGTATCAACACCGCCGCGGCGATCTTCAGCCATCCGGAGGCATACAACGGCACTACCCTGTCAGGACGCTCATCGGCTTTTATCCTGTTTTGTATCGCCTGAAACTGAAGGTCCTCGTCCTTTGTGTTCCAGGTGAAGTCGCCGTCGTCGTGCTGTATCGATTCATACCACGCATCAACCATAGCCCGCTCCTCATCCGTAGCCAGCCCTCGCTGATATCGTTCAATGAGACCGTTGAATTCGTCTTCCGTCATTTTGTGTGCTTCATGCTTAAGATGTTTCTGGCGGGGTGGAACGCACAGTCTGAAGAGGTGAAAATGGTAAATAGGTAAATGGGTATATAGGTAAAAGGGTAAATGGTAAATGGGTGAATGGTGTAGAGACAAGGCATGCCTTGTCTGAAAAGTTTGAGAAGTCTGAAAAGTCTGACGGCAGTCTGTCGACCGTGGTCTGTGGACTGTGGTCTGTTGACGAACAGCTCGGCCGATTCTATATATCGCCCCTTCAGGGCTTGGTGTTGGCGCGTCG
>JBARAD010000285.1:0-6313 GCA_049791675.1 Chryseosolibacter sp.
CTCTGTCACCGCACCCGATGATCCCGAGCTGAACTGCCGAATTAGCTTTGGTACCAAAAACGGCACCTGGTTTCAGGATCATCATCGAAGAGATTGCTGTCGCACTCTTAAGAAATATTCTTCGTTCCATAATGTGTATTTACTACCACCGAAGGTAACACTTTTCTGTCGTTAATTGTCTCGAAATCTACTTCTGTTCACACGATGCCCTACCTTCATCCTGTAATACGCAAAGTCGTGCAAAGCGCGTAAACGTATCATTTATTTTGATTACTTTGAGGCAATTTGATACCCTCATCCATGAACATTCCTGCCCTATAGTCTCCCAAAAGCACTCTATCGTTTTGATTATATTCATTCCTGAAACAAAGGTAACTTGCTGCGAACCAGTTGGCTTATATTGCGAAAAAAAAGATGATCAATGATTGACGCAACGAAGTGGTCAACCGCCACGTGATCTCCACTTCATCAACGATCTTGAACGATCACTTAAAATTATTTAAAAAGAATTTGAAATTTTCCCCACAGGGCTACAAGATTGGAGAAAAGTAATCGAAATCTGGTCCTGGACGCTACTTCAGGTTGTCACCAAAAAATTTCATCATCTGAGCGGTCGTGCGCTGCTCGGCGAGACCGGTCCATCCATGGCCAGCACCTTCAACAATAACCAGTTCGTGGGGGACATTTGCGACCTCCAACTTCTCTTTAAGTCTGACGGCATGTTCAACCGAAACAAACGGATCTTTGTCACCGTGAAACATGAGAACCGGCGGGTCGTTTGGGTCAATGTAAGAAATGACCGACATCATTGCCAGGCGCGGATCATGGGCATCCGCTGTGCCAGTGAAATCTGCCCTTACTTCCTCCAGGGATTTGTTGTAGTATTTCTTCATTTCCTGTTTCAGTTCGGGAGACAGCTCCTGGCGTGGCCCCATAAAATCTGTAGCGGAAAAGAAACTGACAACAGCCTGAACGTTACTGGAAATTTCACCAAAGTCAGTTTTGCCTTCCAGGCTGTCTGTTGGTGATGTCAGAGCAACCATTAAAGCAAGATACCCGCCTGCTGATTCACCCATCACTCCCATTTTATTCTCATGAATATTGTATTCTTTCGCATGGGCGCGCAAAAAACGGATCGCCTCTTTTGCATCTTCAACCTGGCAGGGCCACTTATACTCGGGTGCGAATCTGTATGCAACTGAAACACCTACATATCCGGACGAGACAAATTTGCGTATCCATTTATGCATGTGCGATTTATTTCCCTGTTGCCATCCACCACCATGGAAAAATACAACCGCCGGGAAAGGGCCTTCGCCCTGCGGCTGACCGATGTCCAGTTTCAGTTGGCGACCGTCAACATCGCTATAGACGATGTCTTTCTTAATTATTACCTCCAGTGTCGATTGTGCCCATAAGGCTGTTTGAATAAATTGACTAAAAAGAACAACTACGAATTTGAAGCACATTTTCATATCATATAAAATTACGTATTTCATCCATTACTCATTACTCCTAAGAGAATGAACCGTCCGGCAGGGCATCCCACCCGCCCTGGCATTGCCATAGATGGCATTATTCGGCCATGGCAGAACAATACCTCCTACATGGAAGCAATGTCTCACGTTTCGGTTCATACCGGAGTCAATCAGACCGAGGCATTTCCTTTACGAACTCCTGTACGCCATCTCATACATCGAATGCACATGCGGACCCAGAAACACCCGCGCATAGATCCTGATGATAGCAAGACCGTTGATAATAAAACTAAAAGCAACGCAAAACGCCAGGAACACCTGATCCTGGTGAATGTGCGTGAAAATAAGATCCTCGCCGATGAAAGTGGGCGTAATGGGAAATCCCGCAACTGCGAGACTGGCCACCAGAAATACGAGCGCCATTCCGGGATACATCAAGGAGTGGCCGTGGAACCTGTCGAGGTTGATATTCTTTTCCAGGACGCGTAGGAAACGCAGGCAGAGAAATCCGACAACACCAAAGACAACAACGCCGCTAAGGTACCAGCCGATCTGGTTGAAGTTGAAATTCTCGTTGAAGGAAATCGCCAGGGCGACCCAGAGGTGATTCACGATGATGAGGATCCAACTCAGCTTCACGTTTTTCCTTTCCGTGAAGGATTTAAGTGAGAACATCAATCCGATAAAGGCCAGGACGCCGGGCAACCGGTAGTGGATGCTGTCTGGAATCATCCTGATGTTGAGCAGTCCGATAAAACCGGCGATGAAGATCGGGATGCCGAACACCAGAACATTGCGCAATGTGAGGAAGCTGAGTTTCTTACCTGCCCATTTCATCGGATTCCAGTAGAAGCGATACATAAATGTGTCAAGGTTCCATTCCTTAAGACACAATATATAAAACGAGTACTCCAGCCTTTTGGGAAGAGAATCTTCGAAAGTATCCACACGGGGGGCAAAGTTGTAGAACTGTTCGCGGATGAGGTAAGTCACCACAGAAGGAGACACCAGAAGCTGGTAAGTTCTCAGGAATGCATTTCCGGCAAAGTGAATGAGGGCAATGTTTACAAGGCCGAGCGAGATCTCGATAAAAATTATTCCGATCTGCGAGATGGACGCATAGGCGATCTGCGCTTTGACAGAGGACTGAACGCGCGCAATCCCGGATGCGACAATACTGGTGAGCAATCCGAGTACGCCGATGAGTATACGCACAGAGATCTGGTGTTCCCAGAACGGAAATGTTCTGATCAAAAGAAATACACCAATGTGGACTGAGAGCGACCCGTAGAAAATGGCTGTCGACGGAGTAGGGCCTTCCATTGCCCGGGGCAACCATGAAGAAAAGGGAAGCTGCGCTGACTTGGCTGCCGCCGAAAGCAGGATCATCAGGGAAATGAAAACGCCTACCACTGTGTCTCTCTCTAACTGTGCGTGAACCAGTTCATAGTTGCTGAGTTTTTCAAAGGTGATGTTCTCGTGCCAGAGGTGGTGACTCATCCACATAGCGAGGAGAAGTCCCACGTCGGCGATGCGGTAGATGGAGAAAACTTTTACAGCGTTCTTTACCGGGATATACCGGTTCCTGTAAAAGGCGATAAGCAGAAAGGAAGCAATACCGAGGATCTCCCAGCCTATAAACAAAGTCTCCATGTTTCCGGCAAAGACCACGAAGTTGTAGCCCAGGTAAAAAAATAGGGTATTGTTGAAAAAACGTTTGTATCCTTTTTCGCGATGGAGATAGGTGCGGCTGTAGACCGTTACCAGAAATGAAAGTATGGAACCAACCAGCGCATAGACCGCGGTGATCTTGTCAAAACGGAAATCGATAAAGAATTCGTAACCCGGTGTCTCAAACAGTACGACTTCTTTTATGTTCAGGGACGGGAAACTATTGAATGCCCATGTTATCGCCAAGGCGGCAAAGATCACGGCGTGCAAACCCACCGTGACAAAAGCCGTCCAGGACAAGAGTTTTTCTTTCCTTCCGGGAACAAACGCGCTGACAATGAATCCAGCCAGTGGTATTAAAATGCACAGATTGAGAAGTAAGTACATACCGTCAAGCCATTAAGTGAACAGGAATGTTATCAAGATACGACTCGATCAATGCCTCAACGCCGTGAGCTACTTTTACTTCCGCCAACGGTGTATACGGATAAAGCTTTCCGGACCTGAAGACAAAAAACGCTTTTGTCTCAGGATGAATAACCACAAGGTGTATCCACGCGTTGATGAACCACTCGTGCGTTTCGGCCTCGCGCTCAATGGCCTTCAGAACCACTTCGGGATAATGTTCAACAATCGTTACCAGTCGCACGGGGTCGTGAATCTCGACCATCTGTCCGGGTAGTCCTGGACGAAGATCTCCTTCAATGCCGTTTGCCACGCCAAACAGTCCCATGACGTTGTGTGGGAGCTTGCTCCCCGCCCCCAGCTTCTGGTTATCCAAACGCGAGAAAAAATATTCGAGATTAATTCCTCCGCAGACCGGCGCGGCTGCTTTCAGGATTTTAAAAAGGTAAGTGCCATCCGGGTCGATCCTGTAGTCGTACGAATTCAGAAATGCGCGGCGGTCGAGGAACAGGTGTCTTGTTAACGATCTTCGCCCCACAACGCATAGGGCATTGGTGGCGTGATTGTATTCAGGACGAGGTTCGAAGAGCGATACCGATCTTCTTTTGACCTTTTCATGGATGTCCGAAGCATTTGCTTTTGTATTAATGGATTCAAACCGTCTCGACCGTTCTTTTGCGTTCAGCGTCAAGGCAGTGGCGAAGGTTTTGAAGTGCTGTTGATGGCGTGTCGCGTTGGCCTGCGTCAGAGAGCCCTCATCGTAAAAGGCGATCTCATCGCGGGTGGTGTCGTGCAGTCCGCCGACAAACTGTGTTTCGGGTGGTATATCAATCCCCGATTCTCTTAACAGATTTCTCACTCCCGGATGGTTGGCCATGTAACAAATCACCCGGGCGTTGACTGAGCCGGGGCGGCCTGAACAGGCGCCGCAGTCGTAGGCGGCGTAATGAGGATTGTTTACACTACTCGAGCCGTGACCGACCACATAAACGAGCGGCGCAAAGTCTTTAACCATGGCGATGCTTTTGAGAAGTCCCTCAACACGCGTTGTCATCTCTTCAACGGTAAAACCGATCTGAAGATTATTTTCTTTGTGATCCGGATTTTTGTTTGCGATGGTGAGCCTTGAAACCTTGTCCATGTGACTGAACGACGAAGCCGTAGCCGGCGAAGCGGAAGGAAGGAAAATATTGAGAAAGAGTTTGAAGGCCGACCAGAATCCCAGCGTTTGGGAGATGAGCCATCCCCTGAAAAGGGTCTGTGTATTTTTTTGAAAGTAGGGATCGCTTTTGCGTGTTCCCCTTGTACCCAGTTCCTTGATCAGGTGTTTCGGCTTCATGGGTGCAGGGCAGAGTTTAGTAAAAAACTTTCCGTGCTCGGGCTGGAAATAGAATTCAACGTTAAAGAATCCAGGAGTTCCGAAAGTTTCACATTTGGGATCAGTGATCTCAAGGTATCGTCTGAAAGAGCTTGCGCGGTCGTCAAGGCAGAACATGGCCTGAAAACTCTTCCCTTCGGCATGAGGGGTTTCGGCGTGACTCGTGGCGGCATGGATAGCAGCGAGAATCTCATCGTAGTAGCTCCACTCAAACGCCTCCTGCCAGAGGAATAACACTTCGTGCAATTCTGAAGCGATGACCGGCGCAAAGAGTGCATCGGGTCTTACTTTTATTTTCTTTATAAGGGGTTTGAACTTTTCATCGAAGAGATAATACAGTGCATCGAGTTCAAGCAGAAGTTCAAGATGGATAAATTCTTTCAGAGAAATATTCTTTCTGTCAAGCATGGTGTAGGGATGATCTTCCACGACAGAAACAATTCCCGACCAACCCTGGTGGGCGAACTGCTGATCGAAAAGGTACTGTTCATAAAGTGATTCGTCGCCGACGATTATATTCAGCAAGTCTTCGATCTTTACATCGCCTTCCATCAGCATACTGCGGGCATGCTTGGTCCTGAAAAAGCTGGTGAAGCTGTATCGTTCCATTTCCCTGATGCTCGCGAGAAATCCTTTGTCGTGGATGGGGAACTTCCAAATGGCAATGCCTTGGTCCAGGTAGGAGCAAACGATCCTGAACAGGGTTGTGTGCACCAGCGAGTCCATGTCGATGTGGTAGACTCTTTTCCAGTTAGCGCGGAGCCCTCCGATGCGTGGAGATTCGGTGTGGCGGTATTCGTTGAAAAGGAGTTTTTGTTTCCACTCCCCCATCTGGCCGTCACCCTTTCTGTTGATGATCACACGTTCCATGACCTTATCCCGGATCTGCTGTTGATCATACAGGGCCCGGAACTTCTTTAGCGACATGGAAGTCCGGTAACCGAATATCTTCGAAGCACAGTTAAGCGCGTCATCAAATTTCAGGTTTTGGAACGCGTGAAGCGTGTTGTGGTGGATAAAGTCCTTTAGCGGCGCCTGGGCAGGGAGATAGTGCTTAAGGGCGTGAAGACAGCGGGAAATGTCAAAGGTCCTTTGGTTCGTTTCCTGGTGATCCTGCGCATCAGGATCTGCAATAGGGTGTTCCATTGAAGGTTATAACGGCAACAAAAGATTACGCATTTGTAAAGTAAATACCAAAGCTTTCACGAAAAGTTTTGTCTTCAAATTGTTTATTGATTCTGGTCAGCCGACGCTCTGACTTTCTCATCACTTTGGCAAACAAGCAACTTGTTGGCTTTTACCCATTGGGGTTTGTCAGCGGCTTTGGGCTTTCGCTGCAAGGGCGATAACTCCCGTAACGACCGAGTTTGCCGAGTTAATT
>JBARAD010000286.1:0-21478 GCA_049791675.1 Chryseosolibacter sp.
GCGTTGTCCAGTTCCTCATAATATCCCACAACAACAACCTGATCTTTGTCGTATCCGAGCGACCGGTTATTCATGTATTGGAGCTGCTGAAATGTGATCATGGTCGCGATGATCAGGACAATGCTGATCGAGAATTGGGATACCACGAGCGCTTTTCTGAATCCCGCCTTTCCTTTTGCAGAGGCCCCCTGGCCGCTTTTGAGAATGCTGACGGGCTTGAATGAAGAGATGACGAAAGCCGGATAGATCCCGGCGAGAATTCCGATGAGCAGGGCCGAAAGTACCAGCATGCCAAACAGGATTCCGTTCTCAGGGGAATTGAGCGACAGCGTTTTTCCGGTGAATTCATTCAGCCAATTCAATGCAAACAACGTGAGGCCAACCGAAACGATCAGGGAGAAGAAAGCGATCAGCACCGACTCACTGAGGTATTGTATGATAAGCTGAGCCCTGAAGGCGCCAACCACTTTACGCAAACCAGCTTCCTTCGCGCGCCGCGTTGCGCGTGCAGTAGACAAATTGACGAAATTAAAACACGCGATCAGTATGATAAACAGACCGATAACGCCCATCATATACACGGTATTGATATTGCCATTCGATTCAATTTCGGAATCCAGATGGGAGTGCAGGTGAATGTCTGTGAGTTTCTGCAAAAACAGGGTCGTCCAGGTAGAGGGCATGGGAGCAGTTGACGAACCCATCGCGGGGCCCATGTGGCGATCAAGGAATGCGGGGAACTGGCTTTCGACCTTCTTCTGATCAAACGGTTCTTTGACGAGTATGTACGTTGCAAAAGAATTATTGCCCCAGTTCCGTTCAAGCCTGGTGCGTCCATAGATGGTGGTGTCATTCAAGGTGGAGAATGAAAAAAGTATTTCCGGATGCCAGTGCGACTGTGGAGGAAGATCTTTGTATACCCCGCTCACCACCATATCATAAGTGTTTCCTACCTTCAGCGCCTTTCCGACTGCGCGCTGGTCACCGAAATATTTTCTCGCTGTCTTCTCCGAAAGCATCACCTGAAAAGGATCGGTAAGGCTTTTTTCTGCATTGCCCTCCAGTACTGCAATATCAAAAACTTTGAATATTTCGGGCTCCGCGAAAAAAGCTCTGCTCTCGTTGAACAACTTTTTCTCTTCCCCCGCATCCTGGTAAGAGACCAGGATTTCACGCTGCAATGTTCTCACAACTTCTTCCATATCAGGAAAGTCGTTTTTGAGCAGGGGGCCGAAGGGCGGCGCGACGTGTCCCAGGTGAAGATTTACCGAGCCGTCGGGTGAAAGAAAATTCCGCGTGACGCGGTAGATGCGATCTGCTTTTGTATGGTAGCGGTCATACGACCATTCGTCCATGATAAACAATGCGATCAGCAGGCTGCAACCCATGGCAAGGGCCAATCCCATGATGTTGATGAAGGCCGTCAGTTTACTCCTGAAGATGGATCTGAGGGCGACTTTGAGGTAGTTTGTGAGCATGGGTTGGCATTATGTTGTGACCATTGGTAAACCTGGGCTGAGATCAATGGTTACAACAAACACCATGCATATTTAAAAAGGGCCAATTCGGCCCTCCGGCTTGATTTCGTTGTTCACTTATGAGCCAGAGGTGTTCAATAACGGTCAACGGGCTTGCGCGATTTCGAAGATCATAATCCCATAAGAAAGGGCCGGCGCGGGCTGGCCCTTTTCTTATAGCAGGCAAACCTTATTTCCCGCCCAGTTCGATTAAGTTCTCGACGTCATTATTCACCGACAGGATCAGCAAACAAGTCGCGGTACAGAAGACCGGACTGGTGATGCAGTGGTGACCTTGCCAGCTGCCATCGTCGTTTTGGATTTTCAGCAACCTTCCGCTCATATTATCATACCAGCTTTGCCAGCTGTCGTCCTTGTTGATGATCATGCTTTCTCCTGTCTGCAGGTAGCTCAGGAATTCTTCTCCTCCGTTGTTGCCAAATCCACTCATGACATCTTCGCGTTGTGCCTCGACTTTCGCTGATTGATACACTTGGTATGCCGTTGCATATTGAAGCGCATCGTCTTTATCATATCCGATCGTTTCCAGGTTTTCGGCGGAAGGCGCAGCGTTGGGGGCGAGTTTGCCCTCCCGTTTGGCCCTGGTGATGACCTCTTCGACTTTGCGCGCTTCCTTTGCACTTGCCCGTACGGATCCTGTAACCGAATACAGGACGACGCCTGCGCCCAGGTCAGTGTTTACATCGCCGGTTTTGGTATTGTAATTATTCTTTTGGAATTGCCGCGCTTTTTCAAGCGCATCTTCGTCTACCGTTATGCCGTTTGCCTCGGCGGCTTCAAGTGCGTTGGTAGCAAAGGAAGACTGCAGCACGCCCGCCCAGCCGGATCCGGCAATACTTCCATCGACCTGTTGCGCGCGCTGGATTTTGTCAACGCAGATCATTTGTGATCGCTGAACCCTCGACTGAAGATCGCGGTTATGGTCGAGTTGCGGCAGAATGTTCGAAAGAAACTGCGACGTTAGGATCACATCGATGTTGTTTCCAAGTTTGATTTGTATCTGCGTACCGGTGGTGGTGGTGATGTTGGCGCTGTTGGCATCCGAAGTTTCGACTGCCATGAGCAGATGATCCAGCGCTTTCCTGAGATTTTCCTGATATCTGCCCGAGGACAGTGTCGTGCCACTCCGCAGCATGGCCATCGCTACCATGGCGGTCGTGGCGGGGTCGGTCTGCACGGCATGCGGATCTTTGATATCCTGTCGTTGATGACTCCCTGCACCCCAACCACCATTGCCATGTTGTGCCTCCATGATCCAGGAAATTCCGTTGTCTACTGCGCGCTGTACATTTTCCGGTGTCTTGTGAATGGAATGGTTGGCGGAAGATTCTTCACCCATGATGGTTCTGAATACACATCCTTTTGGAGGGACGAAAGGGATTTTCTTTCTCACCGGTTCGGCTGTCCGGAAGGTAAATGCAAATACGATCGCCATGCTGCTGATCATCAGCACCATCATAACAGATATTTTCCAGGTCTTCATAGAATTGGTGTTTTGTTTTTGATATGACCAGGATGCGCGCTCCGTTAGTATTCCATAAGGGACGACAGAAAACTATCGCAATGAGTCGAATCTTAAGGTTAAATCAAGGCAGTCAAAGTATAAACCGAATGATTTACTGTCTTTGGGTCCACGCTATTCATTGCGCAACGAATCTACCGGATTTCCGGCTGCAGCCTGGAACGACTTGAAACTGATGGAGAGAAAGGCGATGATAAAGGTGGTCGCTCCTGCGGCAATGAATATCCACCATGCTATTCCTGTGTGGTAAGCGAACTGGTTGAGCCACTTGTGCATGACCCAGCCTGTAAATGGCCATGCAAGAAGGTTGGCAACAAGTACAAGTTTCAAAAAATCCTTGTTCAGCAGCATGACAATGTTCCGCACGCTGGCACCGAGTACCTTTCGAATGCCTATCTGCTTTCGTTTTTGTTCCGTGGAAAAGGTGGCAAGCCCGAACAGTCCAAGGCACGCAATCATGATCGCCAGTATCGTGAAGATCAGGAACAACAAGCCGACACGGCGCTCGGTTTGTTGCTTGGCGTCGAAATTTTTATCCACGAAGCTATATTCGAACGCAGCATCAGGTGCATGCTGGCGCCATATCTTACGGACTCTTGCGATCGTCGAATCCATGCCCGTTGCTTTCAGACGCACTGCCATTTCCCAATTAGGCTGAGAACCGAGCAGTATGGCCATCGGCTGGATGGGATCCTTGAGTGAAAGAAAATTAAAATCCTGCATGATACCGATTACCTCGCGCTCCTTTTTCAAGGGATAATCATAGTCGGTTATTAATTCTTTTCCTTTAAAATCCAGCAGATCCAGTCTTCGTGCTGCAGTTTCGTTCAATATCACTGTCTGGCTATCCTGCGGATTTTCTTTTTGAAAGAATCTACCAGCAATGATCTTGTAACCCATGGTCTCGAGATGATCTTCATCCATCTCATAAACGGTCAGGAGAAAGTCTTTTTCTCCTCCCGCGGTCCTGAAAACGGATTGCATCTGTACGTTCGGGGGTACGCTGTTGCAATAACTGGCAGCGATGACGGAAGACTCCCTTAGCAAGGCTTCCTTGAAGGCAGCGCTGTTGTCTCCAAGGTTGCGTGTATGCAGCAGGTTGATGACGTTGGATTTATTGAATCCCAGGTCGGCTTTTTGAATAAACTGAAGTTGCCGGTACACCACCAGGGTGGCGATAATCAGCGATGCCGAAATGAAAAACTGAAAGACTACCAGCATATTCCGGATGCCATACGTGCGCACACGGGCCCGGAGCTCACCTTTTAATACTTCAACAGGACTGAAATTCGAGAGATAGAAGGCAGGGTAGCTTCCGGCCACCAGTCCTGTCAGCGCAACAAATACCACGATGCCGAGGATGAGTTCCGGACTGAGTAGCCCGGAGAGTGGGATTTGTTTTCCCGTAAAATAGTTGAACGGCTTTAGCACAGCTGCGATAATCACCAGTGCATGGATGACACCTGCGAAGACGTAAAAGTATGATTCGACCAAAAACTGTCTCACGAGCCGGTCATGGTTCGCGCCCACTGTTTTTCTCACCGCGATCTCCTTTGCCCTGCTGGCGGATTGTGCTGTTGTCAGGTTCATGAAGTTGATGCAGGCCAGCAATGTTATAAAAAGGGCAACACACCCGAACAGAATGATGTTTGACAGGCTGCCGTTCACTTCTATTTCGTCCTGAAAATTTGATCTCAGGTGTATGTCCCTGAGTGGCTGGATAAAATAACCAAGATCATTTCCCTGCTTTTTAAAGGCTTCAAGGTTTGTGTTTCGGAGGTTTGTGAGTTGACGGTTTAAGTTCGTGTCAAGATCTCTGATGATGCTGCGTTCCGTCGCAGGAAGCGAAATGGCCGGGAAGGTTTTAAAGTAGGTAAAGACCCTGCCCGAGATCCAGTCATCCTGCATTTCGTTATCGGTCTCCCACGAGTCCAGGGATAATACCAGTGTAAAATGAAAATGCGAATTCAGCGGTGGATCTTCGGCAATTCCGGTGACGACCGCCTGGTATCCTTGTGCAAGGGTGAGTGTTTTTCCGATCGGTGTCGTGTCACCGCGTCCCTGATAATCAAAGTATCGTTTCGCTGCCGTCTCGCTGATGACAATCTTGTGACTTCCCAGCAGTACGCTATCGGGATTGCCTTCAATGATATTAAAAGAAAAAAAACGGAAGAAATTATGATCCGCCAGAAGAAGATAGTCTTCTGTAAAAGTCTTCTCTTCAAATTTTACAGGAAAGGTTTCCCAGCATGCCAGCCGTATGGTTGAATGTACACCCTCTGTCTTCTGGATCATTCGTGCCAAAGGAAATCCGGTTTCTACGGATTTTTTCTGGACCCCCTGGAGGACACCGGAAAATCCTACCCGGAAGATCCGGTCGGCGTCTTTATGGAAGCGATCATAGCGGAGTTCGTCCTGAATATAAAGGAGTATGAGCAGACTGCAGGCAATACCGATGGTGAGCCCGGAAACATTGATCAGCGAAAAGCCCTTTTGCTTCAACATGAAGCGCAAAAGGATCTTTAAGTAGTTTCTTAACATGGGATTTCTCCATGCTAAGGTAGAGAAATTATGATCACGCCGGATATGGTCGCCGTCAGCAGATTACCGCTTATCAAGTTTTCTAATGGGATTCAGCAGATATTCGAGACCGTTGAGTTTGATCTCATATACGGTCGACAAAAGCATGCCCATTTTTCCCGGAGGGAATCCTTTCCGTGCAAACCATTCCAGGTACTCGACCGGCAGGTCGCACAAGATCCTGCCTTTGTATTTCCCGAACGGCATCTTCATGGTTGTAATCGTCGCCAGCATTGATGGGTCTCCAAACGCTTCCATGCCGGAAAGATAGAAGTTCGCCACGAAGTCACAAAGACACGAATTTTTATTAACCCCGGCTGTATTCGTGGCCACTGATTGCCCTTATTTAAGAAAGTTTCCATTGCAGATAATTACTCCGAACGCAGGGAATCCACGGGATTGCTGAAGGCGGCTTTCAGGGCCTGGAAGCTGATGGTCAGAAGGGCGATGGCGAGGGATGTCAGGCCGGCGAGCATAAATACGCCTGCGCCGATATCGATACTGTATTCGAAATCGGCGAGCCATCGATCCATTGCATAGTAGCCGATGACACTGGCGATGGCGAAAGAAAAGAGAATCAATTGTATGAATTCTCGCGACAGTTTGTACAGGATCGTTCCATTGCTTGCACCCAAGACTTTTCTGATCCCGATCTCTTTCTTCCGCTGTTCTGCAGTAAAGGCAGAGAGGGCAAACAAGCCCAGGCTGGCGATGACCATGGCCAGCGCTGTGAAATGCGTGAACATGCTGGCGAAAGCCTGCTCATTGCGGTAAAGATTCGCGAACTGCTCATCCAGAAAATTGTATTCAAATGTGGTACCGGGGTTGACCTGTTTCCACGTGTTTTCGATGTAGGCTATGGTTCCCGATACGTTCTCCGCTTTGATGCGGATCGCCAACGCGCTATTGTTTGCATTGTATACCATGAACATTGGTTCAAGCTTATGGCGGATGGTGGCAAAGTGGAAATCATTGACGACACCGATCACTGTATAAAAAGTCTGATCCTGTGGTGTGGCGCCGGATTGGAGGCCGATCTTTTTGCCAACAGGGTCATCCCACTTCAGCAACCTTGTCATCTCCTCGTTGATGATCATTGACAGTGAATCATCGTAGTCCAGTGAAAAATTCCTTCCCTGCAGGATTTTCATATCCATCGTCGGGATGAAGTTCTCATCGGCAGCCATGATGCTGGTGATGATGTTCGTTTCACTTGTCGCGCCTTCCGGAAGAATATTGGTGCGCCCCAGCTGCTGACCGAGCCTTGTCGAAGCAGTGCCTGCGGACAGTATATTGTCATTCCGCAAGAGCTCTGTTTTGAACGTAGTGGCGCGGGCAACAGCGCCACCGCTCAGCTGGATGGTTACGACCTGCTCGCGGTCGTAGCCGAGATCGGTAGTGTAAATGAAATTCATCTGCTGATAAACGATACCAGTACCCACCATCAGCGCTATGGAGATGGTAAACTGCAGCACCACGAGGGCTTTCCGGAGGCGTATCCCGCTCGCTGAATTTTTAAATGCTCCTTTCAGGACCTGCACAGGTTTAAAGGATGACAGTACAAATGCCGGATACAATCCGGCCAATAACCCTACCGATACAACGAGGGTCCCCAACGTGATCATGCTGGCAGGTTCGAGAAGCAACGCGATGTCGGCGGAGCGCTGGTACAGGCTGTTCAGCGCCGGAACTGCCAATACAGTCAGCATAACGGCAATGCCGGCGGAAACCAGGGTTACGATGATGGATTCGGTCAGGTGTTGCCCGATCAATTGATGGCGCGCCGCCCCGATCACTTTGCGCATGCCGACTTCTTTCGCCCTGCCCGCAGACCTGGCAGTCACCAGATTGGTGAAGTTGACTGCTGCCAGCACAAGGATCAGGATGGCAATGGTTGAGAGCACGTAGACACTCTGCGCATCTGTTTTATTGGCATTGGTTTCAAAGAGAATATCTTTTGATCTCAGGTGTACGTTTTCAAGCTTTTGAACGACCGGCGTGAAAAATTCAAAGGCGTTATTTTTTTTCGAGATAGCCTGCAGTTTCGCATTAAGATCGCCCTCATCAGCAGGTTTATCCAGTAGCAGATAGGTGAAACAAAAGATGCCCTGCCACGTTTCCAGCGCTTGCCGCAATCCGTCCTCATTCTGTCCGGGTACCAGGCTGTGGAGAAGATCAAATTGCAGATGGGAGTTTTTTGGCGGATCTGCCAACACCGCGGTTATATTCAGATCAGTTGTTTGATTGAGTTTGAGCGTTTTTCCTACGGCCTTCTCATCGCCGAAGATCTTTTTGGCAAGGGATGAGGTGATCGCAATGGAACCTGGCTGATCGAGTATCCCGGTTTTCGCACCATCGATTACCGCAAAATCAAAGATCTCAAAGATAGTGGGATCCACCCGGAACGCCGCCTCGCATTTCAGTGTATTGCTTTCGTAACTGAGATCATACCTGCCCCCGCCCGTGATCCTTACGCTTTCGACCACTTCCGGCAACTCCTCTTTTGCCGCAGGTCCCAGCCGCGGCTGCGTAACGCCTACGAGTTTGCTGCTGACGCCTTCAGCGCTGTCAATCGTGAGAACGCGAACAATGCGTTTATGCTGTGCATGGAAAGTGTCATAAGAAAGATCCTCCCGCACGTACAGGTATATGATCATACTGGCCGCCAATCCAAAAGCCAAGCCCGCGATCTTGATGAATGAATAGCCCTTCTCCTTTACCAGGTTCCGGAAGGCGATCGTAAAATAACTCTTGAGCATGGGGATGGATTTGAAGGCCATCAGTCAATTGTGGTGCCATTCTGAAAGTGTAGTGAACAGGCTTATTTCGGCGTTTGAAATATCTGAGGGTGGTCACGCTCGAACAAGATTGTCCGGAATCGGCCGAAATACCCTGGCCCGCAGAATCGGTTAGATCCATTCGCTTGTTGCCTGATGCAGGGCTGCATGGGCTAACATCCGCTTCCGGGAATCCAGTAGCAAGAAAATGAACGATGGCAACCGGTAGATCAACGCTTCATTCCCCGGGGATTTTCATATATTTTCATGAAAATTTACCGCTGTGAATCCGCGACCATCCTTGCTCATTATCCCCTTTCTTCTGTTTTCCTGCGCTCGCCATCCTTTTCAGCAGGAGCAATCTTCTTCCATTCTGATGATCAGGCAGAACAGTGATGAGGGTACGCTTTCGATCTATCGTTCCGGTGACACCGTGCCTTTGATGACCCAGCATGCGGAACCAGGAATACGGCCGTACATTCATCCTGTCATTGCACCGGATGGCAAAGGCGAGCTTACTGAATACAGCCCCGACCACCACAAACATCAGACTGGAATATACTGGGGACTGAAGCAGGTGAACGGCCGGGACTACTTCATGAACTGGAAAGAAGATTACTGGCGTCGGGCGTCTGCAGACATTCTCCAGGAAAAAGGGCCCCAGGTGAAATGGCGCACTTCCTATCATTTGCTGGACGAAACAGGATCCGCCATCCTGACGGAAACCCAAACCTGGACTTTTCAGGAGCGCAAAGGCAGCTATATTATGGATCTTGAATGGACGGGTGAAGCCAAGACCGACGTAACCATGGGAAAGTTTTACGTCGGCGGATTGTTTGTGCGGATGCCATGGCGAAAAGAAACCGGGGGGCAGGTGACCAATGCTGATGGTCAGCGCAACACTGAGGCTGAAGGCCAGCGCGCGATCTGGAATGATATCGGGATCAGGGTACCGGGACGTGACGACTTTGCGCATATTGCCATGATGGATCATCCGGATAACAAATCATTTCCTGTTCCCTGGCGCGTAGACAATGAGTTGGGCGTGGGGCCTTCCAGGCAAATACTGGGCGACTGGACTATCCGCAAGGGGGAAACCGAGGTCATCCGCCACCGGCTTGTTGTCTATACCGGAGACCTGGATGGGTCTTTACTGCGCGCGGAGTGGAAAAGGTTTGTCTGTCAGTATTAAATCAGTAATCAGTAATCAGTATTCAGTATCCAGTAATCAGTAATCAGTAGTCATATTGAGATGGCAGGTACCAGCAAACAACAAACAGTCGGCAACCAAAAACTCGGGATTGGTTTCGGTTTATTCATGTGTTTCACTTCAGGGCTTCTGTCCTGTGGGGAGAAAGCGGCGGAGGATCACGCAAACCCTGGGGTAACAGACAAATACGACAACTACACTGACTGGGCCATCTATCGTGGCGACAAGAAATCAAATCAATACGCTGAGCTTGCACAGATCAATGCGGCGAATGTTCATACCCTGCAGCCCGCGTGGGAGTATCATACCGGCGATCCCGACGGTCCATCGATGTACGCGAACCCGATCATCGTCAATGGACTGATGTATTTTACCACGCCCCGACTGGATGCAGTCGCGCTGAATGCGGTTACGGGCAAGGAAGTCTGGAAGTTCGTTGCGGCGGAACATGATCCTGATAAAAAGATATTTCGCGGCCGGAGCCGCGGTGTGACTTACTGGGAAGGACCGGAAGGAAAAAGGATCTTTCACTTCGTCAACAACAGGGTGTATGCGCTGGATGCGGCCACAGGTATTGTCATATCTTCCTTCGGCAGGGGTGGTCACATCGACCTTCGCCAGAATCTTGCAGTGGATTCAGCCAAAGCCTCCATTGAGGTAACGACACCCGGTATCATCTACAAAAACTTTCTCATCGTGACATCCCGCGTCCCCGAAGAATATAATTCTACGCCGGGTGATGTTCGCGCTTACGACGCAGTTACAGGTGAATTCAAATGGATCTTCCATACCGTTCCGGTGAAAGGTGAATTCGGTTATGATACGTGGGAGTGGGTCGAAGGCGAAACCTACGGCGGCGCCAATCCATGGGGCGGATTTTCTGTCGACGAAAAACGAGGATGGGTGTTTTTTGCGACCGGATCTCCTGCGAACGATTTTTATGGAGGGTTTCGCAAGGGCATGAACCTGTTTGGGAATTGTGTCGTCGCACTGGATGCCACTACCGGGGAACGCAAGTGGCATTATCAAACAGTTCACCATGATATCTGGGATTATGACAATCCTCCGGCGCCGATCCTGGTCACTCTGAAGAACGGGAACGAATCGAGAGATGCCGTGGTGCAACTGACGAAAATGGGACTTACATTCGTGCTCGACAGGGAAACCGGAAAACCAATTTTCCCCGTGGAAGAAGTTCCCGTCCCTCCGTCAAAAATTCCTGGAGAGGAGGCGTGGCCGACGCAGCCCTTCCCGCTGAAGCCACCGCCACTCGTCAGGTTATCGCTGCATGAAGCTGACCTTACGCACGTAACGCCGGAATCCCATGCCTCGGCACTGGAGCAGTTCCGGAAGTATGAGACCGGATCTCTATATACTCCGCCATCCCTGCAGGGTACGATCACAACCCCGAGTCATCAGGGGGGTGTTGAGTGGGGTGGTGCATCCTTCGATCCTTATTCGAATGTGCTGTATGTGAATGCGAATGAAGCGCCATCCATCAACACACTGAAAATGTTCTTTGACATTAACAAGGCGGATGCATCGCCCGCGGAAGCGGGGGCCATGATCTACCGGAAGAATTGCACTTCCTGTCATGGCCTGGAAGGGCAGGGGAATCCTCCCGTGTATCCGGCGCTTACAAGTATTCAGAAAACCGATGATGAGATCCGCGTGCTACTACGACAGGGAAAAGGTATCATGCCCGCTTTCCCGCAGCTCTCCGGCAGCGAAGTCAATGCATTGGTCGCGTATCTGAAGGCTGACAGAAATGACATAAAACCGGATTCGACAGGAGGCCTTGTCCGTTATTCTGTCGGGATACCATTTTTCGTCGACCCGTATGGCGCTCCTGCAATTGCTCCTCCGTGGGGCACGCTGAATGCCGTTGATCTTCTCAATGGTTCCATCTTATGGAAGGTGCCGTTGGGTGAGTATCCGGAACTGGTTGCCAGGGGCATCCGGAACACGGGTGCTAAGAACTTCGGTGGTCCGGTGGCTACTGCGGGAGGAATAATCTTCATTGCAGCGACGCCGGACGAAAAGATCCGCGCCTTTGAAAAGCAAACGGGCAGAATCTTATGGGAATACAAACTGCCTGCAGGCGTCTATGCAACGCCCAGCGTGTACATGATTGAGGGCAAGGAATATCTGGTCATCGCCGCAGGAGGAGGGGGGAAGAATGGCACGAAGTACGGTGACTCGGTCATTGCATTTGCGCTTCCGGATGAAAAAGAATCGCAAACTTCTTCCGGTGACAAGTGGATTGACCTGTTTGACGGATCCACTTTAAATGGATGGGTCCACATGAATGGATCGCATCGCTACACCGTTGAAGATGGCGTCATCGTAGGCAGAACCGTTACCGGAAGTCCCAACTCTTTTCTCTGCACGACACAGGAATTCTCAGACTTCGAGCTTGAGCTGGAGGCCATGGTTGACAGTGTCACCAACTCTGGCATACAGATCCGATCCAAAGCGAGACCCGTTACCGAAGGAGAAGGCCATGATATGCGGGCGGGCAGGGTCAATGGACCACAGGTTGAACTTCAAAGAAACCATCGGCCCGGAACGCCGACTTCAGGCCTTATCTATGGCGAGGCACTCGGCACGGGATGGTTATCTGCGGAAGCAAAGATCAACAATGGACACCATTATCTGTTCAATGAGGGGTGGAACCATATCCGGATACTGGCGCAGGGTGCGCGCGTTCAAACGTGGGTCAATGGTCATGCCGTTGAAGACCTTACCAACGGGGAGGTCTTTAAGACACATGCTCGTGGGTTCATCGGGTTGCAGATGCATGGCATGCCGGACGGCAGGTTGTATACGATGCGTTGGAAAAACATCAGGATACGACCGCTGTAGCGCGTGGATCAACCCTTTTGCCGTGTGTGAAGGGCCCCTAAAAGGTTTTTTCTGTGTTTAGTCTTCAGGTACATGACACCCGTCTCCGCCGTACATGATGGTTATCTTTGAAAATCCGTGCAATTGCCTTTATATTCGCGACATGAGACCCTGGGCACGGTTTATCATCATCCTTTTCGCATATGGCGTGGCATTGCTGCATACGGCTGTACCACACCATCATGAGAGCCCTTCCGAAGGACGGGTAACGATTGCGCGCGCAGGCTGCCATCTGGTCCATGCTACTGGCGGGATTCTCCAGAGAGTATTTTCAACGGATCTGGGATACGGCCATCTGGAGGTTTTCAAGAAGAATTCGGACACGAGCATCCGGTTTTCAGGGATTTCGTCGGCGGTCGCAGCCATCATTTTACCCTTTGTTGCCATAACGGGGACGCCACGCGTGTATTCGCGGTTCTTAAACGGCTTTATTGACAAGCTATATAAACGACTTCTTCTTTTTTCCGCTACCCAGTTCAGGGCGCCTCCGGTGAAGGCTTGAGCCTGTCATTATCACGCACCTCCCACTCGGGTTGTTCTGCGTCATCAAATTCATTTTTTCATCCTTACGGATCCGGATCATGTTTGAAAGAATCATTTCATTTTCAGTTCACAATAAATTCATTATTGCCTTGTTTACGCTCGCCCTCGTCGGCGGCGGGTTTTATGCACTGAGTCATATTCCCATTGATGCGGTGCCTGATATTACGAACAACCAGGTACAGGTTGTCACCACTTCACCTTCTCTGAGTGCGGAAGAAGTGGAGCGGTTCATTACTTATCCCGTGGAAATTTCCATGGCAAACCTTCCGGGAGTAGTAGAGCTGCGTTCCATTTCCCGTTATGGTCTTTCAGTAGTAACGATCGTGTTTGAGGATGATATGCCTGTCACGGATACCAGGCAATTCGTCAGTGAGCAAATTGATATGGCTGCTGAAGAAATTCCTGCCGGGCTTGGTCATCCCGAGCTGATGCCGATCACAACCGGCCTGGGGGAAATCTATCAATATACCCTTGATGTGGAGGAGGGCTATGAATCGCGTTATAATGCCATGGAGCTTCGCACCATTCAGGACTGGATTGTCAAACGGCAGTTATCAGGTATTCAGGGAGTTGTTGAAGTGAGCAGCTTTGGTGGTTATCTGAAACAGGTGCAGGTATCGGTGGACCCCGTGCGGCTCAGAAGTTTTGAACTTACTATTCATGATGTGCTGCATGCGCTTGAGACAAACAACCAGAACACCGGTGGGAGCTACCTGGAGCGTGGACCCAATGCTATTTACATCCGCGCGGAGGGCGTGGTCAAGAATCTTGAAGACATCCGTAATATCGTTATTCACCAGGAGGGTACGCCTGTGCTGCTACGGCAGGTCGCGGACGTTGGCGAAGGATATCCTCCGCGTTACGGTGCCATGACAAAAAACGGCAAAGGTGAGGCAGTAGGAGGGATTACGCTCATGTTGCGTGGCGCCAACAGTTCTGAAACACTTGACAATATCCATCGACGTGTTGCTGAAGTACAATCTTCGTTACCGGAAGGCATCCGCATCGAACCTTATCTGGACCGTTCGGAGCTCGTGGGACGAACCACGAGTACGGTCAAAAAGAACCTGATGGAGGGAGGGCTGATCGTCGTGTTTGTGCTCGTGCTCCTGTTGGGAAACTTCCGGGCAGGTTTTATTGTGGCATCCGTCATACCCTTGTCGCTGATGTTTGCTTTCATCATGATGCACCTCTTCGGCGTTTCAGCCAACCTGATGTCGCTCGGCGCCCTCGATTTCGGTATTGTGGTAGATGGCGCGGTGATCATTGTGGAAGGGGTATTGCATGCGCTGTTCGCGCTCCATGTGGGCAAGAGACTAACCCAGTCAGAGATGGACCATGTGGTGGCGGCGTCCGCGTCAGCGATCTATAAATCGGCCGCCTTTGGCGTACTGATCATCATCGTTGTGTTTTTTCCCATCATGACCCTGACGGGAATCGAAGGAAAGATGTTCCGGCCCATGGCCCAGACCGTTAGCTTTGCGGTACTCGGAGCCTTGATCCTGTCGCTTACGTATGTTCCCATGCTGTCGGCGCTGCTCCTGAAAAAAGATGTGAAGGAGAAGCGAAATATTTCCGACAGGATCGTGGGAGCATTACAACGGGCATATCAGCCAGGGTTGCACAAAGCCCTGAACAACCCAAAGGCTACATTACTCATTGCACTGCTGCTCCTGGTGATCAGTATATTCATATTCACGCGCCTGGGGGGAGTCTTTATCCCGCAGCTGGAAGAAGGTGATATTGCCATGCAGATGACGTTGCCCGCGGGTTCATCCCTGGAGGAAAGCATCCGCACTTCCACCCAGGCTGAGCAGGTCCTCCTTGAAAATTTCCCGGAAGTAAGACAGGTTGTATCCAAGATCGGCACTGCGGAAGTTCCGACGGATCCGATGTCGGTGGAGCTTGCCGATATTATGGTCGTGATGAAAGAAAAAGAGGCGTGGACCACGGCGGAAACGCGGGAAGAACTCGTGCGGAAAATGGAGGAAAAGTTGTCCGCCATAATCGGCGCTTCCTTTGATTTCACACAACCCATTCAGCTTCGCTTTAATGAGCTGATGACGGGCGCGAAAACAGACGTGGCCATTAAAATATATGGTGACGATATGAATATCCTTCATCAGAAGGCGATGGAGGCTGCGGCTATTGCCGCGGATATTCCCGGCGCCGCGGATATTCAGGTGGAACAAACGGAAGGGCTACCGCAATTACTCGTGCAGTACAATCGCCACAAGATCGCGCAGCATGGCATATCCATCGAAGAGTTGAATACTGTTATACGCACCGCGTTTGCGGGCGAACAGGCCGGTGTTGTGTTTGAGGGGGAACGAAAGTTTGACCTGGTGGTGAGACTGAAGGAAGAGCTGCGGCGTGATTTTAATCTCAGCCAGTTATTTGTGAAGGGCAGCGCCGGGCAACTTCTGCCGGTGAGTGAACTTGCACAGGTAAAGCAGGCCGTTGGCCCGGCGCAGATCTCACGGGATGATACCAAACGCAGGGTCAATCTCGGCATCAATGTGCGGGAGCGCGATGTGGAAAGCCTCGTCAATGAAGTGCAGTCGAAACTGACGGCGCAGGTAAACCTTCCGCCAGGCTATCGTATTACCTATGGCGGCGATTTTGAAAATCTGCAAAAAGCCAAACAGCGTCTCCTCATCGCCGTGCCGATCGCCTTGTTGCTGATATTGGTGCTGCTCTTCTTTGCATTCGGCTCTTTTAAATATGCTCTTTTAATTTTTGTAGCTGTTCCGCTTTCCGCCATCGGGGGAATATTTGCCCTCTGGCTGCGCGACCTTCCTTTCAGTATTTCCGCGGGCGTAGGATTCATTGCGCTCTTCGGCGTGGCAGTACTCAACGGAATTGTACTGATCAGTTATTTTAACCAGCTGAAAGCAGAAGGTGAACTTGGGCTCAAAACTTTGATCGTACAGGGCGGAATGGTCCGCCTGAGACCAGTGATCATGACAGCTTCCGTTGCAGCCCTCGGATTCTTGCCGATGGCCCTATCGAACACAGCGGGGGCCGAGGTTCAAAGACCGCTTGCGACCGTTGTGATCGGAGGGCTGATCAGCGCTACGCTGTTAACGCTCGTTGTCCTTCCGGTGCTATATCATGCCCTGGAGCAGTACGCTGGCAGAAGACTCGCCGATAAAAAAATTTCTCCGACGCTCATGATTGTATTCCTGATGGTATGCAGCTGGCCGGCGGCGTCACAGGATCAGTCCGCTTTAACCTTAACGGAAAAGGAGGCTGTGGACCTCGCAATCAAGCAAAATCCACAGATTAAGATCGCGGACCTTGAAATTGAAAGTATGGAGACGCAGCGCAAAAGTGCGTTCATGCTGCCGCCGTTAACCGTAGCCTATCAATACGGGCAGATCAACACCGCCGCACGTGATCCGCATCTTGGAATCACACAGGGTCTTGGCAGTGTGCCGGCACATTTTCAGAGGAACAAGGTGTATGACCACCGAGTCAAAACCGCGGAATTCCAACAGGTGCTTGCGACAAGGGAGATCAGGTATCAGGTGCGGAGGGCATGGCATGAATGGTTGTATCTGCGTCAGGTCGTGAAAGAACTGGATCAGCAGCTGTCGTTCTATGAGGATTTTGAAACCAGGGCTGACCTGCAATACCGCGTCGGAGAGCGAAGCCTCCTGGAAAAGACCCTGATTGAAAATAGTCTGTATGAACTGCGCAACAACCATACGCTGCGGTCGGAGGACCTGAAACAGGCACTGACTGACCTGCAATACCTGATGGCGACAGAACAGGATTTTCTTCCTTCGGCTGACACGCTCGTAAGCCTCGTCATGCCGGCATCGCGGAACGGAAGTACACACCCTGTGGTGGGCTTGCTGGAGGAGCGTTTCGAAACCAGGCGGGCGGAAGCCGGATTGGAAAAATCACAGTTGTTCCCGGAATTCAAAGTAGGATATTTCCGCCAGAACATTACCGAAACCGATATCCGCTACCGGGGACTTCAGGGCTGGACCTTTGAAGTAGCCATTCCGTTATGGTTCCGCCCGCAGCAGGCCTCCATTCAGCGTGCAAAGATCCAGAGCCTGCAGGCGCAGGAAGATCTGGCCATGGGCACCCGGCGGTTGAATAATTCCAGGTTAAAGGCTTCTTCCAACCTGGAAAAATATAACCAACTCCTTCTGTATTATCAGCAGCAGGGACTAGAACAGGCGCGCGTCATCCGGCAAACGGCCACCCTCCAGATGGAGGCAGGTGAAATTGATTTTTTCCAGTATCTGCAAAGTATGCAACGGTATACCCAGACGCGTTTGCAGTATTTTGAAACCCTGCGCAACTATAACCATGCGATCATCGAAGTAGAATATCTAAGCGAATAATTATGCAAACGAAAAATTTAGTGTATATCCTTATCGTGGCCGCCTGGGTTGTGTTAAACGCCTGCGCTTCAAAACAATCAGAACCGGAGGCGGTAACGGAGCAGGGGACGCATCAGCTGAGTCCCGAACAAACGAAGCTCGCCAGTGTTCAGACGGGAGGCCTGGAGTACAGGCTTATTTCTGGCAAGATCGCCTGCACGGGTGAGATCGAGGTTCCGCCGCAGGGCATGGCCTCGGTCGCAGCACCACTGGGAGGTTATGTTGTAGAGACAACGATGGTGCCCGGTACGTTCGTCAAGAAAGGCCAGATGCTTGCCATGCTTTCCAATCCCGAATACATTGTTTTACAGCAATCCTATCTGGAAACATCAGGACAACTGAAATTTGCAGAGCAGGATTTCTCGCGACAAAAAACTTTGCAGGAGCAAAATGCTACTGCGGCGAAAAAGCTGCAGGAAAGCGAGGCGTCTTATTCGGTATTGAAAGCAAGGCTCGCAGGACTCAAAGAACAATTGAAAATGATCGGCATCAGTCTGGAGAAACTTGACAATGGTTCAATCCAGTCTGTTGTCATGCTGAGAGCTCCCATCACAGGTTATGTCACGGAAGTGAATCACCATCCTGGAGAATTTGTGGAGGCGCGTGAATCGATTTTTGAAATTGTCAACCTGGAGCATCTCCATTTGCATCTCAATGTGTTTGAGCAGGATATTTCCGGAGTGCAGAAGGACCAGAACATTCGCTTTCGACCGACGGGTAGTAATGGCGAAACTTTTTTGGGCAAGGTTCTGCTCGTCAGCCCGCAACGGGATATGGAGGCGCGGTCGTTTGATGTGCATGGACACATTGAGACCGGCGAGGATAAACTGAAGCCGGGAATGTACGTGGAGGCCGAGATACTGCTCTCGGCTGACAGTCTTCCGGCATTACCGGAAAATGCGGTCGTCTATAGTGAGAACAAGTCCTATGTTGTCACGCAGGAGAATGGAAAGTTTGCACTGGAGGCTGTTGAAACCGGCGTAACAATGGATGGCTGGGTTGAGATCCGGAATCATGAACTTCTCCGCAACAAGAAAGTAGTGACCGACGGCGCCTCCAGGATCTTCACTGCCCTGAGAAGGGGGGAATAAGGTTTAAGATTTAAGATTTAAGATTTAAGATTCAAGATTCAAGATTCAAGATTTAAGATTTAAGATTTAAGATTTAAGATTGGGACGCTCTTAAGAGCCTGGAACCTCCTTCTTAATCTTGAATCTTAAATTTTAAATTTTTAATTTTAAACTTTAAATCTTATTACTCATTCCTGAGCGCTTTCACCGGATTGCTTACCGCGGCCCGGATGGCCTGGAAGCTGACGGTAGACAACCCAAGGGCTAGGGTAAGGCCTCCAGCCATGCCAAGGATCCACCACTCCACGTCAATGCGATACTCGTAATGCTGCAGCCATTGGTTCATTGCCCACCATCCAAGGGGGGCGGCGATCACGAAGGCAATGACAATGAGCTTCGAGAAATCGGATGAGATCAGTGCCACGACGTGCGTGGCTGTCGCGCCGAGCACTTTGCGGATGCCGAATTCCTTTGTCCGTTGCTCCGCAGTGAATGCAGACAACCCAAATAAGCCCAGACAGGAAATTAGTATCGCCAGCCCTGCGAACAGGTTTGCGAGATTGCCAATGCGCTGGATGTCGGTGAATTTCCGTTTGAACTCATCATCCGTAAACCGGTATACAAACGGGTACGCCGGGTTGTATTTCTGAAAAAGGGCTTCTATCTGACCCATCACCGTATGAGGACTGCTGTTGTCGGGAAGTCTTATGGTCACCTCGCTCATCCACGAAGGATCATACACAAACATTGTCGGATCCGCTGCCGATGTTGGCGATGACATGACCACATCCCCGAAAACGCCCACCACCTTGTAGTCGCGATCATTCCACCGGATCTTTTCTTCGAGGGGATTCTCCATTCCTGCATAATCCACAAAAGCTTCGTTCAGAATGATGGAGGTTGAATCATTGAATGCCTCAGAAAAATCGCGCCCGGCAACAAGCTTGATCCCCATGGTCTTCGCGTAATCGTGCGAGGTCGCGACTGTAGCAATGGCGGCCCGCTGGTCAGGGCTTTTCCCTTGCCATTCCACGCCACCCATGTACGCGTAGATCGCGGTAATGGGGCTGGAGGACGTGGTTACAGAAGCAGCCAGGCCCTGGCTGAGGAGTTCCTGTTTGATCACTTCGGCATTTCCCGGAATGTCTCCCGTACTGCGGACCATCACCAGGTTTTGTTTGTCGTAACCGATCGGTTTGTTCTTAAGGTGATTTAACTGCAGATAGACCACCAGTGTTGAGACAATGAGAATGATCGAGAACACGAATTGCAGCGTAACGAGTATCTTCCTCGGCAAGGCTCCTTTTTTTCCCGCCTGCATTTTTCCTTTCAGTACCGCCGCGGGCCGGAATCCGGACAGGTAGAAGGCGGGATAACTTCCTGCAATGATTCCGGTCGCCACCACAATTCCCATTGCCGTCGCCCAGAAGGTAATACTTCCGTAGTCAATGAAGAGTTTTTTCTCCACAATGGTATTGTAGAAGGGGAGTGTAATCTCCGCGATGCCCAGTGCGATTAAAAATGCGATGAGCGAGATGAGGACAGATTCGGCCAGAAACTGGAGAATGAGTTCCCGCCGGCTTGAGCCCACCGTTTTCCGGATGCCCACTTCGCGCGCGCGCCTTTCGCTGCGGGCTGTGGCCAGGTTCATAAAATTGATACAGGCGATCGTGAGAATGAAGGCAGCAATGATGGAAAACATTTGCACATACTCGATCAGCCCGCCAGCGCTTCTTCCGTTTTCGAATTCACTGTATAACCGCCAGCGCGTTAAAGGATGAAGGATGACTTCTGCAGAGGTGCTCTCCGGATCGTTGCGTTTTATAAGATCCTTGATCCGTGCGTGCACCTCCTCCGCTTTCGCGTTATCATTCAATGCCACATACATGTTAAAAGAATTGTTGCCCCATTGTGTGGACGCCCTTTTTACCCAGTCTTCATTCGTCATGTACACGGTAAAAGGTACCAGACATTCAAATTGAAACGTCGAATTACCTGGTACGTCCGCCGTTACACCGGTAACCGTCAACTCGATGATATTGTCGAGACGGATAATTTTTCCCATAGGGTCCTCTTCACCGAATAACGCCGCCGCCGTGGATCGTGTCAGGACAATGGAGCTTGGATCATGCAGGGATGTTTCTGCGGATCCATGTACCATGGGGAAGGAAAACATTTTCAGAAAATCTTCTCCGGCGTAATAACCCCTCCGGTAAAGCTTTTTATCGCCCACTGTCAGCAAAAATGTTCCGCCCCAGTTGGTCATGACTGTATGGCGCACCCCGGGATCTTTTCTCACCTCCTCCTCCAGTGGAATCGGAACGGCGCTGCTCGTATGGATACCGTTATCACCCATCCTGTTGACAAAGATGCGGTGCAGCACATTTTTCTTTGTATGAAATCCGTCAAACGACATTTCGTCGTTGACCCAAAGCAATATCAACAGGCTGCACGCGAGGCCTACCGAAAGTCCCGTGATGTTGATAAAGGTGTAGATCCCGTTCTTCTGAATGCTCCTGAAAGTGGTGATGATGTAATTCCGCAACATATGCGCGTTTTTAGTTTGATCCTGATTGTAAATTTTTATAATAAAAAGCGTCCAGGCCGAAAATGTTGATGGCTGAACAGACCTTGTTGCGCATCATGCTGCGCAGGGCAAATGGTGACATAGTTTTGAATCATCGGGACGAATGTGCAGGGCGCTAATTCAACATTGGTGCCATGATGAAATGCTGTTTTTTATGCGCTAAGGACGTTCTTGTTTTCTGTAAACGACCACAAATGAACAAGTGTGTTCGCTTTCGGGCGATCGCCCTGTGGTTGAAAAGGTAAATAGGTAAACAGGTAAAAAAGTAAAAAGGTAAAAAGGTAAAAAAGTAAAAAAGTAAAGAAGTCTTTTCAAACTGTTTCCAGGTTGGTGATGGTGGGTTTGGT
>JBARAD010000287.1:0-9984 GCA_049791675.1 Chryseosolibacter sp.
CGCATTCAGATATGGGAAAATTGTTCCTGAATCAGGGACGTGGTGGAAGTGCATCAGGTCCTTCGTTGCGGGTACTGAGTTCATCTGAAGTTTATTTTCTCCGTGCAGAGGGAGCTCTTGAAGGTTGGGCTATGGGCGGTAATACGGCAGAATTTTATTACAATAAAGGCATAGAAATGTCTCTGAAGGAAAGCAGGATAGGCGCTACTGATGCTGATGTTGCCGCATACATCTCGAGCACCAATACACCGGTTGCTTTGGCCGATGCGTGGAGCACCCCCGCATCTTCCGATATTCAGGTGGCGTTTATGACAGGTGCGTCACAGGAAAAACAACTCGAGCAGATCATAACGCAAAAATGGATCGCACTGTATCCGGATGGATGGGAAGCGTGGGCAGAACTGAGAAGGACCAAATATCCTAAGACTTTCCCCAGGATAGCTTCCGACAATCTGGATGTTCCTGCCGATCAAACGATGTCCAGACTTATTTTTGTAACCGGCGAATATACTGCCAATCGCGCCGCGGTCGAAGCTGCAGAGCAACTCCCGGAATTGACAAGCAGAGGAGGTAACAAGAATAGCACAAGAGTCTGGTGGGATGCCAAACCCTAATAGCTAGGCTTGTGGCCTGAAACGCAATAAGTGAATGAGGCTGTCCCAAAAAGACAGCCTCTTCTCATTAATTATTATCTTTGTTTTACTTGCTCTTCTTTAAAACCTGAAATATCGTGCGCCGGTTATCCATTTTTTATGTCATCTTTTTGGTATGCATCCTATCGTCCTGCAAAAAGGAAACGGATCTCAGGTTATTCACCGAGTTATCACCCGATGACACTGGGATAGAATTCAAAAATCTCGTCAGGGAAACGGAAGAATTCAATGTGCTGACGTACGGATATTTCTACCAGGGCGGCGGGGTGGCCATCGGCGATATCAATAATGATGGACTTGCTGATGTTTACTTTACCGGAAATATGATGGCGAGTAAACTCTTCGTCAATAAAGGTGACTGGCAATTCGAGGATATTTCGGAAGACGCGGGTGTCGCCGCCGCGGGTTTGTGGAACACGGGTACAACCATGGCAGACGTAAACGGTGATGGCCTCCTGGATATCTATGTTTGCCGATCGGCAGCCAATGACCCGGACCGCCGGCGAAACCTGCTCTTCATCAATAACGGCGATCTTACGTTCACTGAACAGGCGAAAAAATTCGGATTGGATGATCCTGGTTATTCCACGCAGGCTTCCTTCTTTGACTATGACAGAGACGGCGATCTGGATATGTTCCTGCTCAACCATTCGATACAGGATTATGCCGGATTCAGCCGGATCACTGGGAGCTTCAAAAGCAGAAAAGATAAAAATTTCGGAGACAAACTATACAGGAACGATGGGGAACGGTTTACTGACGTTTCCAACGACGCTGGCATCATCAGCAACGTGCTGGGTTTCGGGTTGGCGGTCACGATTACGGATGCAAACAATGATGGATGGCTTGACATCTATGTCAGCAACGACTACAGTGAGGAGGATTATTTCTATGTCAATCAGCGCGATGGCTCCTTTAAGGAATCACTGAAAGATCATTTCGGACATGTTTCGCTTTTTTCCATGGGCGCTGATGCCGCGGATATCAACAATGATCTCAGATCGGATGTCATCACCCTTGACATGCTTCCCGAAAATAGTTATGACCAGAAAAGAATTCTGGGGCCTGAAAATTACGAGAAATACCGCGAACTGCTCGACGAAGGATTCTATCCCCAGACCATGCGCAACATGCTGCAACTGAATCAGGGGAACGGATACTTTAGTGAGATAGGCCAGATGTCAGGCATTTCAAATACCCATTGGAGTTGGGCTGTGCTTGCGGCGGATTATGACAACGATGGATGGAAAGATCTCATGATCACCAATGGCTACATGCGCAATTACCTGGACATGGACTTCCTCAGCTACATGGTAAGTGAACGCCTGAACAAGAAGCCTGGCGACCGCAATGTGGCGCTTCTGGATCTCATCCATAAGATGCCACCCATTGAAGCAAAAAATTATTTCTACAGGAACAATGGGAACCTCACTTTCGAGAAGAAATCAGACGAATGGGGATTTGAAAATAATTCAGTCTCAAATGCTGCCGCTTACGGAGATCTTGACAATGACGGTGACCTTGATCTGATCGTTTGCCAGACGAATGCAGAGGCCACTGTATTTCGCAACAACAGCGATCGCCTCAATCAGAACAATTTTTTAAAGATAACACTGACCGGAGAGGGTAAAAATCGGTTTGGAATCGGAACCAGGGTCATTGTTCATCATGGAGGAATGGAACAATATCAGGAAATGATTCCTGTACGCGGCCTTCAGTCTTCGGTAAATTACGAATTGGTGTTCGGCCTTGGTAAGACGACGACCATCGACAGCCTTCACGTGATCTGGCCTGATTCATCGGTGCAGACTTTGCGGGATGTGAAGACCAACCTAACGCTGTCGTTATCGCAGAAGAATGCGAGACGCTTAAAAATAACGCCGTCATTACCACCAAAACTTTTTGTGGAAGATCCGGATGCGCTTGGAATACAATATGCTGAGCCGAAAGGAAATCTCCTTGATTTTAAGCGCGACCGTATGATGCCCAACAGCATTTCCACCTCGGGCCCGAAACTGGTTCGCGGGGATATCAACAATGACGGACTTGAGGATATTTTTATCGCAGGATTTAAGGACGCGCAGAACCGGTTATTCAAACAAACGCCTGACGGAAAGTTTACGCCCATGCCACCGCGGGCCCTGCCAGCATCAAAGGGGTATAACGATAAGGATGCTGTCTTCCTCGACGCCGATGGAGACGGTGATCAGGACCTGTACGTCGTCAGCGGTGGGAACGAATATCAGGAGAATGCCCCCGAACTTCAGGACCGCTTGTATTTCAATGACGGACGGGGAAATTTTAAACATCACGCCGATGCACTGCCTGCGATGATCACCAGCGGTTCGACGGTTACTTCCGGCGACTTCAACAATGACGGCCTGATCGATCTGTTTGTCGGCGGGCGATCCATCCCCGGGAAATATCCGCTGGCGCCGCGCAGCTATCTTCTCAAAAATTCAGGTAAAGGAAAATTCGAAGATGTGACGGCCGCATTTTGTCCGGCACTCCTCCATCCCGGAATGGTGACCGATGCGCGTTTTGCGGATGTCAACAATGATGATCATGCTGACCTGATGGTGGTGGGAGAGTGGATGGAAGTCGGCGTATACATCAATGAAGCAGGCCGGAAACTGGTTTTGAAGGAGGATGCACTCCAGGAAGAAACTTCCGGATGGTGGCTTGCCATGGAAGCCAACGACTTTGACCAGGACGGTGACCTGGATTTTGTGTTGGGCAACTATGGCCTGAACAACGCCTACCATGCCGATGCGGCCCATCCCGCCCGCCTGCTGTACAAGGACTTTGACAGCAACGGCTCCATTGATCCCATCTTTCATTATTACATCGGCGATACCCTCACCTTTGCATACAGCCGTGATGAACTGATCGGGCAGATTCCTTCCATGAAGAAAAAATTTGTCAATTATGAATCTTTTGCCTCAGCAAATTTCGCCGACTACTTTTCCAAGGAACAACTGAGCGGCAGCGATACGCTGTCGGCCGCGATGTTCGAAACAGTTTATCTTGAAAACGACGGAAATGGAAGTTTTGCAATCCGGAGGCTTCCGGTCGAAGCGCAATTCTCACCTGTTTTTGCACTGGCGTCGGCTGACGTGAACAGCGACGGCCACCTGGACATCATTACCGGTGGTAATTTCACGCAGTCGCGTGTGAGCATCGGGCAGTGTGACGCCAACTATGGCATTGTATTCCTCGGTGACGGAAAGGGTTCGTTCTCGACACTGGATCCTGCAACGTCTGGCCTATTGATCCGTGGCGACGTGCGGGATATCGCTGTGATGAAGATACAGGGGGAAGACTATATGATCGTTTCCAGAAACGGCGATAAGGTGATGGGGTATAGGTTGATGAGGGTGAGCGACGGAATGCTGGCGGATCGGAATTGAGCTGCGGTTGAGGTCCACAGTCCACGGACCACAGACGACGGACCACAGACCACAGACACCCATCCTGGAATGCACCCCAATCCATTCACGATTCACCACTCACGATTCACCCACCTTCGCATTACTAACTACTTACTGAATACTGATCACTACTTACTGACTACTGATCACTACTTACTGACTACTGACCACTACTTACTGACTACCGCGGCTGCTCTCAATCGCCTGCCTTGATGGCATTTCCCGTGGAATCCTGTTCTTGAAATCACCAAGCCAGGGCCACAACTTCTGGTCGTTGAGGTTTACATCCACCACCACCACAGACTTGTCGTCCTTGGCCTGGCTGAGCACCTTCCCCTCAAGATCGAAAACCGCGCTGATCATATCATAGGTGGAGGATACCAGATAGACCTGGTTCTCAATCGCCCTGGCTTTTGCCAGCATAAGATCGCCACCCCAGATCGGAAGGAAGATCACTTCCGCGCCCTGGCGGGCGAGCGCGCGTGCAGGCTCGGGAAACGTTACATCCCAGCAGATCATGATGCCGATGCGACCAAAGTCCGTATCGAATACGGGAAATGAATTCCCCGGTGTGACGCCGCCGTCAATTTCTTCCCTCGGCAGACTGGCCTTGCGGTATTTTCCGGCCAGATTCCCTTTGCGGTCGATCAGCACGGCCGTGTTGTAGACAACGTCTCCTTCTTTCTCGAGCAGACCCGCCACAATGTACAGATTGTTTCTTCGCGCAACCTCGCCCAGGTATTGGGTGGTAGGGCCAGGAAGCGTTTCGCTGCCGGAGATGTAGTCGAGTGTTGTACCCACGATCGTGGCGCCTTCAGGAAGACAAACAATATCTGCCTGCTGCGCGCCTGCCTTGTCGACAAGGGCCGCAAAGGCAGCAAGATTTTCTTCCCGCGATTTGCTGTCCCTCGGCCGGTGATGTACCGTTGCCAGCTTCACCATGCGCGCTTCCGGTGCGGCGGCTTTTTCAAAAGTTGTTGGTCCGAAATGAACAGTACCATCGCCATCCCACCGGTAATGCAATTCAAGCCGTGCAGTTTTTGTTTCTTTAGGGGCTTCATAGGATTGTTCAATGATCCGCCAGCCGTTTTTGGTTTCGTCCGGCAGTGTCGCCGGGTATTCGCGGAAGCCCACGATCTTTCCTGATTCGTTTTGCCAGATGACCCTTGCAAGAATGCTTCTTGCGGGCTCATCCACCTTATCAGATTTAAAATAGGTTCGGAATCGATAATGGGTGCCGGCAACCGCAGGAACTGATTTATACCAGTAGCCTGCCGCGTGATCCTTTCCGCCACCTTTGATCGCCAAGGTCGGGGTCCCATCAAACGTTACCTGTTTGTCACTGACAGAAACAGGCGCAATTGCTGCACGTTGACTCTCGAATTTCCATTCCTGCTGTTGCGCAGTAGCGGGAATGATCCCTGACATGAGCAATAAGTAGCAAAGTACTTTTATGTTCAGCGGTTGTGTAAAGTGCAAAGTATTCTTGTTCTTCATAGCAAATAATTGGCTGTTAGTTTTAGAAGCATCCGCGACCGCAATATTTTTAAACTTACGCCGGATTTATTGATCTAAAATTACCAATTTAGTCGCTTAAGAAACGCATTATTTGATCATTGTGAAAATATATTATTTGTATGCATGAAGGAATGAAAGGACAGGTTGCCATTGTCACGGGAGGGGCCTCCGGCCTGGGACTTGCCATCGCCACGGCGCTGGCCGGGGAAGGTGTGAAACTGGCCATTCTCGACAAGAGCGACGCTGCCTTCGCAAGGCTGAAAGGCGCATTTCCTTTTGAACCGTATGTCGTTGATATTGCATCGGAGGATCAGGTAAAAAAAGCCATTCGTGAAATTGCTGCTCTGTTCGGCCGTATTGATATCCTGGTCAACAGCGCAGGCATTACGGGTCTGACAAACATCAAGTCCCATGAGACGGATACGGAAGACCTGCGCAAAGTTTTTGATATCAATTTCATGGGATCCTATTTCGCGGCAAAATATGCCCTTCCTGTGATGCTGAAAAACAACTATGGGAGGGTCCTTCACATCGCCTCCATTGCAGGAAAGGAAGGCAATGCGGGAATGCTTGCCTATTCCGCATCCAAGGCTGCCGTGATCGGTATGGCGAAGGTGCAGGGGAAGGAATACGCGGAGACAGGCATCACCGTCAATGCGCTGGCCCCGGCCGTGGTCCAGACAGCGCTTGTTGACGCCATGCCACCGGAACAGGTGAAGTATATGACGGACAAGATCCCCATGAAAAGGTGCGGTACGCTCGGAGAGATCGCCAACATCGCGTGCTATATCGTTTCTCCACAAAACAGCTTCACAACCGGATTTACGTTTGATCTTTCCGGGGGAAGGGCTACTTATTGAAAGTTGACCCTCCTGCGCTTCCTTCACGCCAATCCACGCAAGCTTTGACGGGCACGCACAAGCCAATAACCAACAACAAATAACCATCAACCAACCACCTCCCCATGAACGAAGAAAACAAAACAATCAATCCAAAAACGATTCCGATCGGAGTGGTGGGCCTCGGCCTCATGGGCTGCAGCATTGCCACATGTTTTTTGATCGCCGGACATCCCGTCGTCGCAATAGCGCCCATTGAAAATGACCTGTCACATGCCGGGAAAAGGATCAAAGACCATTTAACCAAATCAAAGGAAGAAGGTCTGACGCCGTCAGCGCCGGAGACGCTGCTGAGAAATCTGACCATTACAATGGATTATGCTGCGCTCACGGATTGTGCATTGGTCGTTGAATGCACACTGGAGGATCAGGCCATCAAGAAGTCGGTATATGAAAAAATTGAGGCTGTCATACAGTCCGATGCCATTTTAACCAGTAATACATCCGCCATTCCCATCAGTATCCTTCAGAAATTGACGAAACATCCCGAAAGATTCCTGGGATTGCACTGGGCGGAGCCTTCGCATACTACGCGCTTCCTCGAGATCATATGCGGCGAACTCAGCGATGTAGCCCATGGCGAGTATCTATACGAGCTTTCGCATCATTGGGGAAAGGAACCCACGCTGGTGCGGAAAGACATTCGCGGTTTCATTACGAACCGTTTGATGTATGCGATGTACCGCGAGGCATTTTACCTGGTGGAAAACGGCTATGCCACCGTCGAGGATGTCGACCGGGCGTGCAGGAATAACGCGGGCTACTGGATGACACTGGTCGGTGTGTTCCGGTGGATGGACCTGACCGGTGTTCCAGCTTATCATACGGTCATGAAAGATCTGTTCCCCACACTGAATAACCAGACCACAGTCCCCAAACTGATTGATGACATTGTCAAAGCCGGAGGGAAGGGCGTAGCCAATGCCCATGGTTTTCATTCGTATACGCCGGAGGAAGCGAAGCTGTGGGAAGAAACTTTCAAGGAATTCAGTTACGAGATCAGAAAGCTTGCACTGAAATATCCTGCGGATGTTGTGAAGAAGAAGATGAATCGTGACTAGTATGCACGATTGACGATTCACGCGATTACCGATGTTCCCGATTTCTTGTACTTTAGTTACCTGATACAATCAACGATGGGCAAGTCAACAAGCAGGTTTATTTTTCTAAGCTTATTCTGTTTATTCACCATGACCCTTTTCGCCGCTTCGCCATTGCAACCCGGCGGCCTGAAGTGTGAGTATCTCAGTAATCCAATCAACATCGATACGGCGACGCCAAGGTTCAGCTGGAGTTTTACTTCGACTGAGAGAGACCAGTGGCAATCAGCCTATGAGATCATCGTCGGTGATGATGAGGCTGCGATCCGCAGTGGCAGTGGCAATCTCTGGAACAGTGGCAAAACGCAATCGGGTCAAAGTGTCAATGTGTCCTATCAGGGAAAGGCACTGCAACCAGTTTCGCGATACTACTGGCGTGTCAGGGTTTACGACGGAAAGGGGCAGGCTTCAGCGTGGAGTCAGCCTGCCTGGTTTGAAACGGCGATGCTCAAAGATGGTGACTGGCAGGGCAGGTGGATCAGCGATGGAAGCAAACAGCCCGACCGTGACGAAGATTATTTCAAGGATGACCGTATGCCTTTGTTCCGGAAGGAATTTACGGCCACAAAAAATATTACTTCGGCCAGGCTGTACATCTCGGGCGTTGGCTACTATGAAGCATACCTCAATGGAAAGAAGGTAAGTGATCATGTGCTTGATCCGGGGTGGACGACCTACAGGAAGCAGGTATTGTATGTCGTCCACGATGTCACGTCCCTGTTGCGGAAAGGACAGAACGCAGCTGGCGTGATGCTGGGCAATGGATGGTGGAATCCGCTACCGATCAAACTCTTCGGGAGGTGGGATCTCCGCGATTATCAGCAAACAGGGCGCCCGTGTTTCAAGGCAGAGATCCGGATCACGTACAGCGACCAATCTGTCGAAGTGGTCCCTACTGATGAATCCTGGGTGACCACACCGGGACCGATCGTGCGCAACAATGTTTACCTCGGCGAACACTACGATGCGCGACTGGAGCGCGAAGGGTGGAATACAGTAAACGCAGGCAAGAAAGAATGGAGTCATGCAGCACTGGTTACCGGTCCTTCCGGGAGGCTCAGCACACAGATGCAGCCCCCGATCAGGGTTACAAAAGTCCTTAGACCCGTGCGTATCACACAACCCCGGCCGGATACTTTTATCCTCGATATGGGCCAGAATTTCGCCGGTGTGATCAGACTGAAAGTAAAAGGACCCGCAGGAAAGAAAATTACCCTGCGATATGGTGAGGATGTGTTCAAAGATGGAACGCTGAATTATCATACAACGGTGATGACACAGATCCGGAAAGGCGGCATCAAGGCGGGACCCGGCGCTCCTGAAACAGCATGGCAGGAAGATGGCTATACGCTGAAAGGAAAAGGTGTTGAATCATGGGCGCCGCGCTTTACCTTTCACGGCTTCCGGTATGTGGAGGTCACCGGTTGGCCGGGAACGCCGCAGCCTTCCGACTTCGAGGGATTGCGAATGAATGCTGATCTTCAGGAAGCCGGAACGTTCAGTTGTTCGAATGATATGTTCAACAAATTGAATGAGGTAATCCGATGGACATTCCTCAGTAATGTTTTCAGCGTTCAGTCTGATTGCCCGGCCCGGGAAAAAATGGGTTATGGTGCCGATATGGTTGTGAGTGCCAACGCATTCATGTACAATTTCGATATGGCAAACTTTTACCGCAAGGCTGTTCACGATTTTGCAAACGAACAATTGCCGGACGGGGGCATCACTGAAATCGCGCCGCATACGGGGATTGCTGACCGCGGATACGGCGGCGATTCCGGACCCCTGGGCTGGCAGTTGGGATTCCCCTTTCTCCAGGAACAGCTTTATGATTTCTACGGCGACCGGGAAGTGGTGGAACAGCATTACAATGGCATCGTGCGCCAGATGGACTTTTTGCAGGAAAAAGCCGTCGAGGGACTTTTTCATTGGGATATCGGCGACCATGAAGCGCTGGATCCGAAAGCTGAGGCATTTTCAGCATCCGCCTTTTATTATCACCACGCGCAACTCGCAGCCAGATTTGCCGGACTGCTCGGCAGGAAGGCCGATTCCGTAAAATATGCAGGGCTGTCGGGCGGCATCAAAGCAGCGATGGTACGCAAATATCTGGTGCCCGGCACAGGCAGGTTCGACAATGGAACACAGGCTGCGCAGATATTCGCCTTATGGTATGATCTGTCTCCTGAAAAAGATAAAACGATGCAGGTGCTGATGGATGAATTTGCGCGGCACGGGGGGCATTTGTCAACGGGAATCTTCGCGACAAAAATGATGTTCGACGTGCTGCGTGAAAATGACCGCAATGACGTGGCCTATTCGGTTGCAGATGCGGAAGGCTTTCCGGGATGGAGGCACATGCTCGACAACGGTGCCACTACAC
>JBARAD010000288.1:0-65696 GCA_049791675.1 Chryseosolibacter sp.
ATCCTGGGCTCTGCAGTGAAAGACCTCATTCTCAGAGCAGACACGGGCCCTAAAGGGGTGACCATCGTTTCAGATGCTAAGAACAACAGATGGTATGTCATCTCCGTAATCCCCTAGTGATGCCAATGAACAGGATCAAGATACTCCTTCCCGCAATACTGTTCTTCTGGCTCGGTACAACCGATTCAGATGGCCAAAGCTTCTATAACCAGGGCGCAACGGTAAGTGTACAGGCTGGTACTGTCTTTTCCGTCAAAGACAGTCTGGTGAACACCGGAACATTTGTCAACAATGGAAATCTGGTGATCGGCGGAACGTGGCTGAATACCGGAACCTATGATCCCGCAGCGGGGGAAATTACTTTCAACAGTACTTCGCCAACGTCGCCCCAAATTATCAACCACAGCAATCAGTCTTTCAGCAAACTCACCATCAGCGGCGGAGGAAGAAAACTGATCCTTGCCGACATTACCATTGAAGACGAGATCATACTCGCGGACGGCGTCATCGAACGGGAAAATAACGCGCGTGTCATCATCAATCCTTCCGCGACCATCACGGGAGGATCCGATCGATCGCATATCAACGCTCCCGTGTATCATCTTGGCAATGGCGAAAAGCTTTTCCCATTGGGGAACGGTGCTGTATTTCTTCCGGTCCGCATTTTAAGTATAGATGATCCATCCGCCTTTGTCGGGATAGAGGGAATTGAACTCGGAGGAGCGGCGCTGCCGAAAGCTCCCTCGCTGGATGCTATGTCAACGAACAGGTACTGGCATATCGATGTGGCGCGCGGTTCCATGAACTCCCGGATCGTGCTGCCCGTACGCGACGAAAGCTTACCGGGCAACCTTGAGAATATTGTGGTTGCAGAATCCGAAGCGCTCACTGAGGATTTTATCAGCGCAGGACAATCGTCGTCGGAGGGTACGGGCGTCAACGGTATGGTTACCAGCGACAGAGTGATCACATCTGCTTATGTGTCGCTTGCTTCCGCTTCTGACAATGGTTCGCTCATTGTTTACAACGCCATCTCAGCCAACAACGATGGGATCAACGATTTTCTGATCATCGGCAATATCGAATTTTATCCCGAAAACAAATTCAGTCTCTTCAACCGCTGGGGCGACAAGATTTTCGAGATCGATCATTACGACAATCAGGAAAGAGTTTTTCGCGGAAAGTCCAATATCAATGGCGAGAAAGATCTCGTCAACGGCACGTACTTCTACGTGATCGAAACCCAAAAAGACGCGTTGAAGGTCAATGGTTTTCTTTCCCTCAAGCATTAGGATATATGCAGCGTTCGCGTTCGGCCGGATCCCGGAGGTAACATCGCAAGAGCCTGCCTTCCGCTGATCGTTGCGATCGTCAGAGCGAACGGTTGACTTCGAATTTCTCCAGGTAATCCGCTACCCTTCTTACAAAGCTTCCGCCCAGTGCTCCGTCCACTACACGGTGGTCGTAAGAATGCGACAAGAACATTTTGTGCCGGATGCCGATACTGTCCCCGTAAGGAGTCTCGATTACCGCAGGCTTTTTAACCACAGCTCCCAACGCCAGAATAGCAACCTGAGGCTGCAGGATGATGGGTGTGCCCATGACATTGCCGAAAGAACCTACGTTGGATACGGTGAACGTTCCGCCCGCCAGGTCATCGGCCTTCAATTTGTTGTCGCGCGCGCGCTTAGCCAGGTCGTTGACGGCTTTTACCAGTCCGCGAAGGCTGTACTGGTCGGCATTCCTGATGACGGGCACGATCAGGTTTCCAGTGGGCAGGGCTACGGCCATGCCGATGTTGATATCCTTTTTCCTGATGATCCGGTCGCCATCAACCTGAACGTTGATCATCGGGAAATCCTTGATGGCCAGCATGACGGCCTCAATAAAGATCGGGGTGAACGTGAGCGCAACGCCTTCCTGCTTTTGAAATTCATTCTTCCATTTATTCCTCCAGAAGACAATGCTGGTAACATCCGCTTCCACAAAGGAGGTCACGTGCGGTGCAATGCGTTTGGAGTCCACCATGCGCTCGGCGATCATCTTGCGCATGCGGTCCATCTGGATGATCTCGTCCCCACCACTGACAGAGACCGGAATCCGTGAAGGTTGCCCCGCGAGTGTACGGGCGCCACCGCCCATCACTGCGGCCCCGAGCTTCCTGTTCTGAACGTAGGCCATGATGTCCTTCTTGGTCACCCTGCCCTCCGCCCCGGTGCCGGAGATGGATTCCAGCTCAACGACGTCGATCTTTTCTTCCTTCGCAATATTTTTTACCAGTGGCGAGTAAAATCTTCCCGGTGTTTTAACATCTCCCACGCGCTGTGCGCCGTTCGATCCATTGGATGTCAATGCCTCATCCTGTGATGTTTCAGCAGCGACAGACGCTACCGGAGCAGCTTCCTCGGCTCTCGGAGCGGCGGGAGCAACGGGTTCGTTACCATCGGTGGTCAGGATCGCTATTGCCTTCCCGACTTTTACAACTTCACCTTCCTTTGCAAGAATTTCTTTCAGGATTCCTCCGTGCGTTGAAGGGACTTCCGTATCTACTTTGTCCGTAGCAACTTCAAGCAACGATTCATCCTGTTCGATCTTATCGCCAGGATTCTTAAGCCAATGCAGGATGGTGGCTTCGGTGATACTTTCACCCATTTTAGGCATTACCAGTTCGACAAGGGCCATAAAGAAACGTTTTCGAGCGGTTAAAGGTAATGAATTTAATGCAAGTATCGGGTTGAAAATGCAAGGATATAAGGATACGGGGAAATATGGAAATGCGTTATCGGGCGAATATTTGAGGGATGGGGCGTCCGAAATTCAGGGTCATGAAGCGGGGGTGGATTTTGCAAGCGTATCCATGGGGTGGTTCAGGGCGGATACCATGGATTCATCCTCTAGTTCAAAAATTCCGGCAAGCAACTCGTAGGATCGCAGGCGGTCTTCTGAAGAATCGGCAAAAGTGGCGACGACAATTTCATCCACCATAAAATCCCGCGCAAGCGCAGACATTTTTTCTTTCACTACGTCGGGGGTGCCGACAATCATCCGCTGCCGGTTAAAATGCACATGCCTTAGCTCTTCAGTTGAATAGGAATAATTGCGCACAGATTCATACGAAGGAGCTTCGTCCATTTGTCCCTTTGAAATACTGAGAAGCCGGTAATCCATCACAGCCTGAACCTGCCTGGCTTTTTCTTCCGTGTCGGCGCAAAAGGCAAAAATCCCCACACTTCCCTGAGGCTCTGCGAATTCCCCGGATGCCTTAAAGCGTTTGCGATACTGGTTCATAGCTTCAGCACCACCTACGGGATTGATGAACTGGGCAAATGAAAGAGCCATTCCGAAGTGAGCCGCCAGAAATGCACTCTCGCCGCTGGACGTCAGCATCCACAGTTGCGGTGCTGTCTGAATGCGCGGTATAGCCTTCACCTTTTCATGGACCGAATCAGGCGTAGCGTCATCGCCGAGGAAAGCTCTCAAGGCGACAATTTGCTGTACATACTCCTGCGGATCGAATGTGTTCCCGGGATTGAGTAATGAAGCTGTAAGCCGGTCGCCGCCTGGCGCCCTGCCCAGCCCAAGATCAATCCTGCCAGGAAACAATCCCTCCAGCAAACGGAAATTTTCTGCAACTTTTAGCGCGCTGTGGTTGGGGAGCATAATGCCGCCAGATCCCAGGCGGATTCTTTTTGTTTCTGCGCCGAGGCGGGCGAGTAATATCTCCGGAGCGGCGCATGCGAGCGTAGCAATGTTGTGATGTTCGGATATCCAGTAGCGGGTATAACCTGCCTTGTCCGCGAGCCTGATCAGCTTGACACTTTCCTGTAGGGCTTCAGTTGCGGTGCTGCCTCTCCGGATGGGCGTTTGATCGAGGATACTTAGTTTTAACTTCATCTGTTTTTCTTTTGAGGCTGACATCTTCAACAAGGAAGGGTGGAAAGTAGTGCCTTCAACAGTTTTATTCAATGTTTTTTGGTAAATCTGGACAAAGCAATAACGTCACGTCTATATTGGCTGCTCGTTTTAATCACCCATCATTGGGTATTCTTGAACACTTCGCTGCTTCCCGGCCCGGGCTTCGCGCGGGGTGTTGTGATTTTTCTTTATTTTTGAGCTCCGATTCCTAATTCAATAAACCATATGAAAACAATTTTCTTCAGCACTGCCCTGCTGGCGGCAGGTCTGTTCGTTTCGTGTTCGCCCGGAGATCAGGAGGACAAACTGCCGGAAGGTGTAGGTATCAATGTGTCTCACATGGACACCACCGTAAAACCATCCGATGATTTCTTCAAATTCGTTAACGGCGGCTGGATTGCGACAAATGAGATCCCGGCTGACCTGGGCGCCTACGGAAGCTTTACGGAACTTCGTGAAAACAATCAGAAAGTACTGTTGGATATCCTCCGGAAAGCGGGTGAAAACGAGCAATATAAAGAAGGTTCCGACCAGCGCAAGGCGGCCGATTTTTATACCGTGGGCATGGATTCATTGATGGCGGAAAAAGCTGGAGCTTCGGTGCTTGAACCCTACCTTAAAAGAATCGAGGCCATTCAGAACAAAAAGGACATTCAGGAATATCTTGAGCAGGATGTGCTGCAGGGCGGTAGCGCTTTCTTCAACATCGCCGTATATCCAGACCTCAAGAAAAGCAACAAGATGGCTGCCTACATTACGTCGGGAGGCATTGGCCTGCCGGAGCGTGATTATTATCTGAAGACGGACGCGAAGTCTAAAGAGATCCGCCAAAAGTATACCGAGTATCTCACCAGTCTTTTTGTACTGTCAGGCGTAGAAGCGGCGGACGCCAGGGAACAAGCTCAGACAGTTTTGACGATCGAAACGCGCCTTGCCACAAACATGTTAAGCAAGGAAGACAGTCGTGATCCTTACAAGTCGTATTTTCCCAAAAGCGTGCCGGATCTCATGAAGCTATCTCCGGCGGTGGATTGGAAGGACTATTTGAACAGCCTTGAAATCAATCTGGATACTGTCATCGTCTCTGAGCCGGCATATCTGCAGGAATACACGAGGATCCTGAATGACACCAGGCTCGCTGATATCAAAACATATCTTCACGCAGGTCTGCTGCGGACGGCCTCACCTTATATGAACCATGCTTTTGTTCAGGAGTCATTTAATTTCAACCAGAAGTATCTCACGGGTGTAGAACAACTGCGTCCGCGCTGGAAGCGTGTCATGGCCACGACCAACAACCTGATAGGTGAAGCAATCGGTCAGTTGTATGTGGATGAGACATTTCCTCCTGAAGCAAAACAGAAAGCAATGGACATGGTCGAAAACATCAAGCTGGCCTTTGCAGACAGGATCCGGCAACTTGACTGGATGTCAGACTCAACAAAGGAGATGGCGTTGAAGAAACTCAGCACCTTTCAGGTCAAGATCGGCTATCCCGAAAAATGGATTGATTACGCTGCACTGGAGGTAAGTAAAGATCCCGAAGAAGCTTCCTACTACGGTAATGTTGTGAACGCAAACCGTTTTGAATCCAGGCGACAGCTCGCAAAGTTGGGCAAGCCGGTCGATCGCGCGGAATGGGGCATGACACCGCAGACTGTTAACGCGTATTACAATCCTTTATTCAATGAAATTGTTTTTCCCGCAGCCATCCTTCAGCCTCCGTTCTATGACTACCGGGCCGATGAGGCAGTCAATTACGGTGGTATCGGTGCCGTTATTGGCCACGAGATCTCACATGGTTTCGACGACCAGGGTGCGAAATTCGATGCGGAAGGAAATCTGAAAAACTGGTTTACAGAAAAAGACCTTACGAGCTTTGAGGAAAAAGGAAAAAATCTTGCAAAGCAGTTCGATCAGTATGAACCGCTGCCCGACGTTTTTGTTCAGGGTCAGTTCACGTTGGGTGAAAATATCGGCGACCTCGGTGGGATTACTGCCGCATATGAAGGTCTTCAACGTTTCTATCGCGAGCATAAGAGACCGGATCTTATCGATGGTTATACGCCGGAGCAGCGCTTCTTTATCTCCTGGGCAACCATTTGGCGCATCAAGTATCGCGACGAAACGTTGCGTACCCAGGTGTTAACCGACCCTCATTCACCGGGAATGTTCCGGGCCAACGGGCCCTTGACAAATTTTTCCCCTTTTTATGAGGCTTTCGATGTGAAAGAGGGTGACAAGATGTTCCGTTCCGAAGCAGAGCGGGTGAAGATCTGGTAAAGTTCAAAAGTTTCACTTTGACTTCCCGGCGCATTACCTGTGCGCCGGGATTTTTAATTTTCAAGGATCTCTTTCAGATTGTTCAGAATAGATTTCCAACCCTGGCGCGAATGTTCGAGCGCCTTTTCATCATTTGCGCCCTCCTGTGTGACAGTCATCGACGTCTCGTTCTTGTCTCCGGACAGCGTGTAAGTGATAACGGCATAGTTCTCCGGCCTGTCTTCGTTTGTCCCGCTGAGAAAAGTATATTTTAATCGGTTTTCTTTTTCCGATTCCAGGATCATCCCTTTATCCTGATAGGGTTTGCCCTGATACACACCTTCAAACGTGATTGAACTTCCTACCTTCCAGTCAGAAGTCGCATGCGTGCCCCACATAAATCTTTCGATTGTTTCCGGATCGGTCAAAGCCTTCCAGACGGCTGCCGGAGAGGCCTTTATCATGACTGTTTCCACAAGTTTCAGGTTTTTGTCCATGGTGACCTGTTTCAACCATGGTGAAAAGAAATATACCAAGGCTGTTACATTTTGCGGAGGATCATCCTTTTTAAAAAGGCAGGATAGGTGTCACCGTCAGCGGTGCCGGCGCCGTCCATATAGGCGCCGAACGTAATGCTGTCTCCAAAACATACAATGGTGCAATCCTTCTTCAATAATCTTTGTTCCTTCAGGACGCGGAACACCATGTCTGCGATTAACACATACCCTTCGCGGGTAGGATGGATACCATCTTCCTTTCCCGAATTTTTCATGTTCAGGATCAGAGAGGACGCATCGTGACTGGGCGAATTCCTTTCTTTAAATGCACGGTTGACATCGATAAACAGAAGAGCATGGTCCATTGCGATCCGATGGACAAGCTGGTTTGCGGAGTCGATCTTTTCGTTGGGCCGTTGATCAAAGGCGTTCCTGTCATGTCTCTGAAACAGGTACGTTGTATCGACGGGGAGTATGTTCATCATGACGACCGAGGTTCCCTGGGCCTTCAGTTTTTCGATGATGGCTTGATAGTTGGCACCGAAGGTTTCGTATGACGCGAGCTTTCGCGAGTTCACCATATCATTTGTTCCTCCCATCAGGATAACGATATCGGGTTTAAATGCCAGCACGTCAGTTTCTACCCTTCTGACGAGGTCTGAGGTTGAATTCCCGGCCACGCCTTTGTTGAGTACGATCAGATTGCGCGGCGCGCATGAGAACATCAATGCTGTGAGCGCTAATCTCCTAAGAGTCAAGACCACCCATTTTACCATAGCTGTGCCGTTAAATAGTAAATAAACTAAGTATAATTCATGAACTAATTAAAAAAAATTAAAATATAATTTGGGTTTTAAAAATATTTAATAAATCTTACCTCCGAAATCGTGTTCGGAAATGTTTACGAGCCCGGCTACATGGTTTTTGATTTACTAAACTTATATCTGAATGACTCTGCTCCAACGGGGATTTCGCGGACTTGTGTGCGTAATCTTCTTGATGACCACGCTCGCCTGTTCTGACAAAAACACCATCTTTTTTTCAGGTTCTGAGAAAAATGACTTGTATCCTGTACTGGTGAAGGAGGGTTTTGATATCAGCCTGGCAAGTTCGCCCGCGGAGGCGATCAACGATGCGGCTGAGGGCATGGCCGTTTTTATCATGGCGGAAAAATATCCTGAGATGACAAACGCCATCAGCGATGATCTGCTGGAAACTGCGCGAAAGAAAGATCTGAAGCTTTACATTGAATATCCTTCCGCCCTTCCCGGGGTCGATATACCCAGTCAACCGCTTTCCACGCAACTCGAACGCGGCGTGGTGACGAGCACCGTTTTTGGCGAAACATTAAAGCCTTTAAGCATCCTCGGAATAAATGACTGTTATGTACTGCCTGTAAAGGTCGACAGTCCCTTGATGGTGTTGGCCAAGGTCGCTGGTTTCGACAAGGCCGAGTATGGCATCGACGATGTTGAAAAATATCCATTGCTGTTCAAAAAAGACAATATGATCATTGCGACAACGAAGCTGAGCAACTTCGCGACCGGAAGATATGGTCCGGATGATGCATGGAAGCAGGTGTGGAGTTACATTCTGTCGCAGATGACGGGCAAAGAGAATTTTAAATTCAGTACGTGGCCTTCTTACGTCACGCCGATGTATACAAAGGATGAAGTGCTGCCTGCAAATGCAAGGGAGAAAAGTGTTGAGAAAGGCGTCGAGTGGTTCTACAAGGGGCGTTTTTTCGTGCATTCCGACTGGAAAGAGATGCAACTGAATTATCAGGGTGACGGAACCAATCCGTTCGGTCCTCCGGTAGATCAGGAGCTGCCAAATGGCGATGGTACCCTTGGGCTACTGGAAGGCCACGCTTCGAAGATATACAATAACGGATCGCAACAATACCGCTATTGGTTGCGCGCGGATGTTCAGGGTGAGGCAGCGTATGCGCTTGCTGCTGCAGGCGATTTGCTCAAGAACGAAGACTATCCTAAAAAGGCGGTCAATCTGATCGACTACGTGTTCAGGAATTCCAACCTGCGGGCAGAAGCGAGAAATGATAAAAACAGCCCGAGCTATGGATTGATCGGATGGTCTGTCACGCATCCCTATATTTTTTACGGCGACGACAACGCCCGGGCTATTCTTGGTATCCTCGGTGCGTCCGCCTATCTGAAAACAGATCAGTGGGATAAGGAGATGGTGGAGGCGATCATGGCCAACTTCCGCACCACGGGCAAGCAGGGTTTTCGCGGCGAGCGCCAGAGTGAAAAGGATCTGCACAAGCTGGGATGGGAGCATTACTGGAAGCGCGACATTTACAATCCTGCGCCCCATTTCGAATCGTGGATGTGGGCTTGTTACCTGTGGTTGTACGAGAAGACCGGATATGAGCCCTTGCTTACCAAAACAAAACAAGCGATACGTCTCACGATGGAAGGATATCCCGACAAGTGGCTATGGACAAATGGCATTCAGCAGGAGCGTGCGCGTATGATCCTGCCACTGGCGTGGCTTGTGCGCGTGGAGGATACGGAGGAACATCGACGCTGGCTGGATGTTGTGGTCGCGAAGCTCCTGGAAAACCAGGTAGAAAGCGGCGCTATTCGTGAAGAGCTTGGCGCCGGCGACAAGGGCAGATACGGACGAACGACCTCCAACAAGGAGTATGGCTTGCATGAAGCGCCGCTGATCTTTGAAAACGGCGACCCCATTGCCGACATGTTGTACACCAGTAATTTCGCATTCTTCAGTCTGAACGAGGCGGCACACGCCACGGGTAATCCGGAGTACAAAAAAGCGGTAGAAAAATTATCGGACTTCCTCACGAGGATACAGGTGAAGAGTGATCGCTACCCCGATCTGGACGGTGCATGGTTCCGCGCGTTTGAATATGAGCGTTGGGAATACTGGGCATCCAATGCCGACGTGGGATGGGGCGCATGGGGAACGCTTACCGGATGGACGCAAAGCTGGATCGCTGCAACGCAGGTGCTGGTAGCCCGCGACCAGAATTACTGGAACCTCACGGAGAAATCCGCTGTGAAAAAGCATATGAAGCCTACCGTAGAATTGATGTTTGACGGAAAAGCACCGCAGTAAAATTGATTGTCGACAAACAAGAGTAACAAATAAACAGAGCACTCCCGTCAGCGCTGCGAAGCCTGGCAGGACAAATGAAAAAAAACAGGATCCCGAATGCATTTTAAAGAGTACGCAGATTTTTATCACAAGCAATTAGTCGACAATACGATTCCATTCTGGTTGAGACATTCCAAAGACGCGGAGTATGGCGGGTATTTTACGTGTCTTGACCGCGCTGGAAAAGTATACGATACTGACAAGTTCATCTGGCTCCAGGCGCGTCAGGTATGGTGCTTCGCCATGCTCTGCAACCAGGTGGAAAAAAAACAGGAGTGGCTGAACTTTGCCATTCATGGGGCTGATTTCCTGGAGAAATATGGCCGCGACAGCGAGGGCAATTGGTACTTTTCGCTGACAAGAGAAGGCAAACCGCTTACCCAGCCTTACAACATTTTTTCCGATTGTTTTGCGACCATGGCCTTTGGTCAGCTTTACAAGGCAACTGGTAATAAGAAGTATGGCGTGATCGCGCTTGAAACGTTCAATAACATTTTGTCACGGCAGGAGAATCCCAAGGGGAAATATCTGAAAGCATATCCGGGAACACGGCCATTGCAGGGTTTCTCGCTGCCGATGATCCTCTCCAATCTTGTGCTTGAGATTGAGGATCTCCTGGACGCGGATGTGGTGGAGAAGACGATACAGACTGCCATTCACCAGGTGATGGATGTTTTCTATCAGCCCGAGCTCGGACTCATCCTGGAAAATGTAACACCGCAAGGAGAATTTTCCGACTCCTTCGAAGGCCGGCTTGTGAATCCAGGACACGCCATCGAGGGAATGTGGTTCATGATGGACCTGGCCTCACGGCGGCGTGATGACAATCTCATCAGGAAAGCTGTTCAGATCACCTTGAATACACTTGAATACGGCTGGGATAAAAAACACGGCGGCATTTTCTACTTCCTCGATGTGAAGGGCCATCCGCCTCAACAACTCGAGTGGGATCAGAAATTATGGTGGGTGCACATGGAAACACTCATCAGTCTGCTGAAGGGATATCTGCATACCGGTGATGCGCGCTGCTGGCAGTGGTTCGAGCGGGTTCATGAATACAGCTGGAAGCATTTTGCCGATGCCGAATACGGTGAATGGTTCGGATATCTCAACAGACAGGGCGAAGTGCTGTTGCCTTTGAAAGGGGGAAAATGGAAGGGATGTTTCCATGTTCCCCGTGGCATGTTCCAGTGCTGGAAAACGCTGAATGCCATTGCCGAAAAACGTTCAAGTCTAACCGTACTGTAGCGCTATGGCACAAGCTCCCATAAGGAAAACATTTCTAGCAGATCCGGAAGACAACCGGCAATATCGCTATACCCCCGCATTGATCTCGCTGGCGGTGCTGTATTTTATGATGGGTTTTATCACCTGTCTCAACGACACGCTGGTGCCATTCTTCAAAAAAGGGTTCGCATTAAGCTACTCGGAATCGTCACTCACGCAGTTTTATTTTTTCCTGACATACGGTATCATGTCGTTTCCGGCAAGCAAGATCGTTGAGCGCGTTGGGTATAAGAACGGGATGATCTTTGGTTTCTCCATCGCCGCCTTCGGCGCCCTTCTGTTTTTTCCTGCCTCGATCCTGCATCAGTATGCTATCTTTCTTGCCGCCTTGTTCATCCTGGCCATCGGGATCGTCTTGTTACAGGTAGCTGCGAATCCATACATCACCATCCTGGGACCGGCCAGGACAGCTTCATCGAGATTAACCATCGTTCAAGCGGTGGGTTCGATCGGAACAACCGTTGCCCCAGTGTTCGGAGCCTATTTTATTCTCTCGCGCCTGGAAGAATCCGGCACCTCCAGCGATGCGGTAAAATATCCCTATATCGGCATTGCATTGCTGTTGCTCACCATTGCTTTTGTTGTTTCACGACTCAAGCTGCCATCCATCAGGCCGGGATCAGACGCTGATGATCACGTTTCCGGCAATGAAGCTACAAGCGTGTTTTCCTTCCGCAATCTCAACTTCGGAGTCTGGGCGATCTTCTTTTACGTCGGCGCCGAAGTATCCATCGGCACCTTCCTTACAAACTACATCGCAGATACCGTGAACATCCCGGAGGAAAAAGCCAATAGTTATGTGGCTTTATACTGGGGCAGCATGTTGTTCGGGCGGTTGACCGGATACTTCTTATTGAAAGTCATCAAACCACCTTTCGTGCTTGCCGTTTCCGCCATCATGGCCATGGTGCTCATCATCGTATCGGTTACTTCTTCCGGTTATTTCGCCGTGTGGACGATGATCGCCGTCGGACTTTGCAACGCGGTCATGTTTGCCACGATCTTTTCATTATCCGTGAACGGGTTGGGAAAATACACAACGCAGGCTTCCGGCGTTTTGTCGACGGCTATCATGGGCGGCGCGATCATATCACTAGCCCAAGGGTTGTTAAAGGATGTTTATCCATGGCAGGTCTCCTTTGTCGTTCCGCTCGCCTGTTACCTCTATATCGTTTTTTATGGCTTCAACGGATATAAGTCGAGGTTTAATGCAAATACAGATTAAGCCTCGCTGAAGGCGTGAAATGAGAAAGAAAATGTTTTCGCAATGTTGAGGCATCAAAAATACTTAACCAAAACCCAGTAATAACCCAATAATTCCTATGCAAAAACTAGTTACGAAAAAATGGTTGCTGAGCCTTTTTTTTATCGCGCTCAGCCTAATGTGCCTGAAGCATGATGTATATGGGCAATCTCAGACAATCCGTGGTAAGGTCAGCGACTCAAGGGGGGAGCCGTTGCCGGGTGCCACTGTTGTGATAAAGGGAACGCAGATCGGGACCACGACAGATGCCGATGGCAGTTTTCAGATTGCGGCAAACCAGGCCGAATCAATCCTGATCATAACATTCATAGGATTTGAAACCCAGGAAGTGATAACGAATGGTCTGGAAGAAGCCAATGTTGTTTTAATGGAATCCAGCGAACAGTTAAGTGAGGTTGTGGTGGTGGGTTATGGTACCCAGAAGAAGGTGAACGTAACAGGAGCTGTTTCCGTCGTGGATGGAGAGTCTTTGACCAAGCGGCAGGTTGGATCTACTTCGCTGGCATTGCAGGGTATGGCACCCGGTGTCTCCGTTACGCAGCAATCCGGTGTCCCTGGTGGCGACGGGGGTACGATCCGTATTCGGGGTATCGGTTCTATCAATGCAGGTCAGAATCCTTTGATCCTGGTAGACAATGTTGAAATGAGTCTGGATGCCATCGATCCGAACAACATTGAGAGTATCTCCATTTTGAAAGACGCTGCCGCTGCGGCGGTATATGGTTCGCGTGCAGCCAACGGCGTTGTACTGATCACGACCAAAAGAGGTAAGCAGGGTATCAGCGTGAATTATCACGGTTACGTGTCAAGCCAGGAGCCCACGGATCTTCCTGAAAAAGTCAATAGCCTTGACCATATGAGATTATGGGATGTTGCGCAGGTGAACAGTGGTCTTCCTCCTGCCTTCACGCAGCAGATTGCAGATTATGAAGCTTTGGGACCCGATAATTTCTCGCGCTTCAACACAGACTGGAAAGAACTCGTGTTGACGAACAACGGATTGATGCACAATCACAATCTGAGCCTTTCCGCCGGTACTGAAAGAGTAAAGGTGTTTGCTTCAGGAAGTTTCCTGGATCAGAATGGTCTTACAGCAAATACGAATTTTAAAAGACACGATCTGCGTTTCAATACGGATGTGGCGTTAACGCGCAAGCTTTCAGCATCGATGGATCTTGTGCTGAACCGCTCGGAGCGTCTCTGGCCGGGGCAATCGTTCCCGCAGAATATTATCCGTTACATGCTCGGTATGCCGGCGATCGTTCCGGGAAGATTTGATTCCGGCGAGTGGGGAGAGGGATGGTCCAACGCGAACCCTGCTGCGCAGGCGGAAGACGGTGGTTTTAACAGGTTCATTACCGACTCCAGGATCATCAAGGGAACGGCCACCTACAAACCCTTGGAGGGTTTGGAATTGCTGGCGACGTACAGCTCCAATTACTGGACATCGCATCAGCGTCAGTTCACGGACCAGTATCACATCTACAATGCTGACCCGGCGAACAAGACACTTGCTTTTGCACGGCCCTGGCCCGCGTTGAATTCACTTTCGGAAAACTTGTCTGAAAATCACCAGAATCTTTTCCGTGCACAGGCTACCTATAACAAGGCGGTGGATAAGCATAACTTTACATTTCTCGGAGGTTTCAGCACCGAAAGCTTCAGCCAGACAACACTGAATGCGTTTCGTCAAAACCTGCTTTCTCCGGACAGACCTTACCTGAGCAGCGGCGATCCTTTGGGTCAGTCGCTGGCGGGCGGCGAAGAGCGGTGGAGTATGGTTTCCATCTACAGCAGACTGAATTATAACTTTAATGAAAGGTATCTGCTCGAGTTGAACGGACGCTGGGATGCCTCTTCGCGTTTCAGAAAAGACAACTGGTGGGCATTATTTCCGTCGGCATCTTTTGGCTGGAGAATTTCAGAAGAGGATTTCTGGTCGGGTCTGAGCAACGCAGTGAATGATGCGAAACTCCGGGTATCATATGGTACGCTTGGGAACCAGAGTTTATTCAGAGGCGGATCGCCTGATTATTATCCCACGTATTCAACATTCTTTTCAGGATCTGCATACAACTATTATTTCAACAATGTGGTGAATGCCGGATATGCGCTGACAACAGCGGCCAACCGGGATATCAAATGGGAGACTTCAAAGATCCTTGATATCGGTGCCGACCTTGGCTTTTTGAACAACCGGTTGACGCTGACAGCGGATTTTTTCCAGCGCGATATCACAGACATGTTGCAGCTCGTGCCGGTACCCACCTACGTCGGCCTTGCTTCGCCGTTCGTGAACGTGGGATCCATGCGTAACACCGGATGGGAACTTGCTGCCGGGTGGAGAGATGAAATGGGCGATTTCAAATATCAGGCCCAGTTCACGCTGTCTGACGTAAAGAATCAGGTACTCAACAACGGTGGTAAGCCGATCATCAGCGGCATGAAGATTCAACAGGAAGGCTATGCGCTGGATTCTTATTATGGATACATCGCCGAAGGATTGTTCCAAAGTCAGGATGAAATCAGCAGCGCACCTTTCCATTACGGAAACACAGCCCCCGGCGACATCCGCTATCGCGATATCAGCGGTCCTGATGGAGCGCCTGATAATAAGATTGACAACTATGACCGTGCCATATTGGGCAACTACTTCCCGCGCTATGAGTATAGCGCAAACTTGTCGGCGCAGTTCAAAGGATTCGATCTTACCGCTTTCTTCCACGGTGTAGGCAAGCGCGACAACTATCTGTCAGGCACCGGATCGCAGCCGTTTTACTCTGCCAGTTTCCAGGGATCGATGTTTGAGCACCAGAAAGATTACTGGACACCGGAAAACCCGGATGCCGCCTATCCGCGCCTGACGGCCAACAGCATCGTGAACAACTATGTGACTTCCTCTTACTGGCTGAAATCCGGAGCGTACGTGCGTCTGAAGAACGTGGTTTTGGGTTACACCTTGCCTGCCGGGATCACCAGCAAGATCGGGATCAAATCCACAAGGCTTTATGTGAGCGGACAAAATCTTGTGACCTGGGATAAGTTCTTCCCCGGTTTCGATCCCGAGCAGAGAGACACTGCCGGGGAGTTTTATCCTATCATGAGAACCTTTACCGCTGGTCTTAACATTAACTTATAATCATCATGAGAAAGAAAATATTTTATATAGCGAGCCTGTGTTTGCTGATGAGTGTTTTTCAGGGTTGCAGCGATTTTCTGGAAGAAGCTCCCCTTGACGCGCCTGCTACCGGGAAATTCTTTAACAACGCCAATGAAATGAACGCGGCGATGACCGCGGTATACAAGTCGGCTTACTGGAATTACGGCAACACGCCCTATCAGTCGGTAATGGATGGCTGGACGGACATTGCGATCCTCCGGGCGGTGGATCTCGGTGAAGGTAATTACGATGTATACAATTCCCACTCTTCCGGTATCTGGAGGCTTGCCTACATTACCATCCAGCGCGCCAACACAATGCTTTCAGGAATGGAAGCAGGCAAAGCCAGTGTGGACGAGGCGGTCTACAACCGCTTACAGGCTGAAGCGCGCTTTCTCCGGGCCTGGTCGTATTTTTACCTGACGTTTATGTTCGGCGATGTTCCGCTGATCACAGATGAATTAACACCGGATGAATTTTATACGCAGACACGCGCTTCAAAGGCAGCGGTCGTTGCCTTCATTTATGAAGAGCTTGATGCCGTGGCACAGGTATTAGACTGGGCGCCTAGAGAACGGGGAAGGATAAGCAAGGCAATAGCCCTTGGGTTAAAAGCGCGCACGGCGCTCTTCAACAAGGATTTTCAGATTGCAGCGGAAGCGGCGAAGCAGGTGATGGATGGCGCGGGCCTGGACCTCAATCCGAAATTCGGAGATCTCTTTACCCGCACCGGGCAGGCTCCTAACGCCGGCAAGGAGATCATGTGGGAGATCCTGAATACGGATGCCGATCCTTCAGCGCTTACATGGTTGCCTTTGGGCAGCATTTCCCGTGCCGCCGGTGGTCAGTCCGGAAGGTTCCCGCAGCAACGCCTGGTGGATATGTTCGAAGCAAAAGATGGGAAGAGAATTGATGAGTCCGCAGTTTACAATGCGAACAACCCGCGCCTGAACCGCGACAAACGCCTTCGTTATACCGTGGCCCTTCCCGGGGATACGATCTACATGAACCTGGTAACAGTTGTGTACGATGTATACAAGTCGACAACTTCGTTCAAAAATGCAGATGGCTCATGGACGACCCGGGCAAATGCTGATTATGACAACGCCTTTGGTCCTGCGAAAAGTGGCGTAGGGTTACTGCATGCGAAATATACGATGACGGGAGAGAATGCTTTCCAGGCGCGCGTTAACTTCATCCTGATGCGCTATGCGGAAATATTATTAACTTATGCCGAGGCGAAGATCGAGCTTGGTGAAATGGACGGCTCTGTTATCGACGCGATCAACAAGGTCCGTACCCGCGCCGGGCAACCTGTGGTTGATGTTGCCATCCAGGCCGACCAGAATGAATTGCGCGAGTTAATCCGTCGCGAACGGGTTGCAGAACTTGCCATGGAAGGGTTCCGGTGGTTTGATATCCGCCGTTGGGAAATTGCTGACGTTGTCATGCCGCAAAAGGTGATGGGTATCGCGAAGGATCCGAACGCGATGCCGCCGGTCCCGGATTTTAAGGCAACTCCGGTGCATGACCTGAACAGTATTCCGGTTTATACCGGGCAGGAATCGCAGCGCTTCACACGTGAAGACCGCTACTGGTATCCAAGGTTGGTCTTGTTGCCTGTTCCTCAGGCGGAGCGCGACACCAATCCGGGGCTTTCCCAGAATACAGGGTGGGAGTAATAATTGAATAAATGTATTGATACCTGTGCCGGGCCTAATCCCGCACAGGTATTCTTTTTAGACTCAGAGAACAAAATCAGATGAAGCGAAGAAGTTTTTTAGAATCATTAACTGTAGGCGGTGGGTTACTCGCTTCAGGTCCTTTTCTTGGTATGCCGGCGCAGGCGTCGGCTGCCGGACGCGGTGCGGCGCATGCTGCGAATGAGTATGCTGCGGATGTTGTGATCGCAGGGGGCGGCCTGGGAGGAGTAGCCGCAGCGTTGGCAGCCCTCCGGAACGGGTTGACCGTAATTTTAACGGAAGAAACGGACTGGATAGGCGGTCAGCTTTCACAGCAGGGTGTACCTCCGGATGAACATCAGTGGATTGAAACACATGGAGCAACGTATCTTTATCGCCAGTTTCGCACGGCGGTTAGGGAATATTATATCCGAAACTATCCCCTGACAGATGAGGCGCGCAGCCGTAAGAATCTCAATCCCGGCGACGGAACTGTGTCCCGGCTTTGTCACGAACCCCGGGTGGCAGTGGCTGTTCTGCAGGATATGCTCAATCCGTACATCAGCTCCGGAAAATTGTCGTTGCTGACTTCACATAAGATCGTATCGGCCGATGTGACGGGAGACAAGGTGCGTTCGGTAAAGGCTGTAAACCTCGCCGGCGGAAGGGAAAAAGTGTTGACCGCTCCCTATTTTGTTGACGCGACGGAGTTGGGCGATCTGCTCCCGTTGACGAAGACAGAGTATGTGAACGGCGCCGAGTCCAAAGACCAAACGCGCGAGCTACACGCAGCCGAAAAGGCGGAGCCCAATAACCAGCAGGCGTTCACCGTATGCTTCGCCATGGATTATGTGCCGGGCGCCAATAACCTGATTGATAAACCAAAGGAGTATGACTTTTGGAAGAACCATGTTCCGAAACTGAGTCCGCCCTGGTCAGGGAAATTACTGGAGCTGAAGTATTCAAATCCATCTACGCTGGAACCGAAAGCGCTGGGTTTTCATCCGGAAGGAATCCCCACCGGAAATTCACTTAACCTTTGGAATTACCGCCGGATCATTCATAAAAATAACTTTAAGCCAGGCACTTATCCGGGTGATATCACCATCGTTAACTGGCCCCAGAATGATTACATGCTGGGCAGTCTGATCGATGTTTCGGAAAAGGAATTCAAGAAGCATGTGGACCGCGCGAAGCAATTGAGCTTGTCCCTGTTCTACTGGCTGCAGACAGAGGCGCCGCGTCCGGATGGTGGACAGGGCTGGGCCGGACTGCGTTTGCGGGGTGATGTGATGGGCACAGAAGACGGACTCGCAAAGTATCCGTACATCAGAGAGTCGCGCCGGATACAGGCAGTCTTTACCGTACTGGAGGAGCATGTGGGTAGCGCTAACCGCGCGATGATCACGGGTAAAAAGGCGGGCAACACATCCGCTGAGTTTTATGACAGCATCGGTATCGGCTACTATCACATTGACCTTCATCCCAGCTGTGGCGGGAATAACTACATTGATTTTGGATCATTGCCGTTCCAGATTCCACTGGGCGCATTGCTGCCGAAACGCATTGAAAATTTACTTCCTGCGAATAAAAATATTGGTACGACGCACATAACCAACGGGTGCTACCGCCTCCATCCGGTTGAGTGGAGTATCGGCGAATCTGTGGGAATGCTCGTGGCCTATTCGCTTCAGAAAAATATCATCCCCCGTGGGGTGCGGGAGAAAAGCGAGCGGCTTGAGGATTTCCAGAGCATGGTGCGCGGACAGGGAATTGAGACGCACTGGCCTTAGTCAGTGGTGAGTGGTGAATGGCGAGTGGGTGCGTGCGTTGGCATGTGCTTGCTTTTCAAAGCTAGGGGTGTTAATCGTGGATCAATCGTGCATCGTCAGTCGTGAATCGTGAATGGGCGCCTGCGGCTCATGCGTGTGGCATTCATTGCAGAACCTTGCAGCATCTGGCTACAGAGTGAGTATCCATCGGTGGCACTGGCGCACTCACCACTCACTACTGACCACTCAACTGGAGGGGCGCGGGCGCGGTCACACCTGCGATAGCACGCGTCTCCAGACGAGTAGGCAGGCGCCGATCACACCGGCTTCGTCGGCTAGTTTTGACATCTTCAGCTCGGTGGCATTGTTCAGAAGGCTGAGCGAATATTTATTGATGGCGCTCTTAACCGGAAGGCGGATGTAGTCTTCCGTTGCTGCGAGGCTTCCGCCGAGGATGACCAGCTCGGGATTGAAGATGTTGATCAGCAGGGCGATGCCACGACCAATGTTTTCACCGATCTTTCCAATGAGGTCTATGGCGAGGATGTCATCCTGATTCGCGGCCCTGATGATATCTTCCAGTTGAATGTCTTCAGGGTTCATTGTCTTTGTCAGGATTGACGACGACCCTTCACTTAATTTCTCCATGAACATCCTGATCAGCGCGGCCCCGGAAGCTTCTGTTTCCAGACATCCTTTTTTGCCACAGTGACACATGATCTCATTGTTGTATATCGGTATATGTCCCAACTCCCCTGAAAAACCTGACTTACCATAGTACAACTCACCGTCAATCAGAATTCCGACACCGATACCATAGTCCATGTTCAGGAACAGTACATTTTTTTCTTCATGTACGTTGCCTACGCAGAATTCACCGTACGCCATTGCCCTGGAATCATTTTCCAGAAACACACCTATCTTTACTTTGGACTCGATGTATTTGCTGAGCGGTTCCTCATTGAAGTAAAAGTAGCTGTAACTGTATCCCGTGGCATGGTTGATCCTTCCCGTAAGGTTTAAACCGATCCCCAGAATTTTATCCTTGGAGATGGGAAGGTCAGCGATAAAGTTATTGATGATCGCGCACAATGACTCCAGCGATTCCTTATTGTTTTCCAGTTTGTATTCGACATTCTTGACGATCTTGATGAGGCGCTTCTGCAAATCGGATAAACCGATGTTGATGTGGTTATGTTTTACATCCACACCGATAAAGAAACCGGAATCGGAAACCAGTCCATATACATTCGGCTTGCGCCCCCCGGAAGATTCGATTTTCCCGTAGTCCTGGACAAGGCCATCCTGAATGAGCTCGTTCAGGAGCATGGTCACCTTGGGCACACTCAGGTTCAATTCCTTGCACAAGTCTGCAATGGTAGCATTGCCTGCATTGGAAAAAAAACCGAGAACGATCTTCTTGAGGTTAACATTTTTGTATGCTACGCCACTGATATTTTCACTGTTCAGGGTTTTCAGGAACGGTTTACTACTCATAGGGCAGATACTTCTTGCATTATAGGGTTAGTATAGGGCAAATTTCGGAGTGTTGCAAACCATTTTTACAAACGGTCATTGAGCATTGCGTTAGCACCGGAGTGGTTTACCGGTCTTCGTGCAGGACCTGCGTCAACTAATCATCGATGTGATGCGTTACTGCGAGCAAGCGTCAAAAGCGTCCGTCTGAAGAAAAGAAAGGTGTGCTGCATGTCCCGTTCCAGGGGGAAAAGAAGATCATCTGCTTGTTCTGAAAAGCAATGGACAAACCGGGCAGCTTGTGCCTTTTGGTACCGGGTCGTGGATCAGTTGTTTGTCTTAGTCCATGTGCCCAGGATAAAGCCCGATAGCGTGAGGCCAATTATACTGAACCCACCCACGATCCACGCCAGTCCGTAATGTTCGCCGGAAAACATGTTGCCGCTCATGAGAGACAGGTGGTGAAAGCAGAACGTGATAGCGAAAGCAATCGCAGCCCCGCGGCCGCCGGAAGTGACATTGAGTTTCGTGAACAGCCAGGCCAGGAAATAGACGGGTGCAAGTTGGGCGAGGAAATTCGTGATCCACATTCCTGCGCCACCGGATCCTTCCATCCTTTCAGGGTCCAGTTCCACCAGTTCCATCCACCGCTCTCCGAACAAAGGCCCATACCAGAGAAACCCAAGGATGTGTAATAGTATTACGCAAACAAATACCGCAAGGTGATTGATTTTCAGGTTTGGCATCGTGCACGGGGATTAACTTATGAAAAGTTAACGGAAAGTTCGGGAATAAGAAACAAGGAAGTGGAAAATGTGTGCGGAAACAGGATCAGTTGGTGGATCGCTGGCCGTCCTTGACGAGTCCGAGCATCACAAATGATGTATTACCCTTTGGCCTTTCCTGCCTGGTGATCCTGGCCCTATAGGTTGTATCGGTGTCATCGTTGTCATAAAAAACATAAACTTCCTCCTCGGGCCGGAAAATGTTGGCCTGGGCTCCAAGCCTTACACCCACCTGGATTTCGTTACCGGAAAGAAAAGATTTGAAAGTCTTCGCATCGTCTTTTTTGATCAACAGATAGCCCATAGCTCAAAAGTTAATTCGTATACCACAAGGTTATAAAAACACTGTGCCAACGCCTGTCAATTGTTCAAAGGTCTCTGATGAGGCTTGTCCATGTGGAATGATCGCGGCGTTTCAGGCTACAGGCAACGGGTATTTCATACGCCAAACGTCAGGGCATCAACCGCTTAAGGTACATGGCACAACATTCATTCACCTTTTGCTACCTTGGCAAAAATTTGAAACGATGGCAAAAACAAAATTGACAGTAAACAGTAACGGTTCATTGAGGATTGAAGGCGATTTCGAGATTGTGGATATGGAAGGCAACACTTATGGACTGCAGGGCAGGGAGGTGGTTTCCTTGTGCAGGTGTGGCCGATCCTCCAATAAACCTTTTTGCGACGGATCGCATAAGGGGGGGTTCGATCACGTGGCAAAGGCCTTTGATCTGCCTCCGAAGAAAATCCAGTAGTAATTACAGTCACCGGACGCATTCTTTTTTCAAAAGCTTTAGTTACCTTTAGTTCACTTACTAATCAATATGAGAAGCAAAAAGATGTGGATTGGCCTTGCCATACTGGCGGTGGTGGTGATAGCCGTATTTTTATATCTGAATAACCGCACGCGCACGCTGAGTCCTCCGGGTGAAGAACAGCTGACTTCCGGAGGGGTGACTGTTACCGTCACCTATAGCCGGCCTTCGGTGAGAGGGCGTCTTATTTTCGGTACCGAGGACCAGGACGCACTTCAACCGTATGGAAAGTACTGGAGGCTCGGTGCCAATGAAGCTACGGAGATAACTTTTAACCGCGACGTTCTCTTTAATGGGAGTCCGGTCAAGGCAGGGACCTACAGGATGTATGCGGTGCCGGGAGCGGACGCGTTTGAGCTTGTTCTCAACACAGCAGTGGGTGAGTCTGGCTCAAGCGAACCGGACGATGAGAAGGACGTGTTGCGGACCAAAGTGGCGACGCAACAAACGAGTGCTCCCGTCGAACAATTTACCATCAGCCTTTCACCGGAAGGACAGGGTATTGAGATGGTCTTTGAATGGTCCAATACCCGCTTTGTAGTTCCCGTCCGCGTGGCGGGTTGAAACGGTTTTTAAATCAGGATCAGCAAAGAGGATGCGTGCACACGCGTCCTCTTTTGGCTTCTTCTTCAGTCAGGTTTTTGAATGGTGGTTCGGATAAGATTCAATGCGGAGACAGAAGAAAGTTTAATATTGATCAGGCGGTCTTTGGAAAGCTGAAGCTTGCGGACGACAGTTCGACGGTCGTCTGCGCATGCGATCCAGACTGTTCCGACAGGCTTATCGGGCGTTCCGCCGCCCGGGCCGGCGATTCCGCTGGTAGCCACGCCGATGTCGGTCCTGAATTTCAAACGTACCTGGCTTGCCATTTCCCGGATCGCAGGTTCGCTGACCGCCCCATGTAACGCCAGCGTTTCCTGCTGTACGCCGAGGTCTTTTACCTTTACATCGTTGGAATAAGCAATCATGCTTCCATTAAAATAGTCTGAACTCCCCGGCACACTGGTAATAAGATGCGACAGGTATCCGCCAGTACAGCTTTCAGCCACCGCGAGGGTTAGTTTTTTATCACGCAACAGATTGCCTACCGCAACTTCGAGAGGGTCGTTCCCTGTGCCGTAAATATATTCCCCCACAAAAGGTTTTATTTTGGCCGTGAGCTCCCCCGCTTCGCCCTTCAGCTTTTCGATATCCGTGCCGATCGCCGTAAGTCGCAGCTTCACTTCGCCATAGCCCGGCAGATAAGCGAGCCGGAAATGTGCGGGAAGAGACTGTTCCCATGAAGCGATCTTTTCAGCGAGAAACGATTCGCCGATTCCCACAGTCCTGATGATCGTGTGGTGAATGGATGGCGTCTGAAAAGTGCGGCGCAATTTAGGAATGATGATCTCTGCCATCATGACTTTCATTTCGTGCGGAACCCCTGGCATGGAAACGAAAACTTTTCCGTTGCGTTCAAACCACATCCCCGGCGCAGTTCCGAGCCTGTTTGTGATCTTCTCGCAGCATGCGGGTAAAGACGCCTGCAAGCGGTTCAGCTCCGTAAGAACCCTTCCACGGCTTGTAAAAAATTCCGTGACCTCCGCGAGCGCCCCCTGGTGAATTTGCATCTCGCAATCAAAATATTTAGCAAGACAAGGCTTTGTCAGATCGTCATTCGTCGGACCCAACCCGCCAGTAATCAATATAATATCGGCTCGCCTCTCAGCTTCTGAAAAAGCGCTCATAATTTCTTCATGGACGTCCCCCACGGTGGTTTTCCTGATCACTTTGATTCCGGCGTTCGACAACTCGGCGCCCATCCACTGGCTGTTCGTATCGACAATCTGCCCGTATAACAGCTCATCGCCAATGGTCAAAAGTTCAGCAGTAATTGTTTTCATGGGGACAAATGTAGTTTAGTACATTGAAGTTTAAAGCTTAATATCAATTTTGTAGCTTTAGAGCCAATTCCTTTAAAGGTGTAGGAAATGGTATTTCCTACAAACAGTAAATAATGAATTTTGTTTAGCGGCAGCAATGTTGCAAACACGTCAACGTTAAAAATTAACTTAAAAGGCTGGGACCTGAAAACCCTGAAACGCATGAAGAAAATTTTTTTGATATGTACGATCATACTTGGTGCCTGCACGAGCGCCCAGATCAACCAGACACTTGGCGACGTCAATAAAACGCTTGGTGGATCCAATGCGCCGCTCACGACCGCTGAGGTAGCGCAAGGGTTGAAAGAGGCCTTGATAAAAGGCATCTCTAATGGAAGCGACCTGGTTTCTCAATTAGACGGATACTTTAAGAATCCTGAAATTAAGATTCCTTTTCCCCCCGAAGTAAAAAAAGTGGAGGATCGCCTGCGGCAGCTTGGATTGGGGAGTGAGGTTGACAAGTTTGTGGTGACCTTAAACCGCGGCGCGGAAGACGCAGCAAAGGAAGCGAAGCCAATTTTTATCGAGGCGATACGGGCCATGACCATCGAAGACGCATGGTCGATATTACGCGGCGGGGACGACGCTGCAACACAATACCTGAAGCGCACCACTTCCGGACTGCTGAAAGAAAAGTTCAAGCCTGTTATTCAGAATTCATTGAATAAAGTGAATGCCACCCGGTATTACGGCGACATCGTCAACCGCTATAACCAGGTACCCTTTGTGCAAAAAGTAAATCCTGATCTGGATGACTATGCAACTGACAAGGCCATTGAAGGCTTGTTTATAATGATTGCCAGGGAAGAAAAAAATATAAGGGAGAATCCAGTTGCGCGGACGACTGAAATTCTGAAAAGAGTTTTCGGGTCGCAGCCGTAAAGACGGCGCAAGGCGTTACCTGAATGGTTACAATTCAGTAACGGCTTATGACCAAACCGTGGAATGATTTGTTTCAAAAAGAAATTAACAGCGTAGAAGAAAGAAACTATGGATCTGTTCAACAAACACCAAGGCACGCTTAAGCAGGCGATTGACGCCTTGCATACACGGACATTTTTCGCTGCGTTCCCGGAGCATCCCGCGCCCGCCGTTTACGGAGAGACTGCGGACGCAGAGGGACAAAAGCGTTTTAAAGAGAGACTCGGTAAGAAATTCGAGGGCCTGATGCAGGACAATCCGGAGGGGTGGGGCGGTCAGGAAGAATCCCCTTATCTGCAGGAACCCCTGAACATCCAATATCCATTGTTTTCAGCGAACACGCTTGTTGAGCGGTCGAAGATAGCTTTCAACCAATGGCGTAAAGTCGGCTATGAGCAACGTGCCGGAATTTTGCTGGAATCGCTCGCGGGCGTCAGGTCAAGGTTCTTTGAGATCGCCTACGCTACCATGCATACTACCGGTCAGGGGTACATGATGGCTTTCCAGGCCTCGGGACCCCATGCTGCCGACCGCGCGCTGGAGGCCATCGCTGCAGGTTTTGAAGAGCTCCAGCGTTTTCCAGCGAAAGCGGTATGGGACAAACCGATGGGTAAATACAACATTCAACTCAATAAAGAATGGCGTGCGGTGCCCAAGGGGATTTCGCTCGTCGCTGGATGTTCTACGTTTCCCACATGGAACTCCGTGACAGGAATTTATGGAAGCCTCATGACGGGAAATACTGTGCTCGTGAAACCTCATCCTGGAGCGATCCTTCCCATTGCCATAGTGGTGGAGGAAATACAAAAGACTTTGAAACAAAATAATCTCGATCCCAATGTCTGCCAGCTTGCTGCCGACACCTTTGATAAAATGATCACGAAAGAACTCGCAGAACATCCTGCAGTGAAGCTGATCGACTACACGGGAAGTTCGGCGTTCGGAAGCTATCTCGAGGCGCTGCCTGGCAAAACGGTGTTCACGGAGAAGGCGGGCGTAAATTCAATTATTCTCGACTCGGTAGAGGATCCTGATAAAGTGGCGGCCAACATAGCGTTTTCGCTGTGTCTCTACAGCGGGCAGATGTGTACGGCGCCACAGAACATCCTGATACCCGCGGGCGGCGTCAGGACATCCGGTGGATCGCTGCCTTTTGACGAGTTCGCAAAAAAACTTATTGATAACATTAATGGCCTTGTGGATAATCCGAAGGCAGGACCTTTTGTTTTGGGCGCTATTCAGAACAAAAAGACGTGCGATCGGGTGGCGGAAGCGGAAAAACTTCCGGGTAAGGTGTGGCTCAAGTCGCGAAAGCTTGAAAATCCGATGTTTAAAAACGCGCGTGTAGTCACACCGGTAGTAGTGGAGGTGGATGCTGTCAGGCAGGATCTTTTCAGCAAGGAATTATTCGGTCCGATTGCCTTGCTGGTCAAAACAAGGGACACCGATGAATCCATCGCCCTCGCGCAGGCCATGGCGCGGGAACACGGAGCGATTTCGTGTGGCGCTTACGTCACCGATCCAGCGGTGCGGGAAAAGATCGCAGACGAGATGGCGCTTGCTGCAACGCCTGTATCTTTCAATTTCACCGGAGGGATCTACATGAATCAGAATGCGGCATTTTCCGATTTCCACGTCACCGGCGGAAACCCAGCGGGAAATGCATCGTTTACAAATCCCGAGTATGTGACGAAGCGGTTCACGTGGGTGGGGCATCGGGAGCTTCTAAATCACTGAAAGGAGATTTAGAAGTACCCTTCAGGGGATCCAGGGTAGGGCTCAGCGGACGGCCACTTTGCGAATGACCCGCGAGAAAAGACCGGGAAAGAATCTTTTGAGGTATACGCCGAAAACTTCTCTTCCGCCGATATACACTTCTTCCTTATTTTTTTCAATGGCCCTGACAATCTTTGCGGCGCACCACTCCGCGGATTTACCCTTGTACTGGGCTTCATCCATCTTGTTCAGGGGCGACCCATCTGCGGTCAGCGCTGTTAACGTGAGGTTGGTGCGGATAAATCCCGGGCAGACCATCGTCACCCGGATATTGTCTTTATAATGTTCTGCCCGGAGGGCATCGGAAAAACCGTGAAGTGCATGTTTGGACGCCGCATATCCGGAACGATAGGGGGTTCCGAATTTACCGGTGAGGCTTGTGACATTGACGACATGTCCCTGTCGCCGTTGAATGAAATGCGGAAGCAGATATTTTGTAAGAGCCACTGCGCCAAAGTAATTTATCTCCATTAGTCTCCTGTCAACGGTCAGTGCAGTGTCGGCGATCATGCTTCGCTGACTGATGCCGCCATTGTTGATCAGCACATCCACGTGACCGAAGATCTGAATGGCAGCTTCTGTGGATAATTTCAGTGTATCAGGCTTTTCAAGATCCAGGGGAAGAATGCGGATTCCAGGTTGTGCTTTTTGGGAACAGTTTCCTTTCACGCGCTCCAGTTCTTCTTTGCGGCGGGCGGAAAGGATGAGCCGCGCACCCTTGGCGGAAAGTGCATACGCAAGCGCTTCACCAATTCCGGAAGAAGCGCCTGTAATCCAAATGACCTGGTTATTCAGATGAGCCATTATTGGTGATTAAGCCCGGTCATACACGACGATGTCAAAAGCAAAGCGGTGGCGGTCATCCGCAGGATGGTGTTCGCGGCTGATCTCCACCCATTCGTCCTGATCGATGTCCGGAAAATAAGTATCGCCGTCGATGACAGCATCAATCTCCGTCAGGTACATCCGCGTGGTGTAGGGCATGGCAAGCCTGTATATCTCCGCGCCTCCGATGATAAAACATTCAGTCTCGGAATTGTCTTTTGCGATCTCCAGTGCCGGCTCAACGGCATGGAGCACAATGCACCCGGGGGCAACAAAATCTTTCTGACGTGTGATGACAACATTCGTGCGCTGCGGAAGCGGCTTGTATTTTTCGTGCAGCGAGTCGTAGTTTTTTCTGCCCATGACGACATGATGTCCCTTCGTCTTGTTCATGAAGAATTTCATATCATCGGGAAGACGCCAGGGCAGATCATTGTTTTTTCCGATCACTTTGTTTCTGGAAAGGGCCGCTATTGCTGAGACGATCATGGTGTTTCTGGTGGTGTTTGGAGAGACGCAATATCCGCATCCCGTTAAGCACAATTATTTTTTTTTACAGTTTATTACCCCTGAAAAAATCCTGGATGGTCATCCTCTTTTTTCCTTCGGGCTGCAATTCCTCAATAGACATCCAACCATCCTGCGTTTTAAAATATAGATAATTTTTATTGTCTGTAACAAATTCCCCTTCATTTTTAGTCCTGTCCCCCCAGTCAACTAAACTGGTTTTGTAGATCTTGAAAGTCTTGCCGTTGATGATCGTCCATGCGGCGGGATAAGGACTTAATCCACGGACAAAATTCCTGACCTGGTGGCCGGGTTGGTTCCAGTTGATGCCGCACGTTTCCTTGAAGATCTTTGGCGCATGCCTGATCTCCGCGTTGTCGGGTTGCGGCGTAAGGTTGTAGTTTTCAGATTGGATAGCCTGTACTGTTTTTAACACCAGCGCCGATCCTTTCTTCATGAGGCGTTCATACAGGGTTCCTGCGTTGTCATCTTCATGAATCCGTTCTTTTTCCTGGAAGATGACACTGCCTGTATCGATGTCGTGTCGCAGGAAAAACGTTGTGACGCCCGTTTCCATTTCGCCGTTGATGAGGGCCCAATTGATCGGCGCGGCCCCACGATATTGCGGAAGAAGGGAGGCGTGTAAATTGAAAGTCCCAAGCGGTGGCATATTCCATACTGCTTCAGGAAGCATGCGGAAAGCAACCACCACCTGCAGATCCGCCTGGTAGCTTCTGAGTTGATCGAGAAATTCAGGTGATTTGAGATTCGTGGGCTGCAGGACCGGGATATTGTGATGCAGGGCGCAATCCTTCACGGGAGAAAAAACAATTTTCTGTCCGCGTCCCTGCGGTTTGTCCGGCGCTGTAATGACTGCCACAACATTGATGTTGTTTTGAACCAGCACTTCCAGGCTGGGCACGGCAAATTCGGGCGTGCCCATAAATATGATCTTCAGAGGATGCATTGCGCTGTTTAACGGTGCAAATATGGGCTTTTCAGGGCTCAGGTACTAAGGTCCAGGCTATTTTACGCTTGTTTCTTTGGCGTAACCTCTTGCATAAATTTGAAATACATCAAAATCCCCGGCATATCATAGTATGTATCCGCACCGCTCCTGAGGGGTACGCTATGCGCGCTCATTTCGCCCGGGGCTTACCTTACCGGCCGATGTGATCATCCTTTCTCAGACTCTTCCGCATGTACTTTACACATATGGGACACTGGCTCCAGACATGTCCTCTTGCCGGGCAATACTTCCTGCCAAAGTAGATGATCTGCAAATGTACCTTGTCCCATTTTTCCTGAGGGATAAGCCTTTTGAGATCGCGTTCGGTTTGCTCTACACTTTTTCCGTTCGATAGTCCCCAGCGATAAGCCAGTCTGTGTATGTGTGTATCCACGGGGAATGCCGGCATCCCGAAGATCTGCGTCATCACGACCGATGCGGTCTTGTGGCCGACACCGGGTAAAGCCTCCAGACCTTCAAAGTTATCCGGAACTTTGCCGTTGTATTTTTCTACCAGTATCTGTGAGAGTTTGCTGATGGCTTTCGATTTTGCCGGCGACAATCCGCAGGGTTTGATGATCTCCCGGATCTCATCCACAGGAATTTTTGCCATATCGAAAGGGTTATCCGCAAGGCTGAACAACCCGGGTGTGGTCTTGTTTACGCGTTCATCCGTACACTGCGCCGACAGCAGCACTGCAATCAGCAATGTGTATGGATCTTTGTGATCCAAAGGAATATCAGGACTCGGAAAATACTTGTCCAGGATGGATAATATGTCTTGAACTTTCTCTGACTTGGTCACCTCTTCATGACAAATTAAGGATTATGAATAAGTTTCAGCAACAACAGTAAATTGACAAACCAATAACCAAAAACTATCACGGATAGATCAAGTACTTCTTCCTCATCTCCTTGTAGCCATCGAGGTCCTTTTTCCATGTTGCCTTGATCTGTTCCTGCGTCATTCCTTTTTTGATCTGTTCCTTGAGAACGGGTGTTCCCGCGAGGCGGTCAAAGGAGCCGATAAAGAATTTCTCTTTGTCGGAGTATTTATTGTAAAAGTCCAGGAGGTATTGCAGATTGATTCCCGGTTCAACCTTTGCGTTGCTCAGGTCCAGACCGTAACACATTTTGCCTTCCTGAGGAGGTTCATTGGACATTCCGGGAATGGCCTTCGGGGTGAAACTGAATGGCATGTCCGTGAATTCAGGATTGCCGATGATCAGGAATGGTGTTTGTGTCCCGCGGCCTACACTGACCACAGTTCCTTCGAACAGGCAGAGGGAAGGGTACAATTTCACGGCCTGATCATTGGGTATATTCGGGGAAGGCTTCACCGGGAGGGAATAGGAATCCTGGTGCGTCCAGTTTTTGATCGGGATGATTTCCACATCGCATGTAATGCCTTTTTCAAGCCAGCCTTCGCCATTGATCATGCCCGCGAGTTCTCCTACGGTCAACCCATGGACTATTGGAATCGGATGCATGCCGACAAAAGACTTCAGGGACTCCACACGCATAGGCCCGTCGACATAATTGCCGTTGGGATTGGGGCGGTCGAGCACGATCATTTTTTTTCCCTGCTCTGCACACGCTTCCATCACATAATGCATGGTGCTGATATAGGTGTAGAAACGGGTTCCGACATCCTGGATATCAAAAATCACAATGTCAACATCTCTGAGTTGTTCCGCTGTTGGTTTTCTGTTTTTGCCATAGAGGGAAACGATCGGTAAGCCGGTTTGGCTGTCCACTGCATCGTTGACCTTTTCGCCGTCGGCGGCCGCCCCGCGGAAGCCGTGTTCGGGGGCAAATACTTTTATGATGCTCACGCCGGAAGCCAGGAGCGTATCCGTAATGTGGCTGTTGCCAACCAGGGACGTGTGATTGACTACCAGGGCTACGCGTTTACTTTTCAGCTTCGGGAGCAACACATCGAGCCGGTCAGCGCCCACCAAAACCATGGGTTTGCCTGGTTCCTTTTCCATGTTCTCTCGTGCAGGAGCTCCTGAAGAAACTGGTTTATGGCTGCACTGAACAGCAAGTACCACGGAAAGGAACCACAGTATCATTTTTATATTTTTCATAATTTTCAGGGATGTAAGCGTTGTTAAAGAGATATCGCTATTTTGCAAACGACATTCCGACTGAAAAGTAAATAAATTTTGAATCTCTCCTATTTCATATCCAAAAGAATCAGCCACGGGTACAAGGAGGGATTCTCTTCCACCATTCATAAAATAGCCATTGTAAGCATCGCCATCGGTCTTGCCGCTGCCATCGTTTCCTTCCTCATCATGAAGGGCTTTCAGGAAACGGTCAAGGACAAGATCTACAGCTTCAGCGGGCACATCCTGATCACAAAATTCTCGATGAACAATTCCACGGAAGAACAACCGATGGACTATAAGATCGAATTGGTTAAAGAAAAGGAAAAATACCCCTTCATCCGTCATATCCAGGAATATGCCCATAAGGTAGGTGTTGTAAAGACCGACGATGAAGCCCTGGGGGTTCTGATCAAAGGTGTGGGTAAAAGCTTCGACCTTGAAGCCTTCAGGCACAACATCGTGGAGGGAGAATTTATCCGCTTTCAGGATTCAGGCTACTCCAGCCAGGTAGTGCTGAGCAGGGTCATCGCAAACAAATTGAAGAAGTCAGTCGGGGATGAGATCATCGTGCACTTTTTTCAAAACCCTCCGCGTTTCCGCAGACTGAAGGTTTCGGGAATCTATGAAACGAACCTGTCGGAATATTTCGATAGCCGCGTGATCATCAGTGATATCAGATTGATCCAGCGTTTGAATGAATGGCCCGACAGCGTCGCAGGAGGCCTTGAAGTATTTGTGGCCGATCCTGAACAGATTGAAAATGCCGGCATCGCCATCGGTGAAATGATGGATTATGATTTGAACATTGAGCGCGTGAGCGACCGTTTTATCCAGGTTTTCGAATGGCTGGAGTTGCTGAGCCGTCAGGTGAATATCCTGCTGGGGATCATACTCACCGTGGTCTGCGTCAACATGATCTCGATCGTTCTCATCCTTGTCATGGAACGGACGCAGATGATCGGAATGCTCAAAGCATTGGGCGCCAGCAACGGCTTTATCCGGTCCGTATTTATCTACAACGGTGTCAATCTTATTCTCAAAGGATTGTTGCTTGGCAATCTCATCGGATTAGGGCTCTGCTTCATCCAGGACAGGTTCAAGGTCATTGAACTCAACCCGCGTGATTACTACATGAGCTTCGTTCCGATCAGCTGGCATTGGGAGATCGTGCTCGTGCTGAATCTGATCACCCTGGGCCTTGTAACGCTGATCCTTCTTTTGCCTACCATGGCCATTTCGAGGATTACGCCCATTAAGGCCATCCGGTTTGACTAAAGATCCGGCGACGAAGACGCTGTCTTTCCGTCGCTCCAAGCCATACGCAAATCTCATATTGCGCCATTCTGTCGGTTTAATTCCCGAAGAAACCTGACTATTGAGACATTCTGACTGGAAATTTCAATCGGCATACTATTCTCTTATGGAGGTTCAAAAGATTAAGAATCAATTAACCAACAATAGTTATGAGTATGATGCGTTATAACACAGTTCTGAATGACTATGTACCGACTACATTCAGTCATCTGGTGGATCGTTTTTTCAACGAGTCAGTGGGGCGTTCAGGTGGATCGGCCTATTCTTTTGTTCCGAAAGTTGATATTATTGAAAATGAAAAATCGTTCGCGATTCTGCTGGCGGTGCCGGGCATGAAGAAGGAAGATTTTAAAATTGATCTGAACGAGCATCGGCTTAGCGTCAGCGGTGAACGCAAATTCACCAGACAAACCGATGAAAAGCATTTCCGTTCGATCGAGACACAATACGGCGCCTTCAGCAGGGAGTTTCTGTTGCCGGAGAATGTTGATGCTGAAAAGATCGAAGCGAAATACGACGCAGGCATCCTTGAGCTGATCGTTCCGAAGGACGAGAAGAAACTTTTGAAAACGACCATCAAAGTGGCATAAAAAGGTAGCGCAACGCAAACAGCTTCTTTACGTTTTTTGCTTTCCGTTCTACACTTTCAAGATAGGGGTTTAAGTTTAGTAGGTGTAAAAGCGTCCCGGATTCCGGGGCGCTTTTTTTTTATTTTGGGTGAAGCCATTTTCTCGAAATAAACGTTTAAATTACTCATAAAGGGAGGTGATATGAAGCGTTCTATCTTTATTCTGACCATCATACTGATTGCGTGCATCGGTGGGGTGCTGGGATCGATTTTCACCATCCGTTTTTTGGGTATTTCCAACCTCAACTATGCTTCGATTGAGGAGAGACAACGCCTCGTTCTTACAGGCCGTCCTGCCGATACGGTATACAATAATCACAACCATATTAATTTTCTCTCAACTGCCAACAGAGTTGTTCCGGGGGTCGTCCATATCCGTACAGGTTACGGCCCGGGTGTTTTCAGTTTAAATCCCCTTCAGCAATATGAACGGCCCGTGCATTCTTCGGGGTCTGGTGTGATCATATCAGACGACGGATACATCGTTACCAACAACCACGTAATTGAAGATGCGACGAACATCGAGGTGGTGATGAATAACAATCAACGCTATTATGCCAAGCTCATCGGTTCCGATTCAAATACCGACCTGGCGCTGCTCAAGATAAAAGCCCAAAAGCTACCCTTTGTTCCCTATGGTGATTCAGATAATCTTCAGCCTGGTGAATGGGTACTGGCGATCGGAAACCCTTTCGACCTGAACTCTACGGTAACCGCAGGCATCGTGAGCGCCAAGGCGCGCAACATCGGGATCCTTCAGGAGAAGAATGGCCTGTCAGTGGAGGCGTTCATTCAGACTGACGCGGCCGTAAACCCCGGCAACAGCGGAGGTGCACTGGTGAATTTATCCGGCGAGCTCATTGGTATCAACACCGCCATCGCGACATCGTCAGGAAGTTATCAGGGGTATTCGTTTGCAATTCCGGTGAGCCTGGTGAAAAAGGTAATGGACGATCTTCTGGAATTCGGGAAGGTGCAGCGGGGTCTGCTGGGCATCAACATCGGGGATGTGGATGCTGCACGGGCCGAGCAATACGATCTTACAGTAACCCAGGGTGTGTTTGTGAGCAATGTGATCACCGGTAGCGCCGCTGCAGAATCAGGCATTCAGTCTGGTGACGTGATCGTTGCCATCGATAACCATATTGTGAATTCCGTTTCGGAATTGCAGGAGTGGGTAGCGCGCAACCGGCCGGGAGAGGAGATCCTTGTGACCTTCCTCCGGAAAGGCGCCAAAATGGACGTCAAGGCCAGGCTTAAGAACAGCAAGGGTGAAGAGTCTTTCGAGAAGAAAGAGGTAAGACATTTTATCGAAGGCGCTAAATTCGAGGACGTCCCTTACCGCGAGTTGGCAAAACTACTTCTGGACGGGGGTGTAAAGATCGTCAGCATTGCTTCGGGTAAATGGAAAAAGGCCGGCGTCAAGAAAGATTTCATTATCGCGTTCATTGATAAAGTGCCTGTCGAAAATGTTGAAGATCTCAACCGCATCCTCGAATACAAAAAAGGAGGTGTCCTGATCGAAGGCTTTTATGCCGACGGGGAAAAGGGCACGTATGGTGTTGAATGGTAACGTGATCCAGGAACTTTAAGCGCCAGTTGCAAGTACCCCTGATGCCGGGAACTCCACCCGGTTGCTCTCTCATATTATTTCATTTCAAAATTTTTAGCTTTGTGGGCAAATCAACAGCCGTATGAAAAATTTCGGAATCACGGAGGCGCTCGCATCGCTTGGTATCAAGAAGAACAACGCCGGGGTTTCTACCGGCGGCGTTTGGCTGCAGTCGAGGGGGGGCAGGCGAATCGAATCGTTCTCGCCGGTCGACGGCAAACGCGTGGGCACCGTGCAATCTGCTGACGAAAAATCCTACCGCCACGTAGTTAAAAGCGCCTCAGCGGCTTTTAAGGAATGGAGAAAGTGGCCTGCTCCCAGGAGGGGTGAAGTGGTACGTCAGATCGGTGAGGCGCTGCGGGTGTATAAAGCGCCGCTTGGCAAGCTGGTTTCCTATGAAATGGGAAAGAGCAACACGGAAGGGCTCGGGGAAGTACAGGAGATGATTGACATTTGTGACTTTGCTGTTGGCCTTTCGCGTCAGCTTCATGGTCTTACGATGCATTCAGAAAGACCGCACCACCGGATGTACGAGCAGTGGCATCCGCTTGGCGTGGTCGGTATCATCACCGCCTTTAACTTTCCGGTTGCGGTATGGTCATGGAATAGCATGCTCGCCTGGGTCTGCGGCAATACCTGTATCTGGAAGCCTTCTGAGAAGACGCCGCTGTGCAGCATAGCCTGTCAGCATATCATCGGTGAAGTGTTTGAGAAGAACGGCGTTCCGGAAGGGGTATCATGCCTTGTGAACGGAGATTTTGCAACTGGAAGGCTATTGGCCGAAGACGAAAATATAGCGCTGGTTTCCGCGACAGGTTCTGTGCGCATGGGGCGTGCTGTGGCAAAGACAGTAGGGGAAAGGTTGGGAAAGACCCTGCTGGAGCTCGGCGGGAACAATGCCATCATCATTACTGAAAATGCCAACCTCGATATTGCCATCCGCGGAGCGTTATTCGGGGCGGTGGGGACCGCGGGCCAGCGGTGCACGACAACGCGCCGGCTGATCGTCCACGCCGATGTGTATGAGGAAGTCAAGGCGCGCCTGGTGAGCGCATACGGCCATCTGAGCATCGGCAACCCGTTGGATCCTGCCAACCATGTGGGCCCGCTGATCGACACGCAGGCAGTAAAGTCCTACCGGGAAGCGTTGCGTAAAGTGAAGGCGCAGGGTGGTAATATGCTCGTGAAGGGCGGTGTGCTGGAGGGCAAGGGTTTTGAGTCCGGATGCTATGTGAGACCGGCCATCGCAGAAGTGCCCCACCAGGTGGAGATTGTTCAGCAGGAAACCTTTGCGCCCATCCTGTATCTGATCCGGTACAGCACGCTGGAGGAGGCCATTGCCCTACAAAATGGCGTAAAGCAGGGGTTGTCCTCGGCCATCATGACCTCCAGCCTGCGCGATATGGAAGCATTCCTCTCGCATGAAGGCTCGGATTGTGGTATTGCCAACGTGAATATCGGTACCTCGGGCGCGGAGATCGGCGGAGCTTTTGGCGGGGAAAAAGAAACAGGCGGCGGTCGTGAATCAGGGTCGGACGCCTGGAAAAACTATATGCGCAGGCAGACCAATACCATCAATTACGGTGATTCACTTCCGCTGGCTCAGGGCATAAAATTTTCTATATAAACCCATTTTTGGGAAATCATTACAAACACCTTATTTTTATACACCTACAATAAACGAACTATGGCAGGAAAGAAATACCGCACGGTAATGCTCATCGATGATAATGAAATTGACAATCTTATCAACCAGAAAATGATCGAGGCGGCTTCCATCACAGAGAACATCTATACACACACCGGTGCAAAGAGCGCAATTGAGTTTCTCAAGAACATGGAAAAGATGGATGTGGCAGACAAAGTTCTGCCCGACGTTATTTTTCTGGACATCGATATGCCGCTCATGGATGGATTTCAATTCCTGGATGAGTTTGAAAAGCTTTCAAATGTGGCCAAGAATAAATGCCGCATCGTGATGCTTACCTCCTCTATTAATCCGCAGGATTTTAACCGTTCAAAGAAGTATGCGAACGTCAAGCTCTATCTGAACAAACCGCTTTCGCACGACAGTATTTTGAAAATGGACCTGTAGCAGGTACACTAGCCCCCAAAGCTGGCGTATGCCGATGATGTTTCGCGGCGGGAGAAGCCTCTCCCCTAAGGGTAGCGGTGCCTTTATATTTCCGTCAGTAGCTTCACGAACTTGTCGTCGAGTTTGATCAGCTTCGTTGGTGCGAAATATCCGACCGGGATTGAATTGAGACGCGGAATGAGACCGGTGATCTTTTTGGCTTTTTCCTTCTTGGCTTCGCTGGTGGCGATCTTCAGGATCTTCAGGAACAACATGATATTCTCACAGCTGTCCTTGCCGAATAAGCGGATCTGTCTCTGAATACTGTTCGATAACTGATTAAAGAGTTCGTAGTCCTTCAGCAGCACATATTGAAGTGCGAGTAATGATTTGATCTCCAGCTGTGCATACGGATATTTCTTAAGGCTCACTTCATTGAGGAGGTTGTTGATCATTTTCGCGGCCTCATCGAACTTGTCGACATAATAACAGGACAATGCCCGGTACAAAACATAGATAATGTGCTTGGGAACATCCTGTGAGTCTACCTCAAAATCCTCAAAGACAGTCTCGTTCTCTGCATACAGTTCACCTTCCGTACCGTTGCGGAGATGTCGCTCGATCTTGGAGATCAGGAATTGGGCAGGGAATGTGAAGTTGGAGTAGTTCACCAGAAGGTTTGCACAGGCATCGTTGACTTCTTCGAAGTATTTTTCAGCCTGTCTGTAAACCTTATAGTGGTTATAATATTCAAGTTTGAGGAACTCAAAGACAAGGTTCAGGTGATAATAGATGGAATCCAGGTGATAACTTTCGAAGATCTTCTGGACTTTGACAAAGATATCTTCAATGGATTCCCCGTCACCGGTCGAAGTATCTTCAACTTCGACAAACAGGCGGTGGAAGACATACATGCAGCTCTGATAAACATACAGGCGGTGCGATTCATACAGCTTCGCCACATTCTGCATTTCTTTCATGACCAGTGTGAGGCCGAGTTTTTCGATTTCACCTCCGTTGAGCAGAAAGTCTCCGAATTTTTTAAAATAATCCGACAGCAGGTCTTCCGACTTATCAACGGCCAGCATATAGGCTACATGCCGGTTGTACAGCTGTGAGTATTGAAAATAGTCAGGGGAATTGATGTTGAGCCGTTTGAGCGATTTGTAAATAACGGTCAGCTCATTGGCCAGGTCGTAATCCAGCAGCTCCTTTTCAAGTTTCTTCAGCGTGGCAACCGAAATCGCCTTCTTCTTCGTGAAGAGGACCTCGTTGATATTGGCGACTTTGCGCAGAACATCTGTCCGCGGGCTCTCCAGTTGTTCCATCAGATATTCTTCTATCTTCAGGTTCAGCCTCGATCGGAGCGTATAGTAAGCATTGGCATTCACGTCGAGCTCGGTCATGATCTTGTTGTCAGACAATGAGCGCTCGCGCAGGGCTTTCAGAAGGTAAGCCGATTTTTCAGCGTTGCTTTCGATCAGGGAGTTGTAGATAGCGGTAAAATCTTTTTCAGAGAGCTGTTTAATGATATTCTTTAACTTGGCCATGAATCGGTTTTTTCAACTGAAAATTTACAAAATTTATTCATGTACGCAATAGAGAGTACAAGGGTGGTATAGGCGGCAAAATTGCAACATGCAAAGCGCTAAAACAAATAAAGCAGGGTTCAATTAACTTTGTAGTTTTGTAAATGGTAAATGTAGCCCAGTGGTTTTGAAGCTTATCATAGGAGTCTTGCTGTTTTTATCCGGTGGGGTGACTTTTGCCCAATCGGGGGGAGCTGAGAAGCCTGCCATGAAGCATATGGAAAAACACCGCTGGCAGAAGGCTGAAGACAAGCTTCGGAAATCCCTTTCCAGGGACACGCTGAATGCGCCAGTCAGGTACTTACTTTCCGTGTTCTATTTTCATGCTGACAACCCGGCCCGTGATCTGGATTCGGCGTACCACTATGCCGTGACGGCACTCGACGACTATGCGTTGAGTCCTTTCCGGGAACGCGAGAAGCTCAGGAAGATGTCTCTTGACAGCGTTCGGCTGATCTCCCTGCGGGCGCAAATCGATAGCACAGCCTTTGAAGTTGCCCGGGAGGTCAACACGGAAGCCGCGTATCTGGAATTTCTGAGCGACTTCCCCTCCGCGGTGCAGCGCGATCTGGCAGCCCGTTTACGCGACGAGGTGGCCTACCGCGAGGCCCTTGATGCGAACACGCATCAGGCCTTTCTCACCTTCCTGAATCGCTATCCCGACGCCAGCAAGGCCCCGGAAGCGCGTGCGCATTACGAGCGTCTGCTGTACACTGCAGAAACCAGAGATCAGCGTCTGGCAAGTTTCGAAAGGTTCCTCAAAGACCATCCTGAGACACCTTATCGCAAGGAGATCGATCGCCATATTTTTGAGATATCGACCGCCGATGGCACGGTGGAAAGTTTCCTTGCCTTTATAACACGGTACCCCGCAAATGATCTTGTAAAGAAGGCGGAACAAATGATCTTCCACATGCTGGCAGACGTGGAAAATCCGCAATGGCCCGTTCGGTTTCTGAATGACTCATTGCGAAACCTCCTCGGGTTGAACACAACCTACCTGGTCCCGGTATTGCAAAATAACCGCTATGGTTTCCTCGATGAAAACGGTCGGGAGGTCCTTGCGCCCCAGTTCAAAAATATCCATCCGGATTATTTGTGCGGCAATATCACAGACGAAGTGCTGATGGTTGACAACAAGCTTGTAGCCCGCAATGGAAGCATCATCTACCAGGGAGACGCCGATGAACTGAATGACCTGGGTGTCGGCTTTTTAAAGATCAATACGCCCGCAGGCGCAAAAGTCATTCACAAGGCCGGCTTTGTTCTTCATGACAGCGCGGAAGATTGCCGGATCCTTGCACGGCGTTATGTCGCCGTTAAAAAAAACAACACATGGCTGCTATACACCCTCACCGGACGGCTATTGGACGAGCACGGATGGGATGATATTTACGCCATCCAGAATGTGATAGCCTTTCGCAGCAATAAGAATGTTTTCATCGCGCCGAACGCACAACTGGGAAGAAGTGCTGACGGAGGCGCCCTTTTGTTGTCGGATCCATTTGATGAGATCAAAGTGTGGCCGCCGGGACTGCTCTGGGGGAAAGCGGGAGATTTTCAGGGCGTATTGGATGAATCATTGCAGGGTGTGATCCGTTTTGACAGGCACATCCTTAATCAAACATTTTTCGGGGCTACGGCCAGGGTACCAAACGGCTATACGCTGTACAACTGGGCGGGTAGGCGATCGACAACTTTTGACCAGGTGCACGTTTTTGATCCATGGGTGACCGTCAGGCGAAACGGATCATGGTTCCTTTTTGATCCGTATCTGATGAAAGACGAAAGCAAGGCCTACGACAGCATCCGGACCGAGGGGCCATTCCCTGTCGGAATCCGCGCGGACTCCATAACCGTTCATTTCGCGCAAAATCACGTCGCCACTTTCTTCCGCCCATTGAAGGTCGCTTTTGTGCCAGGCATGGATTCGACCTCTTTTCTGATGGTGGCGGATCACCACAGGATCAAGTCCGTCTTCGATATCAGGGGAAGAAAATTATTTTCCGCCGCGTTCGATGCCATTGAATACGCAGGCCAGGGAATATTCGTGATCACCAGGCGCGAAAAAAAGGGTCTGCTGAATATGCAGGGAGCCGCGCTCTTGCCTGCAGCGTTTGATGCCATCGGAAGTGTCAAAGGCAATGTGATTTCCATTCTGAAAAACAAGCGCTTTGGCGCCTATCATATCCAGCATAAGAAGCTCATAAAGCCCCAGTATGACCGGAACATCGTGCCGTATACGGAAACCGTTGTGTCAACCTTCCGGGAAGGGCATTACGGTTTTTTAGGTTGGGATAATAAGCCGGTCAGTCTTTTTGCATTTGATGAGATCCGGTATTGGGATGACTCCGTCGCCTTGGTGAGAAATGGCGCTGACTGGAATTTTTATGATATCGCTGCCCGGCAAAATACGGAGCGGAATCTGCGCAAGATTGTCATGATCAGAAATACGACCGATGAAAAGATCGCCATCATCCAGAAAGGCAATAATTTTGGCGTCATTGCCAATGGCGGAAAGGTGATCATCCCCGTCACGTTCACCGATATCGTTAACCTCGGATCGACGGACCAGCCGCTTTATTTTACGGAAAAGCACGTTCAGGAAGCTTCTTTATACATTGTGATCTATTACGATCACGCCGGTAATATGCTGCGCAAGGAAATTTACGACTATGCTTCAGATTACGACAGAATCTATTGTACGGATTAATTAAATTGCTGCTGAATGTGAAGTTTGGTGTTATATGTATTCTCTTTTTTATATGAAAAACCTGATATTAATTTTTCTGCTGTCACTGGCTACAGTCACCTATGGCCAAAATAAAAAATCCCCTGCAGCACCAAAGCTTGTAGTGGGTATCGTCGTAGACCAGATGCGCCAGGAATATTTATACCGCTTCAACTCAGGTTACGGGAATGGTGGGTTCAAGCGGATGATGGAAGAGGGGTTCATGCTCAGAAATGGGCATTACAATTATGCGCCCACTGTAACGGGTCCCGGCCATGCGTCGGTCTATACTGGATCGACCCCGGCCATACACGGTATCATCGAAAATGATTGGTATGACAAGAACCTGAAGAAAGACGTCAATTGTGTGGAAGACCCTGAGCACAAAGTTATCGGCGTGGCTGACGGCAATGGCGATGTGTCGCCGTGGCGCATGCTGTCCACGACGATAACGGATGAGCTGAAACTTGCCACGCAAAAAAGGGCCAAAGTGATCGGGATTTCTATCAAGGATAGGGGAGCGGTGTTGCCTGCCGGGCATCTGCCTGATGGTGCATACTGGTATGATGGCAAAAGCGGGAGATTTATTACGAGCACGTACTATAAAACGAAACTTCCTGACTGGGTTGAAAAATTCAATCAGCAAAACCTTGCCGACAAATATCTTTCACGCGAATGGAATACGCTGCTTCCCATCAATCAATATGTGCAAAGCGGTGCCGATGATACACCCTATGAGGGTCTGATCGGAGGTAAGCAGCGACCTGTTTTTCCCTACGATCTGAAGTCTCTGAGGAAACCCAATGACCATGGTCTGCTCAGCGTCACTCCTTTTGGAAATGATTACCTCACCGATATGGCCAAGGCGGCGATCGATGGAGAGAAACTTGGCGCCGATGACGTTACCGATTTCCTGACGGTGTCTTATTCGTCTACCGATGCGCTGGGACATACCGTGGGACCCAACGCCGTTGAAATTCAGGATATGTATCTGAGGCTCGATAAGAATATCGAAGACCTGCTGAAAACGCTCGATGCAAAGGTTGGCGTGGGTAACTATACGGTATTTCTGACTGCCGACCACGCCGTTGCCGACGTAGCCCAATATATGAAGGACAACAGGATACCGGCAGGATACTTCAATGAATCCAAAGTTACCGCAGAACTCAATCAACACCTCGGCCAGTATTTCCCGGGAAAGAAGATCGTTGAAACCATCAGCGGAGGGCAGGTATTTTTCGACCAGGATGTTTTCAAGAATGATCCCAAAGCCTCCGGTGTTGAATTACTTATTGCAACAGAGCTGACGATCAATTTTCTGATGAAACAGGAAGGTGTCGCGAACGCCTACTCGGAGAATATTATCCGCCAGAGTGCCTATGATGAGGAGGGATTAAAAGGGCACATTGTGAGGGGGTACCATCCCAAACGCTGCGGCGATGTGGTCTTGGTGCTGGAACCGGGCTGGTATGGCGCGGGCAGTATCACGGGGACCACACATGGTTCGCCCTACACCTATGATACCCATGTACCCATGCTCTTTTACGGGAACGGGATCAAAAAAGGATCATCCGTACGATATCACCGCATCACGGATATTGCTCCGACACTTTCGGTTCTTTTAAACATTAAGTTTCCTTCCGGCTGCACCGGACAACCTGTCGAGGAACTCTTTGAACAACCTTAACACACTGACACATTAACACCTTAACACAACATCACGTCAACACGCCAAACCTCAACATGAGTGAAACAAAATTCAAACCCGTACTGAGCTTATGGGATGCCACCATGGTAGTGGCGGGTTCAATGATTGGTTCCGGTATTTTCATTGTCAGCGCGGATATTGTGAGAAACGTCGGCAGCGCGGGATGGCTGATTGGGGTGTGGGGACTGACGGGCTTTATGACCATCATTGCCGCGGTGAGCTATGGCGAACTGAGTGGTATGTTTCCCAAAGCCGGAGGGCAGTATATATACCTGAAAGAAGCGTACAACCCGCTCATAAGCTTCTTATACGGATGGAGCTTTTTTGCGGTCATTCAGACTGCCACCATCGCAGCAGTAGGTGTTGCCTTCGCCAGGTTTTCGGCGTACATCTTTCCGTGGATGAGTGAAGGAAACATTCTGGCCGACCTTTCCTTTATGAATATTTCGGCAGCGCAGGTCTCGGCCATCGTCCTCATTGTATTTCTCACCTATGTGAATACACGGGGTATCAAAGAAGGAAAGATCATCCAAACGACATTTACGCTTTCGAAACTGATCGCCCTTTTCGGGTTGATGCTTTGCGGATTCCTCTTTGTGAAAGAGAGCTTCTGGTCCGCGAACTGGCAGACGGGCTTCGCCGCCCTTCAGGATCTGGGCGTGAATGGTGCTGGAAAACAACCCTCTGGCTGGACGGAGATCGGGGGCGTGACTTTGCTCGGCGCCATCGCCGCCGCCATGACGGGATCTCTTTTCAGCAGCGATGCGTGGAACAATGTTACCTTCATCGCAGGGGAAATCAAAAATCCGCAGCGCAATATAGGACTGAGCCTTTTTCTTGGGACGTTCATGGTCACGTTGCTGTACATCGCTACCAACCTGATGTACCTGTATGTGCTTCCACTCGATGGGATAGCCTTTCCTCAATCCGACAGGCTTGCCGTTGCGGCTGCCAACCAGATCTTTGGAAATCCGGGCATGCAACTGATTGCCGTGCTCATCATGGTCTCGACCTTCGGCTGCAATAATGGTCTTGTGCTGGCGGGAGCCCGCGTTTATTATACCATGGCAAAAGATGGATTATTCTTCCGCCAGGCGGGTGAATTAAACAAGAATGCTGTTCCGGAGTGGGCCTTGTGGGCGCAATGTGCTGTGGCTTCGCTGCTTTGCCTCAGCGGTGAATACGGCAACCTGTTGGACATGATCTCTTTTGTGGTCGTGATCTTTTATACACTGACCATCGGCGGCATCTTCATCCTGCGGAGGTCGCGACCGGAAGCTCCACGACCGTACAAAGCTTTTGGTTATCCATTTCTCCCTTTCCTCTATATGGTGATGGGTGTTACGTTCTGCACGCTGCTCATCATCTACAAGCCTGCCTTCACCTGGCCAGGGCTGATCATTACGCTGATCGGGATTCCGATCTATTTTGTTGCTGTGGCGCGCCGCGGGGTGAATCGTGAATAGCCCGTGCCTTGGATGCTGCTGCATTTCATCGCAGGACCTGCTGGTCTTTCTCTGTGAGTGGTGAGTAGTGAGTAGTGAGTAGTGAGTGGTGAGTGGTGAGTGGTGAGTGGTGAGTACGTGACTGCGTCAATGTGTTTTTGCTTTTCATAGTGGGTCGCTGCACCCGCCGGAGCTTGAAGAGGCAGCGCGTGGATAGCGAGACGCATATGTGAGTCTCACGATTCACGATTGACCCACTTCGCTTATGAAATGCAAATACATTGACGCACTCAGCAATCTACCCTCGGACATCCGGACGGCCTCACTCACCACTCAGCACTGACCACTCACGAAAGGCCCTGCTATGAAAAGCAGAACGTTCTGTCGCACGCCTCATTCACGATTCACGATTGCCGATTCACCTTACTCGCTGATTTGTCGGGCAAGTATCGCAAGTCCTTCGTCAAACGAATGCGGGTCGTACCCCAATTCTCTCTGTGCTTTGTCAATAATAAACCCGGTCGTCAATGGCCTTTTGGCCGGCTGAACAAATTTCGTCGAGTCAGTGGGTTTGATGAGTGACTTGTCGAGCGTAAAGAATTCAGCGGTCCTGATGGCAATATCGTAGGGTGACAGGAAATCCTTTCCTGAAATATTGTAGATACCGCGTGCGCGTTTTTTGGCGGCAAGGTAGCAGCCCTGGGCGAGGTCTTCCGCAAGGGTCGGTGTACGCCACTGGTCGTTTACCACCTGAATGGTCTTTTGTTTCTCCAGACTGTTTTTCACCCACAGCACAATGTTTGAACGGCTCATATCATTGGTAATACCAAATACCAGTACCGTTCTCAGTATAGCCCATGAGATATTGCTGTTCTGAATGACCTTTTCAGCTGCGAGCTTACTCTCCCCATAGTAGTTCACCGGGCCGGGGACCGCATCTTCATCCAGCGGTCCATGGCTTCCGTCAAAAATAAAGTCTGTAGACACATGCACCAGGTGTATGTGCAGCGCGGCGCAGCAACGCACCAGGTGCTCCACCGCAGTTACATTTGCCTTCCAGCAGGCTTCCCGTTGGGTCTCGCAATCGTCAACCTGCGTCATGGCCGCGGTGTTGATGATCACCTCGGGTTTGGTCAGCCGCAGAACGTCCTCGACCTCATCGCGGTCCGAGATGTCGAGGGAGTGGTATTCACCGCGGGTGATCTTCAAAGCGGATTTGCCCCTGGCGGTGGCAATGAGGAAAACATCTTTGTCTTGTTGCAGAAGGCCGGTAAGTTTCTGGCCCAGCAGGCCGTTGGAGCCTGTTACTAATATTCTCATCGTCCGCTAGTTTTCGGGATAGGTATATCCGTATGTTTTTTCAATCTTCCTTCTTGGCATTTCCTCGACCGTTATCTCCATGCGAATATCCTCCATGGGCCGGTCGTTGGGATCTTTGGGCTGTGCCGCAATTTTGTCGATCACCTCCAGTCCGTGGATCACTTTACCAAAGACAGTGTACTGCCCATCGAGCTGAGGCGTGCCGCCTACGGTGGTATACGCCTTCACGATTTCAGGGGACACTTCCTTTTCAACCGAGATGCCGAGCTGGCTTTCTACGACGGGCTTCAGTTTTGAGAGGTATGCCTCATAACCTTTTTCGTCGCGCGTCTGAAAGAACGTATTGATGGAATCAAAGTATGCTTTGTTCTCAGGTTTCTGAAAGAACTGCTGGAGGGCCTGGCCGTATTTTTCCGGATCAAGTTTGATCTGCGATTCGGAATGCTTTGCGCCCTGCACAATATAGAACTGACTTCCGCTGGACGCTTTCTCAGGATTCATCTGATCGCTTAGCCTGGCCGCTGACAGGGCACCCTTTTCGTGGAAAAACTTCCGGTTGAATTCTGCAGGTACGGTATACCCCGGTCCTCCATTTCCAAGCCGCTTGTCTTTGTCAGCCTTTTTGGATTCCGGATCACCGCCCTGGATCATAAATCCGGCGATCACCCTGTGGAATAGCAGGCTGTCGTAAAAATGTTCCCGTGCAAGCTTGATGAAATTCTCTTTATGCTTCGGGGTCTCATCATATAAGATCGCCACCATGTCCCCGTATTTGGTTTTGATCGTCACCACGTGATCTTTTTTCTGTGCACATCCCGTCATGAGAAAGAACGAGGTGCTCAGCAGCATTAAAAACAATTTTTGCATGTATAATTTTTAAATCTTCAAATTCAATTTGACGCAATCCCTGCATCCCTGTATTTACCGCTTATGCCCCTGCCATTTTTCGGCGGATCTCGCTTAGTATCCTGTCGCCGCCTTTTGCCAGCACTTCATTGGCGATTCCGCGGCCCAGTTCCTTGCCATCCGCGACCGGCGCACTTTTTTTAATTTTGATCACTTCCTGACCATCCAGCGAAATGATGCCTGCCTTCAACGTGACGTTAGACCCTTCCATCCACGCGTAACCAAAGGACGGTATACTGCAACCGCCCTCCAAAGTTTTCAGGAACGCCCTTTCGGTACGGATACAATCTTCCGTTTCCGCATGGTTCACCCATCGCTGAATGATCTCCTTTTTTTCAAAGCTAAGTTTTTTGTGACATTCGATGGCAATGCTCCCCTGTCCCACGGGGGGTACAAAATAACTTGTTTCAATTCGTTCAGTGATCAGGTGGTCGTAACCCATCCGGTGTACGCCCGCATATGCGAGTATCAGCGCGTCGCATTGGCCCGATTCAAGCTTCGTCAGGCGCGTCTGCAGATTCCCCCGGATCGAAACGGTATTGGCCTGGGGATAAAAATGCTTAACAAATGCGACTCTCCTCGTCGAAGATGTACCAAGGGTTATTTTTTCGTTTTTAAGGCTGAAATTTTTGTTCGTGCTGATCACCACGTCGTTTACCACTTCACGTTCGGTGAAGGCAATCAGTTCCAGTTCATCGGGGATGCTGGAAGAAAGATCTTTTGCACTGTGTACGGCAATGTCGATACTTCCCTCAAGAAGCTTCTCTTCAATCTCTTCTGTGAAAACCCCCTTGCTCCCGATCTTCGCGATGGAAACATCCAGGATCTTGTCACCCTTTGTTTCGATCGGTACGATCTCGGTGCGGAAACCGGAGGGCTTGATCAGGTCCGCCACGTGGTGCGCCTGCCATAACGCGAGTTTGCTTCCACGGGTGCCTATTCGAATGATTTTATTCATGTTTCACATTTTGTTGCAAAAAGATTTTTCCTGCGGCCAATCCGGAAACACAGCCGTGCGTCGCTGCGTTCCGGTCTCAAGCTTTGAACGTCCTGGCTATCTGCAGTGACAGATCGAGGAAGATCATCTTGGCGCTGCCATTTCTTTCCAGGTGGTAGCCTGCATCGTTCAGCAGCTTGAATGATCTTTCTATTTTTTCAACATCGAGTACTTTACTGAAGCGCTGTACGAACTCCAGTTCATCGCCCCGTGTCCTGTTGATGGATTCGGCTCCTGCGCTGTACAGCAATGTTTCCCGCATCATGTTCATGCTGTAGGAGATCATATTTCTCTGGCTGAGTTTGTCGAGCGCATGATACTCTTCGGCCATCGTCACCAGTGCGCCGTATTTATGTGTGAAGCAGGCCCGCATCCATTCGGTAAAGAACGCAGTATTATTATCCGGCTCCTGTCCGATCAGTTTGAGGGCGAGGTTGATATTTCCGTCTGCCAGTTGCACGATCTTTCGCGCCGCCGCAGGCTCCACCCCTTTCTTATCTTTCAGAAAGGCTTCCAGTTCGTCATCGCTCAACAATGGAACGTTGACAATCTGTGTACGCGAGATAATGGTAGGCATCAGCTTGTCTGCCGCATTTGTCACCAGAATAAAAAAGGTATTGGGTGATGGTTCCTCCAGGATCTTTAGAATTCCATTGGCAGCGGAAGGATGCATGGATTCAGGCTGCCAGATGATCATCACCTTGTTCCGGCTTTCAAAAGGTTTCAGGGAAAGTGTTTTGATGATTTCCCGGCTGGCATCCTTGGAGATGATCGACAGTTTATCCTCGGCTCCGTAGAAATTGCACCAGTCATCCAGGTTGCCATAGGGTTGATCAGCGAGAAAACTCCGCCACGATTTTGTGATTTCCGCCTTAAATCTTTCCTCATCCTTTTCCGCCTTGACATTGCTCACGGGAAACACAAAATGCGTATCGGGATGAATGAACTTCGTATTTTTTGAACACGCAGCACACACGCCGCAGGAATCGTGCGCACCCTGATTTTCGCAGTGCAGGTAAGTGGCATAGGCGAGAGCGAGTGGCAGGTTGAGTGCCCCTTCGGCGCCGACAAACAACTGGGCATGTGCGCTGTGATTGCTTTTCACAGCTTCAATAAGCACTTTCTTGATGTCTGCCAGGCCTGGAATATCTTCAAACTTCATTTCACGCAGTGGTTTTGTGTTCCCAAACCCGGTGCAAGGCGGTCATCCGGTAGACATGTTCCAAAATATTCTGTTCTGTTTCATCCAGCACTTTCTGACGCCGCTCCATTGCCTTGCGTGCTGTCTGAAATGCCTTTTCAAGCTGGTAGGTAGTGATGCCCCCGGCGCCGCCCCAGGCGAATGACGGAATGTAATTACGGGGAAAGCCGACACCAAAGACATTGGCTGACACGTCGACAACGGTACCGGTATTGAACATGCTGTTGATGCTGCACTTGCTGTGGTCCCCCATCATCAATCCGCAGAACTGCAGACCCGTATCGACAAAGCTGTTCTCGGCGTGGCTCCACAACTTCACATTGTCAAACGTATTTTTCAGGTTGGATGTATTCGTATCCGCGCCGAGGTTGCACCACTCGCCGATCACAGAACAACCCAGAAACCCATCATGGGCTTTATTGCTGTAGGCGAAAAGAACGGAATTGCTTACTTCGCCGCCAACTTTGCAATACGGCCCCACCGTTGTATCGCCGCGCATCTTTGCACCCATGTTGATATGGCCCTCTTCACATAATGCGAAAGTGCCGCGGATGATCGCGCCTTCATCAATGATACTGTTTTTGCCAAGATAGACCGGTCCATTCTCGGCGTTGATAATAGCCGCTTTCATGACCACGCCCGGTTCTACAAACAGGTTCTCTTCCCCGTACACAACGGTGTGTTTATCAGTAATGCCGGCGGAGGTCCTGCCGCCGGTGATCAATTTGAAATCAACCTTGATCTGGGCGCCATTTTCCCGGAATATTTTCCAGGGTCTGTCGATTACCGTCAGCGGTGAATCGTACGGAATGGTATTTCGGTCGTCCATATCGCCCTGGGGATCCCGGGCGGCAATCAGCAATTGATCCTGGACCAGAAAATAATGCTGCGGAAGGGATTTAATGGTATCCACCAGCTTTTGATCCGGGCAAACGGCGCCGTTGATCAGAAGGGTGTCGGGGCCATTCCTCCTGGGAAATTTTTTTTCCAGGTATCCTGCTGTCTGAAACGACGGTTTTGTTCCCAGCCATTTTTCCCATTTTTCATCAATGGTCAGGATGCCAACACGGATGTTGGCAATTGGACGGGTATAGGTAAACGGAAGGAGGTTTATCCTGATTATCGGGTCATCGAAGAGGATCGGGTTCATTCCTTCACTATTAGGTCATCAATGAAAAGACACGTAAGAACCTGCCGGCCCATCGGAGGGCTCCATCCCTACGGGCACAAAAATAAAAAAGGTCTTCAGGACGAAGACCTTTTCACAGTGCTTATTTGAAGAATAATTAAGCTTTCTTTTGATACTTGTTCTTGAATTTCTCAACACGGCCCGCTGTATCGACAAACAGCTTTTTGCCGGTGAAAAACGGATGCGAAGCAGAGCTCACCTCCACCTTGATCACGGGATAGTCCTTGCCGTCTTCCCATTTGATGGTCTCCTTCGGAGCCTGGGTTGAACGGGTAATAAACTTCAGGTCACTGGATGTATCCCAAAAAACCACTTCTTTGTATTCCGGATGAATGCCTTTTTTCATGTTAATTAATGCTTTTTCCCCTAAAAGGACTGCAAAGATAGGGATGAGGCGCCAAAATCCAATGCCTCATTCGACATTTTTAGAGAAACCTCATCTTGAAGGCCCAGCTCTATCCTAAATAGCTGACCGGTAGTAAGTTATCCTAAACAAGCTCGGTAATTCACCCCCGAAGTCTGTTGTGCCGGCGAGCCGAAAGGAGTATGGGCTATCTCATTTCATTAGCAGCCCGCCTGCCACCAATTTAAGCAGCAGGATGCGATCACCATCGACCAGCTCAACCGGCTCCACCATCGTTGAAGGGCTTTACCGGGTGGTGAATTTGTTAATCTTAAGCAAGTCAGATCGGTGCCTTTGCTTACTTTTGAGCCATGATCTCCACAAATTTTGAAGCTGTCGGGATTTTCGTGTTTAAATTTATTGAAAAGACCCCATGAGTCGCACCCGCATTTTTTTGGTCCTAAGTTTTTTTTTCGGGATGGTTCAGGTGCACGCCCAAAGCACTTACGCACCGCTTAATGAAGACTATTACCACTGGATCGATCGTTATGAAATAAAGTCGGGACGACTTGCTCCCCAGTTTTTTACAACCATTAAGCCATACAAGCGGTCGGCCATCATGCGCTTTATGTATTCGCTCAAAGGTCCCGAGATCTTCAGGTCTAAAGCCGATGATTTCAATTACGAGTATTTGACCAACGATAACTGGGAATGGTTTCCCGGTGGCGGGCCCAATACCAATATGAGTGAACGTCCGTTTCTGAAAGATTTCTATACTGTCAAATCTGACTTTTTCTCGGTGGCCACCCAGGATTTTGATCTGCATGTCAATCCGGTTCTGTACGTCGGGGCGGGAAAGGATTCGCGCACCGATGAAATGCTTTTTGTCAATACCCGTGGTGTGGAAGTCAGAGGAATGGTCGACAATAAAGTAGGATTCTATACTTACCTCGCCGATAATCAGACAAGACTCCCGGCCTATGTCGGGGATCAGATCAGCGCAACCGGCGTAGTTCCGCATGAAGGGTTCTGGAAGGATTACAAACAGGGGAAGGGAGTGGACTTCCTACACGCGCGGGGATACATCTCGCTGGAGGCATCCAAGAGTATCAGCATACAATTCGGCCATGACCGACAGTTCATCGGCAACGGATTCCGTTCGCTGATCTTCTCCGATTATGCGCCGCCATCCCTCTTTTTGAAAGGGAACGTAAAGATCTGGCGAATGAACTATCTGTTTACCATCAACCAGATGACCGCCGACACCAGGTCAACACCGGGTAGCAATTTCCGTGGCTATCCGAACAAGTTTATGGCGTTGCATCACCTGAGTCTGAACATCGGAGAGAAACTGAATGTCGGCGTTTTTGAATCGGTGATCTTTAGTCCGGACGATACGCTGGGCACAAAACACTTTCGACTCGAGTATTTGAATCCGATCATCTTTTACCGTGCCATCGAACAGCAGAACGGGAGCAGTGATAATGTGATGCTGGGATTTGATTTCAAATGGAACGCTGTGAAAAAACTTTCCTTCTACGGTCAGTTTCTTCTTGATGAATTTGTCATTGCCAACATACGTCAGGGCAATGGATGGTGGGCCAATAAATTCGCCGTGCAGGTAGGTGGGAAATACATTGATGCATTCGGTCTGCCTAACCTGGATCTTCAGGGTGAGATCAACCTGATAAGACCTTTCACCTATTCGCACCACACGCTTTACGGAAGCTACACGAGCTACAGGCAGCCTCTCGCGCATCCGATGGGCGCCAACCTGAAGGAGGCTGTGGGAATCATGCGGTATCAGCCAATGCCAAAACTTAATCTGACCGGGAAGCTGGTGTTCACCACCATTGGACGCGACGAGACGAATGATCAGAACTGGGGATCCAATATCTTAAAGGACAACAGCACACGTGAACAGGAATTTAACAACAAGGTGGGGCAAGGAATTTCCAATGAGATTCTCTTCGGAAGTTTTACTGCGTCCTGGCAATTGCGGCATAACCTTTTTATCGACGCCTCCCTGACTTTGAGGAACAGTAACAGCGGAGCCGCAGTATATAACAACAACTCATCCATAACTTCCGTAGCTTTGCGGTGGAATGCGCCGCAACGGCTTTACGAATTTTGATCTGAATGAAAATTTACCTCCGTATTTTAAGTTATGCACCGCGGCTGGTACCGCGTCTGCTCCAGTTTATTGTATTTTCCGTCCTGGGGATCATCTTCAGTGTGATCAACATGGCGCTCGTCATGCCGATGCTGAATATGCTGTTCGGATACCAGGGTGATGATGCCTCTGCTGCGGTGACGGAACCTCCGCCATTTTCCGTTTCATTGGATTTTTTCATCGATACGTTCAATTATTATTTCACAACCATTGTCCGTGAACACGGCCCGATGGACGCCTTGCTGTTCATTTGCGTCTCCATCATCATCAGTGTGGTCTTCACCAACCTGTTCCGCTATATGGAGCGTATGATCGCCTCCAACGTGAAGGTCGACATCGTGAAGAACATGCGGATGGACATCTTTAAAAATGTCTCCGGACTGCACATCGGGTACTTTAACAATCAGCGCAAAGGCGATCTGATCTCGCGTTTTACAAACGATGTCTCGGAAGTCGAGAACGCCGTGGTGAACAGTTTGAAATTTGTGATGAAAGAACCCATTACCATCATTGTTTACTTTGGCGTGCTGTTTTTCATATCCTATAAGCTGACCTTTTTCACTTTGTTGTTACTGCCTATAACGGGAGGTATACTGGCTGAGATCATCAAGCGGTTGAAGAAGAAAGCATTGCAGAGCCAGGAATCGCTGGGGCGGATCGTGAACATCCTCGATGAAACCTTTGCGGGCATGCGCGTGGTGCAGGCTTTCAATGCACGGCCATTTATTCTAAAAAAGATCGATGATGAAACCAGTTATCACCGCAAGGTGAACTTATCGATTGCGCGGAAGAACGAACTCGCATCACCCGTTTCCGAAACGTTGGGTGTGATGATCGTTGCGGGGATCCTGTTTTTCGGAGGAACGCTGGTGCTGGAAGAAAATTCGGGAATTACCCCCGGGGAGTTTATCCTTTTCCTGGGAATTTTTGCGCAGGTGATCCAGCCTGCGAAAAATTTTTCCAATGGCATCACCTCCGTGCAAAAGGGTACTGTCTCGGCACAAAGGATCTTTAGCGTGATCGACACTCCGCCGCTCATTCAAAATAAGCCGGATGCGAAGCTCCTGGACACCTTCAAGCGCCACATCGAGTTCAGGAATGTGAGCTTTGCCTATGATAAGCACCATGTCCTGAAAGATATCAACCTCAAAATTGAAAAAGGAAAAACCATCGCGCTCGTAGGCCCTTCCGGCGGAGGAAAGTCGACGCTGGCTGACCTTGTGCCCAGGTTTTACGACCCCGCTCATGGGGAAGTGCTGCTCGACGGCATAGCCCTTCCTGACTATGAAATTGAATCATTGCGCAGGGTCATGGGTGTCGTGACACAGGAGTCTATTCTTTTCAACGACTCGATCTTTAATAACATCGCTTTCGGGATGGAAAACGTTGCGGAGGAGGCTGTTATCCAGGCGGCCAAGGTTGCCAACGCGCATGACTTCATCATGCAAACGCCAAACGGTTACCAGACAACCATTGGGGAGCGCGGCGCCAAATTATCCGGAGGCCAGCGTCAGCGTATCAGCATTGCGCGTGCGGTGTTGAAAAATCCACCGATCCTTATTCTGGATGAAGCCACTTCCGCCCTTGATTCAGAGTCTGAGAGGCTGGTGCAGGATGCGCTGAACAACCTGATGAAAAACCGTACGTCCATTGTCATTGCGCACAGGCTGAGCACCATCCAGCATGCGGACGAGATTGTCGTGGTACAAGGCGGACGCATTGTTGAGCGCGGCCGCCATGAAGACCTCATTCACCAGAGCGGATTGTATAAGAAGCTGAACGAAATTCAGCGTGCTTAGGCGTTTGGACCGTTTTTGATTTTAAATTACCTTTCGGAATTAACCCCCGGTAAAGAACCTGCATATGAAAAACAACAGAGTAATTTTTTATCTGATATTCGCCTTGTTTCATATCGGGGCCCTAATTTTCACCATACAGCTCGGCAACAGTTCTTCCTTCCTCATGAGTGTGTTCAGCTGGGTGCCATACTTTAAATGGGTAACCCTGCTTGGCGTGGTGCTTGTGATCATTGATTTCACGTGGGCCATTGCCTCCGCCAGGGAAAGTAAACGCGAAAGGGCAATATTGTCACAAGAGGTCAATACGCTCAAAGCAAAGATGTTTGATCTCCAGGAACAGATGTCGAAGACTTCATCCACGCAAAGACCGATCAATCCGCCGGCACAGCCATAATTTATTGGTTGTAGTCAATATCCAATAAAGGCGACTTTTTGGATTGAATACCACGCGGTTCATTGCGTGCGCCAGCGTTGAAGATGGTTCAGGCTTCAAAATTTCCCGTCACATACCTTTTAAGACGCTTTAATTGTTAAATTACATCTGGATTCGCGCAGGTTCAGCATGTGACCTGTTTGATTCTTTACGGATCCGGAAACTGCCTGACAACAAGTATCTCCGGATTCTATAGGTTTCCCTCTCAACCTGAATTCTTATGCTTGCAAAAACTTTTGGTAGTGCCGTGCACGGCGTTGACGCACGTACTATCATGATCGAAGTCAACGTGGGTCAGGGTACCCGCTTCTTTATGAGTGGCCTTCCCGACAACGCCGTCAAAGAAAGTCAGCACCGCGTGGAATCGGCATTAAAAAACTGGGACTACTGGATGCCGCGCGAAAGAACGGTAGTCAACCTGGCGCCTGCCGACATCCGCAAGGAAGGCGCCGCCTATGATCTCCCCATCGCGCTCTGCGTCCTTGAGGCATCCGGACAAATCACCACCAGCAAACTGGATCAATTCCTTATCATGGGAGAACTTGCACTCGATGGCGTGCTTCGTCCCATCAAAGGCGTGTTGCCCATCGCCATCCAGGCACGCCGGGAACATTTCAGGGGATTGATCGTCCCGGAAGCCAATGCGCGCGAAGCTGCCGTCGTCGAGGGACTCAACGTCTTTCCTGTGAGAACCCTGCCGGAAGCGATCCGGTTTCTGGAAGACGATCTTCATATCGATCCGCTTCAGGTAAATATCCGCGAGATCTTGGAGACAAAATCAAGTGCCTACGATACCGACTTCCGGGATGTGCAGGGGCAGGAGAACATCAAGCGCGCACTGGAGATCGCCGCCGCGGGTGGCCACAACGTTATCATGATCGGTCCTCCGGGTGCGGGGAAGACCATGCTTGCAAAAAGGTTGCCTACCATCCTTCCGCCATTGTCGTTGAACGAGGCACTGGAAACCACCAAGATCCATTCCGTCGCAGGTAAACTTACCCGCGATGCAGGCTTGCTCACGACGCGGCCCTACAGATCGCCCCACCATACGGTATCGGATGTGGCGCTCGTCGGCGGAGGCGGTAATCCCCAACCCGGTGAGATCTCGTTGGCGCACAACGGCGTGCTCTTCCTGGATGAGTTGCCGGAGTTCAAGCGCACGGTCCTGGAAGTGATGCGCCAGCCCATGGAAGAAAGACGCGTAACGATCTCGCGCGCGAAGGTCTCGATTGAATATCCCGCGAACTTCATGCTCGTTGCAAGCATGAATCCCTGTCCATGCGGATATTACAACCATCCCGAAAAAGAATGCGTGTGCGGGCCGGCGATCGTGCAGCGTTACCTGAGCAAGATCAGCGGACCCCTGCTTGATCGCATCGACCTTCACGTCGAGGTCGTTCCCGTGAGCTTTGACGAGATGACGGCAAACCGAAGGGTGGAGAGCAGCGCGACCATTCGTGAACGCGTGGTGCGTGCGCGGGAGATCCAGACGCTGCGCTTCGTCAGCCATAAAAGCATTTATTGCAATGCGATGATGCCTTCGAACCTGGTGAAGAAGATCTGCGCAGTAGATGATGCGGGCACCACCCTCCTCAAAACTGCCATGGAAAGGCTCGGACTTTCCGCAAGAGCCTATGATCGTATCCTCAAGGTGTCGCGCACGATCGCAGACCTGTCGGGATTGGATCATATAAAAGCCGAACATCTCGCCGAAGCGATCCAGTATCGCAGCCTCGACAGAGATGGATGGGCGGGGTGAGGTGCCGGTTGCTGGTTGGTGATGTCCGCGTGCGAACGCATTTGTTGAAATCCGGACACATGATCCTCGCCTGGTTCCGTTGAAACGAAGATTCTCCTCCCGGCATACTAATTGCGATTTCGGTATCTTAACTACTTTGGAAGGGTTCAATCCATAACAGGGGTTTAAGTCAAATGGGGTTGAACCCTTTTTTTGGCCCTTAAAACTTTTTGTCGGGAATCACCATCCATTATGTAACCTGATCCAACCCGTATGCTCAAAAACCTCCTGAAAATTTCCTTCCGTACCATCCTCAAGGATAAGACCTACAGCCTGTTGAATATTACAGGTCTTACGATCGGCATCACCTGTAGCTTATTCCTCATCATGTACATCCTGCATGAATTGAGCTATGATCGCCATCATGCGAACGCGCGCGACATTTACCGGGTGATCTCAAATATCAAAGAAACCGACAATGCATTCACCTGGGCTGTGGCCCAGATACCGCTTGCCGAAGAGTTGCGCGATAATTATCCGGAAGTAAAAAACGCCGTGCGGTTTTTTGGGACAGGCCGTACGCTGTACAAGAACGGGGACCGGCAGTTTTATGAAGAAGAGTTTTACCTGGCAGATTCCACGGTATTTGAGATGTTCACTTATCCGTTTCTTTATGGGGATCAGGCAACAGCCCTCGATAATCCATTCTCCATTGTACTGACGGAAAAGACCGTGAAAAAATATTTCTCCGATGCATCGGCTGCGGTGGGTCAGTCGATTCAGAATCAACAGGGGGAGGAATTCAAGATCACGGGTGTGATGCAGGATGTTCCGTTGAATTCACATTTTATTTTCGATGGGCTCATCTCGCGGAATACGCGTCCTGGTTTTCAGGGAAGCTGGGGGAATTTCGGTGTATTTACCTACGTGCACCTTCCTGAGGGGTATGATCTCACGAAGATGTACACGAGTCTTGATAAAGTTATCAAGGAAAAGGTCGATCCCATTTTTGAGCAATACGGCATCAACATTAAATATGAATTGCAACCCATTCTTGATATCCACCTTTACTCCAAGATCCAGGATGAGGCCGAAGCAGGAGGGGATATTTCCTACATCTATATTTTTGGATCTGTGGCGGCGTTCATGTTGATCATTGCATGCATTAACTATATGAATCTTGCGACGGCCCGCTCGGTGAACCGTGCTCGCGAAGTAGGCGTGCGGAAGGTGATGGGCTCCCAGCGCAGGCAGCTCATCGCGCAGTTCATTGCTGAATCCGTCGTGATCGCGCTCATCGCGTTGTTTGTGAGCATGATCCTCATCTATGCATTGCTTCCTTCCTTCAACGAACTGGCGAACAAATCCCTGCCCTTCTCTTTCATACTGCAAGGGCCTGTTATTGCGAGTCTTCTTGTCATCATTTTATTTGTGGGGATTGTCGGTGGAAGTTATCCTGCATTCTATCTGTCCGGATTCAATCCGGTAAATGTGCTGAAAGGAAAATTTGTTTCCCGGGGCGGAAATGCCTTCTTCCGGAAATTCCTCGTCGTATTCCAGTTTGCTATTTCCATTTTTATGCTGATCTCAACACTGATTGTTTTCGATCAGTTGCAGTTCATGCGGAATAAAGACCTTGGGTTTGAAAAGGAACGCGTGGTCCGTTTGAGTTTGAATGAGGATGCCTTGCGTCAGAAATCACAGGGTCTCGTGGACCGTCTGAGACAGACACCGGAGGTAGCTTCCGTCGGTATGGCTTCCAGTTCGCCGGGGCAGGGAATCGGAAAACTTCTGTTGAAGGTAGAAGACAACGAGGGCAAGCTTGTTGACCGCGGGGTGGATCTTTACTCCGCCGATTATGATTACATCAAGACCCTGGGAATGAGGATCGTGACCGGCCGCGATTTCTCACGTGACATTACTACCGATACATCGGTGGCCGTGCTGGTGAACGAAGCAATGGTTAAAAGGATGGCCTGGGACGATCCGATCGGAAAGAAGTTCATCTTCTTTGGCGGCGGGCCGAACAACCGGGACAGCGTTAAGCAGGTAGTCGGTGTTGTGAAAGACTATCACCAGAACTCACTCTACGATCCCATCGAGCCACTGATGATTCTGCTTGATGACAACAGCAACAATATTTTTATCCGGACTGAAGATGGCGACGTAAGGCAGTCGGTCGCGGCCATCGAAAAGGCGTGGAAGGAGATCTTTCCTACGTACACCTTTGAATATGATTTTCTGGATGCGGATTTCAATTCGCAGTATAAAGCCGACGAAAAACGGAGTCAGATATTTACAGCTTTCTCCGGGATGACCATTGTCATCGCCTGCCTGGGTTTGCTTGGGCTGGCGGCATTTACCACCGAACAACGGACCAAGGAAATAGGTGTGCGCAAGGTGATCGGCGCCAGCGTTCAGCACCTTGTCGGACTTGTCTCGAAGGAATTCTTTATCCTGGTAAGCCTGGGGATGCTTCTGGCGTTTCCCGTTGCATGGTACTTCACGAACAATTGGCTTCAGAATTTTGCTTACCGTATTGAACTCATCGCTGAATGGCCGACATTTCTCCTGTCTGCGTTGCTGGCGCTGCTGATCACGATGGTCACCGTTGGATACCATGTTGTGAGGGCGGCTTCTGCGAATCCGGTGAAGTCGTTGCGCGATGAATGATGCGCTGTGATTGGGCGGCGCTGACGACTGAAAAAGCGAGGATGCGGGTAATTCGCGCAGGTGGATAACGCTTCCATGCCTGGGATACGGAACCCGTGCGACAGCAGACGGAAGCTGTTTTCAGTTAAAACGAATCCTGAACGTGGTGCCAAGGTCCACTTCGCTGGCAACGGAGATGCTTCCTCCCATCGCTTCGATCTGTGTCCTGATAAGGAACAAGCCGACGCCACGCGCTTCCTTGTGGTCATGGAAAGTTTTATGCAGTCCGAAGAGCTTGTCGCCAAAACGCTCCATATCAATACCCTGACCGTTGTCGCTCACCTCAAGTTCAAGGTGATGATGATTCCTTGATGATTTGAAATGGATCTTCGGTTTGCGATCTTCTGATCTGTACTTGATAGCATTGGTCAGCAGGTTTTGGAAAATGCTTTCCAGGTATGGCTTCGAATAGTGAATGACAGGTGCTTCGTTGAAGTCGAATGTCACAGAGGCCTCCGCCACAATAAGTTCTCCCTCCAGCGATTGGACCACCTTGTCGAGTACTTCCTTAAAACGTATTTCGGTGAGGTCCACTTGCGGCTGTGTCTTTGCTTTCAGGGTGTCCATGAGTTCATTCATGGTTTCACTGAGGTTCTTTGACACGTTCTTGAGCTTGTCAAAAATGAGTTTGTAATCGGTGATATCGCTGTTGGTGTCCAGGAGGTTTATCAACGCCTGGATGTTGTTGACCGGGGCGCGCAGGTTATGTGAGATGATATGCGCGAATTCATCCAGTCTGCGGTTTTGTTCCTGCAGCTGGAGGGTAAGGCTTTCAAGGTTAGATTTTGAATCCAGGATATTTTCTTCAGATTGCTTGCGTGCGGAGATATCCACGGCCGAGGCATAGATCATTCTTGTTTCGGGGTCGGAAGCACAACCCCACAAGAGCCATCGATGTGTTCCGTCATTGCATGCAAAACGGTTCTCAAAGGTATGGACTTTTCTTGCCTTGGAAATATAGCGCAACGCTTCGCGGGTGCTTTCAACATCGTCGCGGTGAATGAATTCCATGACAGGTTTTGATTTCAGTTCGTCGTCACTCCAGCCAAGCATTTTCGTCCAGGAAGGGCTGATTCGCTGAAGGTATCCGTTGAAATCCACCACAGCATTCAGGTTGACCGGGTTATTGAAGAAGCGGAGGTTTTCCTCGGCGACTTTCTTCAGTTTATCTTCTGCTTCTTTTTGCTGGGTGATGTCATAAAGAAAACCTTCGAGCATGGTGAGTTCATCACCTTCGTACACGCCCACGCCCGTTTCATCGACCCATCTCCATTGACCGGACCGATGTGCGAGCCTGTATTGCAGATGATAGCTGGTGCGCGAGGCAAGCGCCCTGTTGATCGTATCGAAAATCCTTTCCTTGTCTTCTGGGTGGAAAAGAACGGCGAAATTAACCTTGCCCGCAAGGAAGTCCCTTTTTCCGTAGCCGGTTATTTTTTCGATATGATCGTTGACATAGATGACTGAATAATTAGCGTCATTATGGCACAGATATATTGCTCCGGAAATATTTTCCGCAAGCAATGTGAATTTTTGTTCGCTCCCCTCAATCTCTTCCTTCAAGCGATGCTGGATCGTAAGATCCGTGATGATCCCGCCGAATCCCGCGACGTGGTCGTGGCCCTCCAGAGAAAAAACGGTAAGGCTGACGGGAACACGCGAACCATCCTTGCGCAGCAGTGTCCAGTCGTAGCGGTCAGGTGATTTCTGATGCAGGGCGCCCGCCACAACACTATTGAATGACGGCTCCGTTTTCTTTCCGCTGATGGTGGAAAGTTCCCGCGTTTGACTCAGAAGCTCGGCGGGGTCATGGAACAAGAGCCAGTTCTTTCCGATAACCTCCTGGGCGCGGTAGCCCAGCAATTTTTCTGCGGCATGGTTGAACCGGGTGATCACGCCTTGCGGCGTGGTTGACATGATGGCAAGCCCGGAAGCATTCAACACCGACTCCTGAAACCTGAATGCTTCCGCCTGAGCAGGTAGAGATATTTCTCCCTTGATTTCTTTTTCAGGTGATGAAGGATTCTGCATGGGTCGACGCTGAACGGCTGGCCTAAATTAAATAAATTTGAGAAAGTGTAACAGATTGCTTCTTTTTTAAGAAAATCCCCTTTGCCGGCGTGCTTCAAAGATGATAACCGCAGCCGCGGTGGACACATTCATGGAATCAATCCGCCCGCTCATGGGTATAATGATCGGATTCTGCGCCTCGGTAGTCCAGGTTTCCGATAACCCCGTAGCTTCCGTTCCCATCACAATGGCGCAGGGCTTCGTATAGTCAACAGTGTGATACGGTCTGGAAGCTTTCAGGTAGGTGCTGTAAGGGACAATATTGTTTTTCTTGAGCCATAACAGGGTTTCCTCCGAGGTTGCCGAGGCAACCTGGTTGGTGAAGACACAACCAACGCTGGAGCGAATAACATTGGGATTATAGAAATCGGTTTTTGGATCACAAATGATCACAGCATCCAGACCTGCGGCGTCCGCCGTGCGCAGAATTGCGCCGAGGTTGCCAGGCTTTTCCACGGACTCGATTACCAGGACCAATGGGTTTGCGCGCAGGCGGATGGAATCGAGATGATGTATTTTCTGTTCGGCAACTGCGAGTATCCCTCCTGAATTTTCACGGATGGCAATTTTGTCAAACACTTCCCGCGATACAGGGATTGTCATCTTGTCTAAAGCGCCGAACGCCCGAAGCTCATCCTTTGAGATGAGCTCATCACAGAAGAACAGATTGGAAATACTATAACCAGCCTCCAGGGCGAGTCCGATCTCTTTTCTACCTTCGACTACAAATAAACCCTGCTTCTTTCTTTCCCGGGGCTTTTCCAGGGCGAGCAGATTTTTGATTTTCGGATTCTGAGTGCTTGTGATCGTGATATGCACGGACAAGTTTAAAGTTTCAGGTTTAAAGTTCAAAGTTCGTAACTTTAAAACCTTAAACTTTGAACATTGGATCTGAAACTGCAATACCCGTCGTCGTGGAAAGATTATGAGCTCATCGATGCCGGCGATTTTGAGAAGCTCGAGCGTTTTGGCAAGTACATTCTCATCCGCCCGGAGCCCCAGGCCATCTGGAAGAAAGTCCTGAGCGACCAGGATTGGAAAAAGATGGCGCATGCCAAGTTCGTGCGTGAGCAAAAGGATAAATTCCGTTTTACAGATGATGTTAAAGGAGGGTGGTCCAGGCAATCCGACATGCCGGAAAGCTGGGAGGTGAATTACCAATACAATGATCTGCAACTCACACTAAGGCTGGCGCTCACGGGGTTCGGCCACGTAGGGATGTTCCCGGAACAGGGATCCAATTGGAATTTCATTTATGATACCATCAAAAGATGGAACCTCTCCAAACCAAAGGTCCTGAATCTTTTTGCCTATACCGGAGCAGCATCCGTCGTTGCCCGGACTGCAGGGGCGGAGGTAGTGCATTGTGACGCCTCCAGGCCAGGATTGAACTGGGCTAAACAGAATATGGTGCTCAACAATCTTTCAGATATCCGGTGGGTGTATGAGGACGCCTTCAAATTTGTCAAGCGGGAAGTGAAGCGGGGAAACCGCTATAACGGAATCATTATGGATCCGCCGCCTTATGGCCGCGGCCCGGAGGGAGAAAAGTGGACCCTGCAGGAACAACTGGATGAACTGATGAGTTTGTCAAGCCAGTTGCTGGAGAAAAAAGATTGTTTTCTGATACTCAGCATGTACGCGGCAGGGCTGCCGTCAACGGTAGGCGTGAACGTCGCGCGCACGTATTTTGACGTAAATAATATTGAATCCGGAGAATTATATCTGAAATCCAGGAACGACCGTGATCTGCCGATGGGAACGTTCCTGAGGTTCCAGTCGTGAAAACGTCGCCAGATGTCTGTTGCGGTGTCGTTGCCGGAGCTGCTTTGCCGGGTTGGCGACCGAAATTAAGTATGAAGATTTCCATGCCCGGTTCCGACCCCTTGCAATCAACCCTTCCAATTTTCCAGCCGGACATAAACAATTCATCAAATAGTCGTACCTTTGCGCCTCAATTATTGAAATCAGGGATTTTTACCATTTATGGAAGTTAAGAAGATCAGGAATATTGCCATTATTGCCCACGTTGACCATGGAAAAACGACATTGGTTGACAAGTTGCTTATGGCCGGTAAGCTCTTTAAAGAACATGAAACACCAGGCGAGCTTATCATGGACAGCAATGACCTGGAGAGAGAGCGCGGTATCACTATCCTCGCGAAGAATGTGTCGGTTCGTTACAAGGATTTTAAGATCAATGTAATCGATACTCCTGGCCACAGTGACTTTGGAGGAGAAGTTGAGCGCGTGTTGAATATGGCGGATGGCTGTTTATTGCTGGTGGACGCATTTGAAGGGCCCATGCCACAGACGCGTTTTGTATTGCAAAAAGCGCTGCATCTGGGTCTCAAACCCATTGTGGTTGTTAATAAAGTTGACAAAAAGAACTGTACTCCCGACGAAGTGCACGAGCAGGTCTTCGACCTGATGTACCAGCTGGATGCTACCGAGGATCAGCTTGATTTCCCTACCTTCTACGGCTCTGCCAAGCAGGGTTGGATGAGTTCAGACTGGAGAAAGCCTACAGAGGACATCGTTCCTTTGCTGGAGGGTATCATCGATCACATTCCGCCACCAAAAGTGGAGGAAGGCTCTACGCAGATGCTGATCACCTCACTTGAATATTCTTCCTATATCGGACGGGTAGCCATCGGAAGGGTGCATCGCGGTTCCATTCGCAGTGGCCAGCAGATCGTGCTTGTAAAGCGTGAGACCAAAGCGCTGGTGAAATCGCGTGTGAAAGACCTGTATATCTTTGAGGGGTTTGAAAAGCAAAAGGTTGACGAAGTAAAGGCCGGTGAAATCTGTGCGCTGGTAGGTTTGGAAGATTTCGAGATTGGCGATACTGTTGCCGATGCTGAAAGACCCGAAGGGATGAAGACCATCGCCATCGATGAGCCGACCATGAGTATGTTGTTCACGATCAACAACTCTCCTTTTTATGGTAAGGAAGGTAAATTCGTTACTTCCCGTCACATCAAGGAAAGGCTGGAGAAGGAACTGGAAAGAAACCTCGCGTTGCGCGTAGGCGATACAGGATCGGCGGATTCTTTCATGGTATACGGGCGCGGTGTATTGCACCTTTCCGTGCTGATTGAAACAATGCGTCGCGAAGGCTACGAATTACAGATCGGCCAGCCCCAGGTGATCTTTAAAGAGATTGACGGCTTAAAATCGGAACCTGTTGAAGAATTAACGATTGATCTCCCCGAAGCTGATGCCGGAAAAGCTATCGAAACGGTATCACAGCGCAAGGGGGAGATGACGAATATGGAACCGAAAGGCGATCGCATGATCCTGAAATTCATGATCCCTGCGCGCGGCATTATCGGACTCAGAAATTACTTGTTGAACGTGACGGCGGGTGAGGCCATCGTTACGCACCGCTTCAAGGAGTATCAGCCCTATAAAGGTGAAATCCCCGGACGTATTAACGGGTCGCTGATCGTCATGGAACAGGGCGAAGCCATCGCATACAGCCTTCACAACCTTCAGGATCGCGGAAAATTCTTCATCGAACCGGGTGAAGCCGTTTACGAAGGACAGGTTATCGGCGAGAACAGCCGCAGCGGCGACCTTGTGATCAACGTTACCAAAACGAAAAAGCTTACCAACATGCGTGCTTCAGGCGCGGATGAAAAAATGCGCATTGCTCCTGCAGTTAAATTCTCGCTGGAAGAAGCGCTGGAATATATTCAGTCTGATGAGTATGTTGAAGTAACACCCAAGTCAATTCGCTTGCGAAAGATCTATCTCAATGAAAGTGAGCGCAAGCGGTTTGGAAAATCGAACGCATAAATAAAGGCCGGAACTGCTTCCGGCCTTTTTTTTGAACATACCTTCTGCGAGATCACCTACGCCCCCACTCCCAAAAAGCCCAGCTGTGAAAACCCCCACCCAGCACGCCCTCATTCACGTCTCACGATTCACGGAAAGCACTATGCGATGAAATACCATCCGCACAATTTCCTACGCCCTCACTCACCACTGACCGCTCACCACTCACTCCTGCTTCGTCTTTGTAAAATCCCCCGCCTTGATGATATTGATCTTGTCCATGCTCAGGTGTTTCTTCATGGCTGCATTGACCTGTTCTGGCGTGAGGTCCATTACCTTCCTTTCAACACCTTCGTCCCAGAGGAGGTTTCGATCGATAAATAAATAATGGTTTAACGTTCCGGCAAGGCCGCCGTCCTGTGCGCGGCTTACGACACGTGCTTGCGACCAACCGGATTTCGCGGCTGCGATCTCCTCCGCGGTAAATCCTTCGCTGATGACTTTCCGGATCTCTTCACGGAACGCTGCTTCGAGCTTCTCCACATTCTCAGGCGCATAGATCGCGTAAGCGAAGAAGCTACCCACGGGATCCAGCGATCCCGCGTTGAACTGCGAGCCTACGCCGTAACTCAGTCCGTCTTTTTGCCGGATGCGTGTAGCCAGCCGCGAATTAAGAAATCCACCGCCGAGCATGTAGTTGCCGAGAACCATCGCGGGATAATCCGGATGCTCATCACTGAACTCGAAATTGTAGGCCCCTACAAAAAATGCATTGGGTTTATCGGGTGTTTCAAAGGACTGGTT
>JBARAD010000289.1:0-2929 GCA_049791675.1 Chryseosolibacter sp.
CTAGTACACCATCACTGTCGCCGGAGTTTCTGACGTTGACAAGAACCTGATAGCGCTTTTTATCACCATCCATGACTTCATATTTCTGAAGATCAACAACCTCGAATGCCGGCTGAGAAGTTTCGGAGTAGACCCTTCGAATGATCGGGTCGACATCCTCCCCGAATTTGAGGATGATCGCCTCCCGGAAATTTTCGTAGCTGGTGATCTGGTGCTGATGCTCATATACCCAGTCGTGCAGGAACGGCTTGAAATTACTTTCTCCTAAAATGTACCCGAGATAGGCGAAGAGATACTGACTTTTCAATGACACTGATTTGGTGATCTTATTGAACCCTGCCTCCGTTAAGATTTGGCTGATGGAGGATGTCCTCATGAGATTGTTGCATTCTTCGGTAAAAGAGATTCCATCTATATTCCTTGAATAATCATTTTGCCTTTGGTTGTCATTTCTGAGGTAAGTCGCTATACTGCGGTTCAGCAACGGCCAGTCCGCGCTGGAAATACCCGAGTTAAAATCATAATAATTGGGGAAGAGCGCGTAGTCAGGATTATCGACGTCCTGACCTTCATATACCCAGTTTGAGCCACTTTGTTTTGTAAATACTTTCCGGATCAGATCATTGAAAACGTTGGCCTGTTTCTGTTTGTCAGTTAAAACCTGGTTGGCGCGGGTGGCCTGACGGTCCATGTCCCGGAGTTGTCGCCTGAAGTCAAACTGCGAGATGTCACCACCTTCCTCCGGCCAAAAGATGGTTTCCGGCTGTAAGTAGGCCTGGTGGCTTTCGTAGATCTTATTGTATGCGGTGAACTGAAGCGGTACCTCTACGAATTGTAACCTTTTGAATGGATATGAAAGATCTTGAGCATCTTCATATTCCTGAACGACGTCGGTGATGAGGTGACTTAGCGTATCACCGAGTTGGGCCAGATGTCGGTCAAGGAAATTGTTCTCCGGATTATGAAATACAGAATATTCAACGCCGGCGACTGTTATTTTCTTTTTCTCAAAGTCACCAATTACAAGTGAAATGTGCGGAAGCGGATACTCCGGATTAAAATGATGGTAGCCATCGCGTCGCGTATGCGCGCCTTGGGAAACTGGCGTCTTGCCGGCAGGAGCTTTGACGCGTAATTGAAAGTCGACAAAGGAGCGGCTTCTTCTGACTGTCTGCTTGCGGTTGAAGCCAACTTCCGTGTCGGGATACCAAAACACATCTTTGGTGAGCAGTAGATAATAATCCTCCTCCAGGAATGCGTACTTCTTTCTCAAGGAGAACATCATGAGGTTATTGGCAGACTCGTATCTTTCCTGGTCCACTTCCAGATGTGCCATTGACTCAACGATGTCGCCGTGATATTTTATGCGAACCCGCGATTCCTGCCCGGGCTCGAGGCTGATGCCTTCACGTATTGATAATATGTGAAGGTTTTGGTTTACTTTCCTGGCTGTTCCGTTTATCAATACCTCGTCGACGTTCAAGCCCGGGTTCAACGTGAAGTAAACGGTATCGATCAGCGCATTCGTGTTATTCCTGACGAGCAAGTCAGAAGTGCTGATAATTTCATCACCAACCCACTCAAGATCGATCGCGTGAGTGAGAACATCTATGTTTGGAACGGTAGCCCATTTCGCGTTTGTCGCTATCATTTCCTGTCGCATGGCAATTGGCTGCTGGCGCATCTCCCAAAGCTTTACCATGATGAGCGACGAGATTGCCAGCACTGCGATGCCGGTCAGGCCGGTAGCCCTATGGGCAAGTTTATGGCTCGACAAGCGGTCTAGACCAAATGCTGTAAGGAACAGGAACCCGATTCCAGTGACGAGGTAAAAAGCTCGTTGCCACAGCGCGAATTCTATGTCGACGAAGCCAGTAATGTCAGATGCCAGCATCGACAGGCGAAAGGACATGAAATCGAGAATGTTCGAGAAACGATCAAAATAGTATATGAATTCAACGCCGGTGATGCCGACGAGCAGCACAATCGTGATCGGTTGATTTCGGATGATGGTGACAAGGAGGAACGCTATCCCCGTTGTAAAGACTATGCTGGGAAGACTCGTCAGCAACGGATAGATTAAGAAGGCTATCGGATTCAAAGTCGCAAACGGGCTCGTAAGGCCCACAATCAGCGGAATGCAAAGCAATACAAGATTCAAAAAGAGGAAAAGCACGACCAATGCCAACGCCTTTCCAAAAACGTAATCCAGATTCGTAATCGGCCTTACAAAGAATACTTCATTGGTGTCAAGCTTCTTGTCTTTGATGATCATCCCGGTAGCCAGGAATATCACGGCGGCAACTTGCGGTATACTGATCATGATCAAGCTGGCGTAGGGAAGAATCCAACTGTTGGCAAGTACACTCCATTTTGCCGTGCTCAGTTCTGAAAATACTGCCAGATTGAAGATGGTGATAAAGCCCACAGCGAGCAGCGCAACGATCCTGAAAAACCAGTTCCTCCAAAGAACCTTTGCTTCGTAGGATGAAATGCTCAGAATATTGCGAATGGAGATCATATGAGCGACACACCTAATTGATTTTCCATAAAGTACACGTAGGCATGTTCCAGGTTCGGGTTAGCCACCCGCGCTTCGGCATGAGGCTGATCGTTGGCGATGAGTTGCACATCCCATTGCCCGTTTGACGGTATGGTGGATACCACTGAATACTTCCGCTTAAGAGCATCGAATTCAGCATCATCCAACCTCACCTGCCATACATGCCCGCGCACCTGATCAATCATGGCCTCCGGCGATCCTTTGAAGGCGACCTCACCCTTATTCAGCATCGCCATATTGTGACAAGTACTGCTGATGTCTCCGACAATATGAGTGGAGAGGATGATCGTGACGTCCTTCTGGCTTAGATCAGAGAGGATGTTCCTGAAGCGAATGCGTTCTTCGGGATCAAGCCCGGTTGTAGGC
>JBARAD010000290.1:0-10459 GCA_049791675.1 Chryseosolibacter sp.
TAAATTGTACTTTCTTGCTGTAGCTCCAATTCCCGAAGGGTACGTTGCAAACAATTTATGGGTGAGCGATGGTACGGAACAAGGCACCAGGAGTCTCACCGCGTCCCTGCAACTTGACTTCACGTTGATTGATCCGTTCATAACGCCGTTCGATGGATACGTGTACTTTACAGGACAAACGAGCACTGGCGTTCATATTTATCGCACGGACGGGACCCCTGAGGGTGAAGAACTTTTCCTCCCGATAGTCGGCAAGCGGCTCAGCAGTACCGCGCAGTTGACCGTTGCAGATAAATTCCTTTACTATGTAAGCAAAGGCCGACTGTGGAGAACTGATGGCGAAAATCATTTTGCGATCAATGGGGTAGGCACTGCCACTGAAGGAAGTGATCCTGTCATGATCACGGATGCTGACGGAATAGTTTACTTCGGTGCTTTCGATGGAACATCGCATGGGTTGTGGAAAAGTGACGGGACCGCACAGGGGACCACGCTGATGAAGCGGTTCGCGCGACCGATTCGTGATCTGACCATATCGGGAAATAACTTGTACTGCTGGGCTACCAACGAGACCTTCTTCAAGTTGTGGAAAATCGATCTCATCAGCGGAGAATCCGCACAGGTCAGCAACATTAACCCCGGCAATCATGACTTCGCCTTTGAACTGACCGACGTGAACGGTACACTATTTTTCTATGTCGAACGCTTGAATTACGATACTGAAATCTGGCTGACGACAGGTACGCTGGAGAGTACGCATCGGGTTAAATTGATCAATACTATCGGATTTGCGCTCACTGAATTAACCAATATGAACGGAACACTGTTCTTTGCCGGCGCGCCAAACGAGGTGGGTCCAGAACTCTGGAAGAGCGATGGCACTGAAGCAGGAACGGTGATTGTCAAAAGACTGAACACCAACCCGGCGGAGCCGACTGCACCCGAAGAATTGACGGTTGTGGGTAATACGCTTTACTTTATTGGTTATAACGGATACGATTACGAATTGTACAAGACAGATGGTACTGCAGACGGCACCGTGATGGTCAAAGACGTGCGTGTAAACGATCAGTTCGACAATGATATCACCGAACTCACTGCATTAAATGGCATGCTGTACTTTGCGTCGCTTGATGCGTTTGATCAGACAACTGGATATTACACGCGGGCCATCTGGAAGACAGATGGTACCGATGCCGGTACCGTTAAAGTGGCGATTATCGACGGTATTTACGACAACCCTGTTATCAACGGCGTCAACATCTTGTCCGCAGTTGACGAAGACATCATCGTTCTGCTTCAGCAGGATTTTTACGGAACATTTGAGCTGTGGAAGATCGACGATACGGGCAACGGCTCGAACAAACTTTCGGATCTTCCCGGTCTTCAGCGTCTCACTTCCCTCGACGATAACGTGCTGAAGGATGGCGTGCTGTATATGAGCGCACACTTGTCCGGGAATTTTCCAGTCACCTCGCAGTTGTGGCGCACTGATGGAACGGCTTGCGGAACATATGTTATTCTCGAGGGTGCTTCGACAGCGGATTTGACATTGTCAGGTGACAAGATCTTTGTTTCGGCAGCAACACCCGAGGTGGGCAGTGAACTGTTCCTTCTTGATGCTCCGGCCGGAGCTCCTTGTGAGGATATTAATTCATCCAGCATAGTGTCGCGTAAAACTGAGGAGAGAAGTTTCACTGAAAGATCCATCAACACTTATCCGAATCCTTTTACCACCGACTTCCAGTTGAAGATTGAGGGGGCGGAGGGCGGCGCTTTTGATGTCAGGGTTATGGATCAGTATGGCAATACTTTGAGAGCGGCCTCACAGTTACTTTTCAACGAGGAACATATGTTGGGCACGGACTGGGCTCCCGGCATATACTACCTGCACATGCATCATGATGGTTCTTTGGTGTCGAAGAAGATTGTCAAAAGACGATAATCAGGAAATTGAAATTGCAGAGACAAGGCATGCCTTGTCTCTACAACAGATGTTCACTGATCAACGACGATTGGCTTCCATTCACCCTCCTTCGCTCCGGCACGCGGCCCGCGCAAGCTTCGGCGGGCGCGGCGATTCATGTTAACCCCAACTATGAAATGCCCCTTCATCAGCCGCACTTGTCCTCACCACTGAGCACTGACCATTCACGTAGCGATGTTCAACTTTGAATCTTCAACCTCGATTTCGTATCTTCATCAAAACATCACCCCATGAAAAAACTATCCTTCCCCACATCCCTCCTCCTGACGGTGGTATTTATTGCAGGTTGCAGTACCGTCATAACGGAGGATATGGCCCCCAGACGTTACACCATCGCCCAGTTCATGGATATCGTCCAGATCGCCGGTGGTGCATTTTCGCCTGATGAGAGCAAGATCCTGCTCAATACCAAAGAGACCGGAATCTTCAACGCATTCGAGATCGACCTCAAAACAAAGGCGAAAAAACAATTAACTCATTCCACCGGCGACGCAGTATTTGCGCAATCTTATTTCCCCTCCGGTGACCGGTTGATTTACACGAGCGACAAGGGGGGCAACGAAATCAATCACCTGTATGTGCGAAATAACAATGGGTCCGTGCAGGATCTCATCCCGGACTCTACCGCGAAGGCGTCCTTTGCGGGATGGAGCTACGACAAAAAGAAATTGTATTATATCTCCAACAGCAGGGACAAGCGCTTCTTTGATCTCATGCGCATCCAGATCGATGCCGATCAGGAAGAAGAAAATCTTTATCCTTCCAGTATCGTATATCAGAATAATGAAGGACTCGATCCGGCTGCCATTTCCAAAGATGACCGCTACATAGCATTGTCTAAGACGATCACCACCAACAACTCCGACATGTACCTGCTCGACACCCAGACGGGAAAGCTCAAGCATCTCTCCCAGCACCAGGGAAACGTTCAGTACGCACCACAGTTCTTCAGCCTCGACGGAAAAAAGCTCTTCTACCTCACAGATGAGGGAAGCGAGTTTATGTACCTCGCCAGCTATGACATCGCCTCCGGCGGCAAAGCAAAGGAAGAAGAGGCGCCATGGGACATCATGTACTCGTATCAGTCGCGCACCGGAAAATACCGGGTTGTGGCCATCAACCAGGACGCCCGCACAGAGATAAAGATCTATGATGAAAGCAATGGCGGCAAACCGCTCGAGATCGCAGGATTGCCTGCCGGCGATATCACAAGCGTAACCATCTCCGACAGCGAAAAGCTGATGTCGTTTTTTGTATCGGATTCAAAATCGCCGGCGAACCTGTTTCTGTACAACTTCGAGACAAAAGAAGTAACACAGCTGACGAACACGATGTCCAAAGAGATTGATCTGAATGACCTCGTGGCCGGCGAAGTGATCCGTTACAAGTCTTTTGACGGCATGGAGATCCCCGCGTTGCTGTATAAACCGAAAGGGCTGAAGAAGGACGAAAAGGTTCCGGCGTTGCTGTGGATTCACGGTGGGCCTGGTGGTCAGACGCGCCTGAATTACTCACCGATCATCCAGCATCTTGTGAACCATGGCTATGCGATACTCGCCGTGAACAACCGTGGCAGCTCCGGTTACGGGAAAACATTCTTCGCCGCGGATGATCGCAGACATGGTGATGCGGATCTGAAGGACTGTATCGAATCAAAAAAATATCTCGCCGCACTACCGTGGATTGATACGGACAAGATCGGCATTGCGGGCGGAAGTTATGGCGGCTACATGGTCATGGCTGCCCTTGCGTTCGCGCCCGAGGAATTTGAGGTCGGCGTAAACATCTTCGGTGTTACCAACTGGATCCGTACACTGAAGAGCATACCTCCCTGGTGGACTTCATTCCGCGACGCGTTGTATGCCGAACTCGGCGATCCGGCGAAGGATTCCGTGATGTTGTATAACAAGTCCCCTTTGTTTCATGCCAAGAGAATAACGAAGCCCTTCATCGTCCTTCAGGGCAGCAACGATCCGCGCGTGCTCCAGGTCGAATCCGATGAGATCGTAGCGGCAGCCAAAGCCAACAACATCCCTGTCGAATACGTCGTGTTCCCCGACGAGGGCCATGGCTTCCTCAAGAAAGAAAACAACATCAAAACATCGCAGGAGATCCTGAAATTCGTTGACATCCACCTGAAGGGATTGCCCCCAGCAGAAGCAGGAGAGTGAGTTATTGGTTATTGGTTGTTGGTTATTGGTTATTGGCTCTGTGCGTACCTGAATATTAAAACTATGCACATATCACCAAAGTTTCTCGCATCTGCTGTGGTCCGTGGTCCGTGGACCACCCGAGCTATTGCTTCACCAGCCTGTATCCATCGAGTATCATATACGTGACCCCCTGGCTATCAGTAATCGGGCGTTGATCGATGGTGAACCGTTTATAGCCAACTTCATCATCGTCGTTCTCGCTCATAAATGTCATTTTATCTCCTTTGATCCAGACATTGCCTTCACATCGGCCCCGGTTCCTGATGTCAACGTAACCCGAGCCGTTGCTGAAGATCTGCATCGCGTACTTGTCCGAATCCCAGCTTCCGCGGAATTCATAATTCTCCGGGTCGAGCTCCTCCTGAAGACAGGACGAAAGCAGGCAGACGATGATCAATGCGTAGCGTGTTTTCATAAAAGGAAGGATTGATTAACAGAAATCCGCAATTTAAATGCCAGTCTCCCTCATTCTGGACTAACGTAAAGCCCAATGATGAAGTTTTCTTCCTTTGCTGTCTATTCCCAATTCCTAATTCCCAATTCCCAATTCCTAAATCTCAATTCGAAGGGATCTCTACAAAACACACCCCACTAACGACCGAACCCCGTATTACTAATGACTAATGACTAATGACTAATGACTGATGTGATGGCTAATGACTGATGGATGCCTATCTTTTAAAAAGGCGGTTGCCCATGATCTGGTGAATAACCTCGTCGCGCAAATTCCGGCTAATGGGAATACGGGCGTTCTCTACAATAATTTCATTTCCTTCGATCGCTTTTATATGCGGGATGGATACAAGGTAGGATTTATGGACCTTCAGGAACTGCTCCTTCGGCAGCTGGCTTTCGAGGCTCGTCAGGGTGATATAGGTGATCAGCTTGCGTCCCGGAATGTGGATCATGGCGTAATTCTGCAGCCCTTCGATATAGGACACATCACGAAATAAGACCTTCTCAAACTTGCTGTCACAACGAACGAAGAAATAATCCTCCTGGATGTCGCTTCTGGTTTCGGCACGCACTTTCAGATGGACATAGTCAAGCGCTTTCTGCGATGCTTTCAGGAACCGCTCAAACGTGATTGGCTTCACAAGATAGTCAACCACGTCGAGCGCATATCCTTCCAGTGCATAATTTGTAAAAGCCGTTGTCAGTATCGTGAGCGGAGGCTTGCTCAGCGTTTTAAGGAAATCAATTCCTGAGACTTTGGGCATGTGAATATCCAGGTAGATCAGGTCAACTTTCTGCTCTTTTAAATAAGTAGCTGCTTTCACCGCATCTTCACACGTCGCCACACAGTTCAGAAAATCAATTTCCTGAACATACTCCCGGAGGCCTTTGCGTGCCAGTGGCTCGTCATCGACAATGAGACAGTTAAGTTTCATGGCTTTATTTTCAACGCAAGATTAACTTCAAAGCTTTCCGGACTGTTATGAACTTCGAGCTGATGCTGATCCTTGTAAAGTAGTTCAAGCCTGCGCTTCACATTCTTCAGCCCGATGCCTGCATGCTCGTTGATCGTTCCGTTGCGCTCTTTGGTGTTGAATACTGAAAGGTTAAATTGGTTCTCGTGACGGCTGATCTGTATCCTGATCTCGTTCTTGCCCTGATGGTGCGATACATGCTTAAAAGCATTTTCAACAAACGGTATCAATAATAAGGGCGCGATCGTGAATCCTTTGAGCGCGTCTTTTTCATCGAAGGAGATGTCGTAGTTCTTATCCTTCCTCATGCGCTGAAGTTCCACGTAGTTCTTCAGATAATTAATTTCCTTTTCAATAACGATCTGTTTGTCATTGCATTCGTAGAGCTGATATCTCAGGATTTCCGAGAAGGCCGACAGCGCTTCCCTTGCCGCGACGTTATGTTTGTCGATCTGAAAGTATATCGTGTTGATCGAGTTAAAGACAAAATGAGGATTGATCTGCGCCTTCAGGTATTCAAGTTCCGCGTTCAGTTTTTCGAATTCCATCTTCCGGATGAGTTCCTGCTGGAAATACCATTCCTTGCTCAGGTGAAGCGCCACGCTGAAAGCAAAATAGAAGAGCGCGATGGAAAAATTATAATACGTACTGTAAAAGTAATGCTGCCGGCTCTCCTCGCCGAGCACATACCCATTCAGGTATACGTCATGTGCATTTTTCAGCAAGGCGTAACATCCTAACGAAAGAAAGACAAGTATAGAGTTTGTGATCAGGTTCTTTTGCTGCGCGAACCGCGGAATAACGACGAGGAGGTTGAAATAGATCAACATCGCCAGTAATCCGTTCCGGATGATGATCTCAAGTACGAACTGATCAAACCCCGCCTCACTGATCATGTCCGCCTGTGTAAACATATGGAAGCCAACAGTAGCAGTCCAGAAGATGACGTGGTCGAGTTTGTATTTCCAGAAGCGGTCCATCCATTGAATTTACGGATTTTAAGGCCGAGTTACCGCATCTTCAATTGCATTTCGTCAAGATAAACATGCCATACGTCAGATGACGGCAGGATTTTGATTTAGCAATCGGCGGCTAACAGTGTTGCGCGCTTTTTGATTCGACGCACGCATCAACCTTATTCCTTTAGTAGAAAACGATTCTCCCCCGTCAACCTTATTCCATTATTTGGAACCTGCAGGTTGTCTTTGATGCACAACCAATAGAGCTTCCGGAGTTGGGCGTGCCCTTAACATTCCCAGGACAATCAGTCGTGTCATGCGTATGACGTCTGCTGTTGTGCATTAATCGTGGTACACTGCTACTTCCGACACGCTCTTTTCAGAATGTCAATGCACCAAACATGGCGGCATGTGTCTTCAGCTTAAACGCCAACGTTGCACCTCGTCAAGAATCTCCGGCAGTAGGTCATATAAAAATATCTTTCAATCCGGTAACCCGTATGTTTATGTGAAGTAGTTCCCTTGCACCCATACAACACGATTATGAAAAGAATTGTTATGCTTCCGCTGATGTTGCTGACGTTCTTGTCAGCCTGCAGTCAAAATCCTGAAAATGGTTCCGCGCCGTCATCTGAAAGAGCTGTCGGCGGAAGGTGCGGAGATTGCGAAGCGGTATTGGAATATGGAGAGAAGAATCTCGCGTGGGTTGATACCCTTCCCGATTTTCACGACGAAGGGCCAAAGCTGATGGTTAGTGGTACCATTTACAAGCGCGACGGAAAGACTCCCGCAAAGGACGTGATCCTGTATATCTACCACACGGATCAGACTGGAGAATATCCGCGAAAAGGAGATGAGCAGGGGTGGGCTGCGCGTCATGGATACATCCGCGGATGGATCAAAACCAACGCTGATGGCAGATACAAGTTTTACACACTGAAGCCGGGAGCTTATCCGGGTGGAGGCAACCCCGCGCACATCCATCCCGTCATTAAAGAACCAGGAATTGAGGGGTACTGGATTGACGAATTTCTCTTTGATGGTGATCCGTACCTGACAGCCGGGATCCGCGGCAGTCAGCAGGGTCGTGGTGGAAAAGGAATTATGAAAACGAGAACCGGCAAGGACGGAATATTGCTCGCCGAGCGCGACATCATCCTCGGACAGAATGTGCCGGGATACTGAGTAGCGGGGGTCACCAGTTACAAAGTTTTTTTGGGTACGAGGACGTTAGGTAGCCAGGAAAACCGAACAAAAAGTCTGCGCGTCGAACTGAGCGGAGGTTGCCCTTGAAGAAATGAGGTTGAAAGCGCACGAACTGGACACATGGATGTGACCTTTAATACATCGACAGATTAATGATCATTAACAATCAACATATGAGAACACTATTCATCATTATCGGAATTATCGCCGCGGTGGCGATTATCGTTTTGTCCGCGTCGCGTGACCGCGACAACGTTGCGATTAACAAGGCGATCATTATGCCGGTGTCACCGGAATTCAGATGGACGCAGGTGGCGCCCCCGGGTTCGGGCACGCATCAGCATGAATGGAAACCCGGCACCTATCCGAGTGCCATCGCGCCCGTGCATGCATTCAACGACGAACTCTGGATGATCGGACAAAAGAAAGCATGGTCGTCCGAAGATGGCATCAAGTGGCAGGACTATGACAAGCACGATTGGGGTGAAAGAATTTCGATGGCGCAGGTTTTCTTCAAAGACAAACTTTGGGTAACGGGCGGGATGGATTATGCGACCAACACTTTCTTAAATGAGGTTTGGTCTTCCGCCGATGGAAAAGCATGGACACGCACACTGGACCACGCCCAATGGTCTCCGCGAAAAGGGCACTCGCTCGTTGTCTTTAAGGATATGTTGTGGTTGTTCGGCGGCGAGGTAAGTGTCGACAAAGACAGGGCTCCCAATGCATATGTAAACGACATCTGGTCCTCTGTCGATGGCATACACTGGAATAGCGTATCAGGAAACGCCCCATGGCAGATGCGCGGTAATCCGAGGGTCGCCGTTTTTAAAAATGCGCTGTGGCTTGTGGGAGGCCAGGGACATTCTGATATATGGCGCAGCGAGGATGGCAGGAACTGGAAGCAAATGAAAAGCGATGTTCCCTGGAAAGGACGCTACGACTATGGTGTCATCGTCTACGATAACCTGCTCTGGGTCTTCGGCGGCCGGGCCGGTAATCCACGTAACGCGCACCATGATGTATGGTTCTCTATTGACGGTCTTGATTGGCGCCTACAAACAGAGGCCGCACCATGGACCGCCCGCGCCGGAAATAACAGCGTCGTGTTCAAGGACAAACTATGGCTCTACGGCGGAAAGCACACCGGACATAAGGATAGTTTCTCGGGAGATATTTGGGTGATGGAGCGGGGTGTAACGCCCTAACCTATGCTGGATAAAATTTATCGTCTTTCCAGTTTGCAGGATTGTTTAGAATATATCTGACAATTCGTTTGTATTCATCCGAATCACGAATGATGTGGTCATGAAAACGTGATTGCCATTGAAAATCAAATCCTGCGCGATGTGCCTCTTTGGATACGGCGGATTTGTATCCCCCAATAATGGTTGACAGGTTGTTTTATCCCGGGTTACGGGATCGCATTTGACCAACCGTTATAGGTGGATCGCCGGTGTCAATTCGTAGAGACAAGGCATGCCTTGTCTCTACGAATTTAAACGGCACCTGATTCCCTGTGAGAATGCAGATTCCGTGAACGTGATTCGGCATCGTGACAGAAGGTCCTAACGTGATGTTCTTTGCGTGATTTGGAATATCATTCCAGGATGTATCAGCAATTTTACCAAGATCAGACAGGATCATTTTTTTGTCGCGAACCTCGCCGAAAAGACATTCCCGGTTACGGATGCAGATCGTGATAAAATAGGCGGCATCCCAACCGTAATCCCACCATTGTGCACGTGCAGGTGCGATACGGTATCTGTTTTTGTATTTATCCATGGGTTCATTATGAACGATACCATGGGCAGCGCATGCCGCAGAATAGCCGTGCCCGAATCTGAAGGGTTTCCCAAATTAATGACAATTTCTAAATCGTACAATTCGTAGAGACAAGGCCTGCCTTGTCTCTATGGACCATTCCCCTGCAAAGATTCAGATAAAAAATACCAGTTAACATTGCCTTCATATAACAACAATCAATTCATACGGACATAATGCTCCAATAATTATAGACTAATCTCAATGATAGTCTTTTGCGGCGGAGTAAGATTTGACTTACGACCTCTAATGCAAACGACTATGAAAAAACTACTACTGCTGTTAATGTTGCTGGCGTGTGCCGCGCCGCAGATCGTCGCACAAAATGCGCTCGGAAGATTTTCCGGAAAGACCCTTGATGAACATGGTGAAGTCATTCCCGGCGCAACCATTTTAGTGAAAAACGAATCGACTGGTTTTCAAACGGGTACAACAAGTGATGTCAACGGAAACTTCGAGCTGAATGACCTGCCCCTGGGCGGACCTTATACAATCAGGATAACGTTCGTCGGATATGCGGACAAGATCGTTAAGGGCTATCAATTGGATATGAGGGATCACATTGTGATTCCTGATATTCGCCTGTCAGATCAGGCCACCGAACTGGATGAGATCGTTGTGTCAGGATTCACTTATAAATCAGCTCGGGACCGCATTGGCGCTGCCACGCGTGTGGACAACGAGACCATGCAAAAACTTCCGACTGCTTCCAGAAATTATCAGGACTTCGCTGCCTTGTCTCCCTTGACTCGTGGAACGGATATTGCCGGCGCCCGCGGCAATATGAAAGGACTCATGCTGGACGGTGTCTCAAACCGTATGCACATGTTTGGCTCAACG
>JBARAD010000291.1:0-13869 GCA_049791675.1 Chryseosolibacter sp.
GATATCCGCAAAGAAAAGTAAAAGGCAAACGCCGATACAGACCACTGCAGATCGCCTGTTAAACTGTGGACCGTGGACCGTGGACCGTGGACTGAGCGCCATCAATCGTGGACCGTGGACCGTGGACTGTCGACTAAACGCGATGTACATGAATAGAGTAATTAAGGTCTGTAAATCAAGGCAAAATAAGGGATATCTGAAATTATTAAAATACTATTCCGCGGCTTCAACGTCTTTTTGAAAGTCCGCCGACCATTGGCCGGTTAATCCTGATTATTAACGTGATTTTTTAGGCAAATTGTATACTTTAGATGAACTTGGGCGTTTTAAAGTATGAATTTATTGTCAAATGTGATGAGCATAGCAACGCGTAAACCCTTACCACTCGTGATCCGGTATTTTACGTACTCCCTGCTGTTATTTCTCCTCACGGCGGAAGCGTTGCATGCGCAGAATTTTTCCGGCCACAACTGGTATTTCGGGAATTCAAACCTCGGCATCCGTTTTGGCCGGTCAACCAATTCCGCGGCATTGATCACCAACAAGGCAAATCCATTTGGCGTGGGCGGGAGTGCCGTGGCCACAGATCCGATCAACGGGAATCTTTTGTTCTACACCGATGGAGTGAATGTCTATGACGTCACCCACACGGTGATGCCAAATGGCAGCGGTTTGCCCGGTGACCCGGCAAGTAACCAGGCCGTTGTCATCGCCAAGGTCCCGGGATCGGCAACGGAATACTATGTTATTGCCCGGGAACCCGGCGGAACTGTTTCCTATAGCATTGTAAACATGGCCGCCTTTGGCAATGCCACTTTCCCCACCCCGGCCACGGGCGATGTAACAACGCGGGATCAGGATATCATTCCCGGCAGATCGGAAGCCATGCTCGTCGTACAGCATGAGAACAAAAGGGATTTCTGGCTCATCACACATCAATACGGAACACCCAGCTATTCCGTTACGCTGTTTAACGCCGCGGGCGGACCTGCCTCCACCACAAGCCTCACACTCGGATTGATCGAAGATGCTGCAAACTTTTCTTTCCATCCCGCCTCCGGTCGCATTGCCGTCTCCCCGAGGGAGGGAAACCGCGACGTCGAGATCCTGGATTTCGATCCCGCAACCGGATCCCTGAACTACGTTCAGCGACTTTTAAACACCGCTGTCAACACCACTACCAACGTCGCCATATACGACACGGAATGGAGCAACAACGGCCAGTACCTGTATATTTCAAGGTATGATGAGGGAACTTCACTGGGAGATGTCCTTCAGTTTGACCTGTTGAACCCCGGCACGACGCTTGCCTCCGTTCTTCCCCAGCCCAATACGGTTTATCAAAGCTACGGACTGCAGATGGCACCCGACAGTTCGATCTACCATTTGTACCAGAGCGCCAGCGGCGGACCTTTTCTCGTGGGGAAATTGTCGAACACGGATACCGTTGCCAGCGAAGTGATATACGATCCCAGCGCGTTCGCCGCCACCACGAATTTCAATGGCATGCAGTTCCCATCCTTTGCGCCAAAGGACAGCATCGAATTTACCGTCGATTTCATCTCGGAAGGAAATTGCTCGAACACGCCGGTTTCATTTTACCCCACCGTGGTTCCTGCGGCTGACAGCCTGATCTGGAGTTTCGGTGACGGACAATTCGGAAATGGATGGAGCCCTGTACATACCTACGACCAGGGAGGAACTTTCCAGGTCGACGTGATCGCTTTTCTCAATGGCGATACAGCGCGCGCTTCCCACCCGGTCAACATCACACAATTCGATCTTCAGCTTACACTCGTGCAGGATACCACTGCCTGCGCATGTGAACTCCCTGTTAACAATGGTCAGGGTGGATGCCCTGCAGATACGAGTGATGACTTTGAGGTTTCCGTGCAGGCGCAGGGCGGAACACCGCAATACCAATGGTTCGGGCCCGGCGGATTGCTCCCCGGCCAGACAACAGAGACACTGAGGCCCGATTCTGCCGGATATTATTACGTAGTGGGCACGATGGCCGGATGTTCCGCTTATGCCGGTGTAAATATCAAGGAATATGATTCGCTCGACCAGCGCGCGAACATATGGTACTTCGGACAGAATGCCGGAATAGACTTTAACCCGTTGCCGGATAACCCTGCCATCGGAATCAGCGGGCCGCTCAATACGCCCGAAGGAACCTCTGTGATCAGCGACCGCAACGGTCAGGTTATATTCTCCACCGATGGATACCACATCTACGACAAGTTAGGTACGGACATTACGCCGACAGGCGGCATCGGTGGCGATAACACGGCCACGCAATCAGCCCTCATCATACCCGTGCCCGGCGATGAAACACTGTACTACATTTTTACGACAAAGGAGATCTACGGTACCGGCACATTCGAATTGCGCTATTCATTATATGATCTTAAACTGAACAATGGCGTGGGCGGTCTGGCAGAATATAACCAGCTTCTTTTCGCCAACAGCACGGAACGCATCACCGGAAATGCAAACTGGCTCATCGCCCATGAATACGGAAACAATTCGTTCCGTGCGTACAGGATCTCCGCCTCAGGCATCAGCAACCCCGTGATCTCATCCATCGGATCGGATCACAATATTACAACCGCTGAGAACGGTCAGGGATACATGAAGCTCGGCGCACAAAACCGGATCGCTGTTGCCCTTTCAACGCCGGGAGTTTCCAACGTCGTTGAAGTTTTCGACTTCATCGATTCAACCGGAGCAGTAACAAATTTCCGGACTGCTGACCTTGGCAGCACAACGGGGCAGGTATACGGTGTAGAGATCTCCCCTGCAGGAAATAAATTATTCGCGACACTCAAGGATGCAAACTCAACGATGTTTGAATTTGCGTTCGATTCCCTGGGCAACCCTTACCTGAAGCAATCTGTAGCCCAGAGTGGCGAGCTGGGTGCCATTCAGATCGGACCCGACGGGCAGTTGTATGTCGCCATCAACGGCAGCCCTACCATCGGCATGTTTGCCGCCCAGGAAGACACCACGCAGTTGTCACCGATCAGTGCGCTGCAGCCTTTTGCGCTTTTCGGCGGAACCACCAGCACCCTGGGTTTGCCGAACTTTATCCAGACGATTGCCAATCCGACCTCAACACCGAACTTCAGCTTTACCGGGCTTTGTCTTGGCGATTCCACGCAGTTCAGCGCGGTAGGAAAAGATCCTGCGATTGACAAGTTCGACTGGGTCTTCGGTGATGGCCAAACCGCGATTGACAGCGGCGCGCAGATCGCACACCTCTATGCGGCGCCGGGCACGTATCAGGTCGTCCTGACCATACGCAACAAATGTGAAACGCCTGTTGGAACGTTTACACAACAGGTAGTCATCAATGATGTTCCGCCCGACCCTTCCATGGCGGTAGTACTCTGTACAGGAGACGCCGTCCTCGACGCTAATCCGCAGGACCTGCCAGACTTCAGCTACGTTTGGTCAACAGGTGATAGCACAGAAACAATCAGGGTAAATCAGCAGGCGATGTATACTGTGACGGTAACCGATTCGCTTGGCTGTTCTACCGATGGTAATTTCCTCGCCGCTGACAATCGCCCGCAGGTGGAGCTTGGCCCCAATACAACGATATGCCAGAACACCGGAGTCGCCCCTTTGGATGCGCAGAATCCGGGAGCCACCTATGCGTGGGAATTAAATGGCGCGCCTTCCGGTACAGCGCAAATGCAGACCGTGAACACATCAGCGTTCGGTCTTTTTGAATACAAAGTGGAAGTAACCGATCCGGTGACCAGTTGTTTCGTGCGTGACTCCATCACCTACACGATCAATGAATCCCCGACGTTCAATGCGACCAACAACAGCCCGATTGCGTGCAATGCAACCACGGGGCAGATTACATTGAATTTTGTCACGCCGGCGGGAAGTTTGTTTTCATATTTTATCAGTGGTCCAACAGCTGTCCCGGCAGGAACGGATCAGGCCGCGGGCGCGTCCATAAGCACCGCGGCGAACCTCGCAGGCGGGACGTATGCGGTCACCGTTACAGACCAGGTATCCGGGTGTGCAGCAATCACGACCACCAGTATCAATAGTGATGCTTTGACGGTAAACCCTGTAACGCAAGTCAATACCTGCGACCCGATCATGCTTCAGGTTACTCTCAATGCTACGCCGGGGCCGCTGACTTTTCCGGTAGCCTACCGCGTCATTGACAACAGAAGCGGTGCATTGGTTCAGAGCGGCAGTGAACCTGCTGCCATGTCCTTCACAACGGATCCGGCAGGTCTGCCGAGCAATAACCAACAATATGTAGTAGAAGTAACAACGGACGATGGTTGCGTTGCCTCGAGCGCACCCGTAAATGTTAACCAGTCACCTGCTGTCCCGGTGACACTCGCTGCGAATGCATGTGCAGAACCCATCACCATTACGGCCACGGGCGGCGACACCTGGCTGTGGACGGGTCCCGGCACAATCGATAATGCCACTGCCTCATCGATTTCCGTGGCTGGGCTGCCGCAAGGCAACAACAGGTTTGATCTTACCGTTACACAGGCTGGATTCTGTGCACGGGATACTTCCATCACAGTCAATGTGAACAATACCGTCACACCGGACTTCACGCAATCCGATGAATGTTCAGACCAGGTCATGCTCGAGGCCAGCCCCGCCGGCCCGTATACCTACCGTTGGTACCGGAACAGCGTCCTCATCCCGGGCGGACAGCAGATCATGGCAGGCCTCGCTGACAATGGCGCGATGTACCGCGTGGAGGTCGTGAACACTGTTTCGGGTTGTGTTTTTCCCTCTTCTGAAAAGGCCGTGAATGTATCGGGTGACCTTACCTTTACCCTCGCGGCAACGCCACCCTGTGAAGGTCAGCCCTTTACGCTTACTGCCACACCGAATCAGACGAATGTGACGTATGAATGGGCCCTCGACGGCACGGTGCTCGCAGGCCAGACTTCGGCGACGCTGGAAGAAACACGTGGTGGTTTATACGATGTGACTGTCAGGAGTGTCAGCGGGGCATGTTCGGTGACACAAAACTTTAACGTCGTCCCCTCCCCTGTTACGGAAGGCAGCTTACCGCGCTCGGGAATAATCTGCCCCGATGCCGCAAATCCTGACCCGCTGACAAAAGAAGTTATTCTCGATCCCGGGGCAGCGTTCACCAGTTATAACTGGTACAGGGATGGGCTTGACCTGGGGGAAACTTCCCAGACCTATACCGCCTCGGAGGCGGGAACCTATTCTGTTGATCTGATCAATATTTACGGGTGCCCGAGCTCCGACGAGACGCTGCTCATTGAAGATTGTTCGCCGCGGATTACCGGGCCGAATGCCTTCAGGCCTTCCAGCAATGTTCAGGACAACGGAGAATTCACAAACCAGAACTTCAGGCTGTTCACTTTCTTTATCGACGATGAAGGCTTTGAAGTATTTGTCTTCAACCGCTGGGGTGAAATGGTATACCATACAACCGAACGCGACTTCCGCTGGAACGGCGGATACAACAACAGCGTGGGACAACCGCTGCCCACGGGCACCTATACCTACGTTGTCAGATACCGCAGTTCCTACCGTCCCGAGGAGGGCATCCAGGAAAAACGCGGCGGCGTGGTGCTGTTGCGTTGACGTCGGGAATAAGACGTGACAAACCGTATCTCCACTTTTTTTATGCTAACCAACTGAAACGGGGGATCAATGGCGGCGAAAAGCGCCGCTTTGTCCTCAAATATTCTCTAACTTTGCCGCATCTAACATTTAACATATGAACCCCACATCCCGAATTCTTGCCGTCATTTCGGTGGCGATCCTCCTGTCCGGATTCCAATTGATCAAAACCACACTTCACATTACCGTTCGCGATGACCTCGGTAATATTGTTGAAGGCGCGACAGTCCAGCTGTTCGAAACAGAAGATGATTACCTGAAAGAACAAAATGTGGCTGCGGAAATTACAACCGATAAATACGGCATCGCCAAATTCAAGAATCTGAAACCGGTCGCGTATTACGTGATCGCGCGCACGGAAGACAAAGATAATGCCGGAGGTGGCGAGCGCACCGCGGAACTGGAAGCGAAAAGGATCAACAAGGTCACCATCGTGATCCAGTAAGGCGCGCAGGATATTGCAGGGATGCCATGCGTCCCTGCAACATCCCGCACCGCTATTCCTAACCCGTCATAAAATGGTTCACAGAACTTCGCTCGCAGAAGCTATTCGGACTTACCATTCACCCTACCCGGAAGAAGCTGCATTTAAAAAACCATTTCTCGAATTGCTGAGCCACCCCGGTGCTTTCTTTCGCGATCATCTTCCCGGTCATATTACCGCTTCCGTCTGGATCGTCGATCCGACACATCAGTATGCCCTGCTCACCCACCACGCAAAACTTCACCGCTGGTTACAACCGGGTGGCCATGCCGATGGTCAGGAAGACGTGTTGGCAGTGGCGCAGCGGGAGGCATGGGAAGAGACAGGTCTGATGTCTCTGAAGGTAATACATTCCCGGATATTCGATATTGATATTCACACAATCCCCGGGAGGCAGGATTTCCCCGAGCATCTTCATTACGACATCCGCTTCCTCATGGTAGCCAAAATGGACGAGCCTTTCACCATCACCGAGGAATCAAAAGAGCTTGCCTGGTTCTCGCAGCCGGAAATTATCCAGAAGACCGGAAGCAATCAATCCATCTTGCGGATGGCCGAGAAGGTAAGTAAACTATCTTGAACTGATCAGCACCAATCCGAAGGCGATCACCACGATCCAGAATTTATACACAGCAATCGCCGGGATGATGACGATCTGCAATTGCATCAGAACAGCGAGAAGGACAAGAATGGCGGCAATGGCTTTGAGAATAGACCTTGTTTTGTTACTCATGTATTTATTGATTTAACTGCAACACATACGTCGAGGGCCAGAATTTTCCGGTGACGATCAATAATTTCGTACCCGGATGATACGCAATCCCATTCAACACATCCGCCCGCGGATTATCAAGTTTAGCTTCCTGTGCCAACCGCGTAAGGTCCAGAATTCCCACCACATCCCCTGTTTGAGGATCGATCTTGAGTATCCGGTTCGTCTCCCACTGGTTGGCCAGGATAAACCCATCCATATATTCCAGTTCATTGAGTTTGGTAACAAACCCGGTCGCATCTTTTACCCTCAGGGTTTTCACCGGCTCCAAACTGAGCGTGTCAAGATAGATCAATTTTTCTGTACCATCGCTCATGATCAGATGATGCCCGTCATGGGTAAGCCCCCAGCCTTCCGTTGTGTACCGGAATTCTTTTATTTTTTCGAATGTCTTCAGATCATAGACAAAACCAACCTTGTTCTGCCAGGTGAGCTGGTATAACTTGTCGTTTAAGACCGCAATCCCCTCGCCGAAATACCGATCATCCAGCACAACCTTTTTGTCCGCCTTACCGGTTTTGATATCCACAATACCGATGTAGGACTGCTTCTGTCCCGTGCTTTCAAAAAGTTTTCCTTCATGTATAAGAAGTCCCTGGGTCCACGCTTGTGTGTCGTGTTTCCAACGGGTTTTTAATTTGAAAGGAATCGATAGATCCTCCCTGCTTTGGTCGTTTTCCCGCCCGCATGACAACAACAGGCTTAAAAGGATGAGGACAGACATTGTTTTTACTTTTCTTTTCATCAATACCATTCTTCTATTTTATCGGCGGGCTTCCATCTGGAATCAGGCTCAAAGTAATTCCAGAGCAGTTTGGAAACCTTCCGCAATAATACATATCCTTCGTTATCCGAACCCCAGCCCTCATCTTTTTGGTTTTTGGTGATCACACAAAAAACATAATCGCCATGAGGAGCGTTGACCATGACCACTTCTGAGCGCGAACGGTTAACTGCACCTGATTTGGACGCTGCCTGAATATACGGTGGTATCTGTGAGAGGGATTCTCCATCAAAATATATTCGCACGAGGTTGCGGTAGATGCGTTCACTGGCCCGGGCACTGATCACCTTTCCTTCGCGGATCCTCAACAACAATCCGGCCATTTCACGCGGCGTGGTTTGTCCCCAGCCATATCGGGTCCGCGCTTCTTCCCGCCCGGGTGTCCGGGAATTTACCCGCGTATGTGCAAAACCATTTTCAGCGAGCCATGCATTGATGGCGGCGCCCGTCCCGGCGAGCTGCTGACACCAGAGACTTGCGGTATTGTCACTGGTCGTGATCATCAGCATCAGCACCTTCGACAACGCAATTCTTTCGCCATCCTTGAATGATCCGAGGATATCCTCCCCTTCATACAACAATGAATCCCGATAGGTTAAAATACTGTCGTAGTCTAATTCATGGCCTTCAATTTTCGAGAACATCCCGATGGTAATGGGAATTTTGATCATGCTCGCGGTCGGGAACAATGAATCTGCATTGATGGCTGCAATTCTTCCTGTTCTCAGATGCTGCACGTAAATGCCTGCATCTCCCCGGAAATCATCGGCGAGCGCCAGAAGTTTCCGGGTCAGTTTCCGGTCTTCTGCCTGTCCGGAGGCATTCAAAAAAATACCCAGGCCCAGCGCCATGCATAGCAGAATTCTCATCATAACCTTTACTTTTGTTACCTCATGGCCGAGATCGGTAAAGATATAAATAAAGCAAAGTATCTCCTCGAACAGGGTGAACTTGTAGCGATACCAACGGAAACCGTATATGGGCTGGCCGCCAATGCGCTCAATCCGGACGCGGTGATCAAAATATTCGAAGCCAAAAACCGACCTCAATTCGATCCGCTCATTATACACGTGCCCTCCCTGGAAAATGCACGCCATTATGTGGCGGGCATCCCTGACAAGGGAGAGGCATTGGCCATGGCTTTCTGGCCCGGACCGCTTACGTTGCTCCTGGAGAAGAAAGAGATCGTACCGGACCTTGTCACGGCAGGTCTTCCTACCGTTGGCATCCGTTGCCCGGATCATCCACTCACCCACTCCTTGCTGGAAGCGATCGATTTCCCCCTGGCGGCGCCAAGCGCAAATCCGTTCGGATACATCAGTCCGACCACACCCCAACATGTCCAGGCACAGCTCGGCGATAAGATCGGATACATCCTGGATGGTGGTCCCTGTCAGGTTGGAATCGAATCCACCATCGTCGGCTTCGATCATGATGGGGGTATTGTTTATCGCAGCGGCGGACTGAAGATCGAAGACATTGAAAAGATCATCGGCAAGGTAAGATTGCAGATCGTCTCCTCCTCCAACCCGCAAACACCCGGACAACTCCACAGCCATTACGCGCCGAAGAAAAGGTTATATGTTGGCAACATCGAAGAGCTCATGTCGCAACACGCAGCTGAACAGGTGGGAATCCTGTCTTTCAACAAAGACCGGAACACTCCTTTCCAGTACATCCTGTCGCCTTCAGGCAACATTGAAGAAGCTGCAAGGAACTTCTTCGCCGGCCTTCGTGTACTGGATGCGTTTCCTGTCCGGGCCATCATTGCCGAATACGTCCCCGAAGACGGCCTCGGCAAAGCCATCAACGATCGCCTCCGCCGAGCCTCCTACTAACCCCCAAACATCTTTCCCCCAAGAATTTGTCACCTCTAAAACTCTCACTACCTTACATTAGCACCCTAACACCTTAACACCTTAACACATTAACACCTTAACACATCAAAACATCAAAACATCAACCCATGAAGAAAGTCCTTATTCTTACCGGCGGCGGCGACTGTCCTGGTCTCAACGCCGTCATCCGCGGAGTATATAAAAGAGCTAAACGCGAGAAGGGATGGGAAGTATATGGCAGCATAGAGGCGTTCAATGGTGTGTTTCAAAGTCCCCCGGAAGTCGTCAGGCTCACGGCCAATAAAATTGCTGGCATTCACATCAAGGGCGGCACCATCCTCAAGACCACAAATAAAGGCAACCCGCTCAAGTTCCCGCTCAAACAACCCGATGGCAGTATCCAGTACGTTGACCGTACAAAAGAGCTCGCGAAGAAACTCGCCGACATGAAGTTTGAAGCCATCATCAATATCGGGGGCGACGGATCGCAGAAGATATCCAAAGCGCTCTTCGATGAGGGAGTTCCGATCATCGGCGTCCCCAAGACGATTGACAACGACCTTGCTGCAACCGATGTAACTTTTGGTTTTCAGACCGCTGTTCAGATCGCTACTGACAGCTTCGACAAGCTTGTGACAACCGCGGAGAGCCATCATCGCATCATGATCATGGAAGTAATGGGGCGCGATGCCGGATGGATCGCGTTACATACCGCGATCGCCGGGGGGGCGGAGATTTGCCTCATACCAGAAATACCTTATGATATTGATAAGATTGCGCGACGCATCAACCTGCGGTACAAGAAAGGAAGAGGATTCGTGAACATCGTCGTCGCCGAGGGCGCTATTCCAAGGGAGGGTACAGTAACGGCACAGGAAGCAGAGAAGGGTTCGGAGCATGTGCGACTCGGTGGTGTAGCCTACCAGTTGTCAAAACAACTGAAAGACGCGGGATGCAAAGCCGAGATACGTGAAACGGTCCTGGGGCATGTTCAGCGGGGAGGGAGCCCGGTTGCGTATGACCGTGTGCTGGCGAGTCTGCTTGGAGTAAAAGCGATGGAGATGGCGTTGGAAAAACAGTTCGGGCGAATGGTGTCCTTTCAGAATAACGCTGTGACTTCTGTGACGCTGGAGCAGGCGACAAGAGAGCACCGGCTGGTTGACAAAAATTCCTACCTCGTACAGGCGGCCCGGGGCCTGGGCATCAGTTTCGGAGATTAGTCAGCAATGGTTACCAAAATCACAAAAAAAGCCCGTCAGAATACCCTTCATAAGGGTGATTTATTAACTTCGGCGCGATTAATTATTCAGCGCAAAGGCTTCACCAGTTTTAAACAGACCAGAAAATGAAAACAGTCAACGACATCAATTTTAAGGGTAAGAAAGCACTGATCAGGGTGGACTTCAATGTTCCCTTGGACAAGAGCTTCAACGTCACTGATGACAACCGGATCAGAGCGACCATCCCGACCCTGAAGAAGATCCTTGATGATGGAGGAAGTTGTATTCTGATGTCTCACCTTGGCCGCCCGAAAGAAGGTCCCGAAGAAAAGTATTCGCTGAAACACACTATCGGGACAACAGAAAAGCTGCTCGGAAGACCGGTGCAGTTCGCCTCCGACTGTATCGGAGAGGAAGCAAAAACCAAAGCAGCCAATCTCAAGCCTGGTGATGTATTACTTCTTGAAAATCTCCGGTTTTATAAAGAAGAGGAAAAGGGTGACGCGGCATTCGCGCAAAAACTCGCGAGCCTCGGCGATGTCTATGTTAACGATGCCTTTGGCACCGCGCATCGGGCACACGCATCCACTACCATCGTCGCGCAGTATGTGCGGGAGAAGTGCGCCGGCTTTGTCATGGCTGCGGAACTGGATAATGCCAAAAAAGTGCTGGAGACGGGAGAATCTCCGTTCACTGCCATTATGGGAGGAGCAAAGATCTCTGATAAGATCCTTATCATCGAACGCCTGTTGGAAAAAGTCGATCACCTGATCATCGGTGGTGGCATGGCGTACACGTTTTTTAAGGCCATGGGCGGCAACGTCGGAAAATCACTGGTAGAAGAAGATAAGCTTGAGCTTGCCAAAACGTTGATCCAGAAGGCGAAGCAGAAGAATGTTGAATTGCATTTACCCATCGACTCCGTGATCGCCGATAAATTTGACGCACAGGCCAACACAGACATCGCCAATAACAATGCGATTAAAGATGGCTGGATGGGTCTTGATATCGGGCCCCAGGCGCAGGCCGTCTTTGCAAATGTGATCAAGGGCTCCAAAACTATTTTATGGAATGGCCCGATGGGCGTCTTTGAAATGGACAAATTCGCCGCAGGAACAAAAAAGATCGCGGAGGCGGTAGTAGAGGCTACACGCAAGGGAGGCTTCTCGTTGATTGGCGGAGGAGATTCTGCGGCTGCAGTAGCCAAGTTTGGGTTCAATGATGATGTTAGCTACGTCTCAACCGGCGGGGGTGCTTTACTGGAATACTTTGAGGGAAAAGTATTGCCAGGCGTCAAGGCGCTTGAATAATAACGAGTTTCGATAGGGGGATGCCGTTCATTGAATGAGCTGCATTCCCATCATCAGCAAGAACATCGATAGGCCTATTAACATACTGATCATTTTCCGTTTCATATCCGAAATCATTAAGTTATAAAAATGCCGTCATCAAGGCGGTCATGACGGCTCACAGTTTAGAGAGATCTCCAGGATCACTTACCGCAATCTCCATTCTTCTACTGCTCCGGAAAATCGGAGCAATGCCGGTCCTGCATGGTTAGACTGTTACCTGTTGCGCCCTTCCGTTCTTTCTCGGAGGCGTCAAACGGATCTTGTCTTCCATTCCTATATAGCCAGCAAGATGTTTGGCTATCTTCCTGGACTTCTTGGTCAGCTTCTTCCGGGCCTGCTTACCAGTATTGGGCGCTACAAGAAGTCCCGTAGCCATACCGCATACACTGCCCACCAAAAAGCCTATCGCGAATTTCATTGTTGTATTCATACGTTGCGTTTTTCAGTCTCTTCAGGTACTATAAAGAAATAGCGTGCCAAAAAATTATGGCTTGAAATCCGGCGCCATCTAAGTTGATATTCAACCCATTAGCCGCTCCAAAAGCAGGATTTTCAACCAGGTCGGGAATATTTTCTACACATTCCTGGTAATTATAGTTCACAACGTGTGGGCTATTTGAATTGCTGCTGAAAAGAGCCCGATCTGTCAATGCTTCGTAACGCCGTGATTCACAGGTTAAATCAGTTTTTCCACCGATAAAAAACGCCCCATCGCAGATCCATGGCACGACCTTACATTACTCACGTAAGGGAAATTATGTCAAACTAAATTAAAAACACACGTATGAAACGATTAAGAAATCTGAGTTTGCTGGTCAGTGCAGTTGCGATTTCGATGTTATCTTTTACAGACGCACAGGCGCAATATGCGCGTGCAGGTATTAAAGGAGGTTTAAATCTTAGCAATCTATATGTAAACGATGCCGATGATGACCAGGCACGAATCGGCTGGCATGCCGGCTTTTACGGCCAACTCTTCGCCAGCGAAGCTTTCGCTATTCAACCCGAGGTGAATTTTTCAACCAAAGGAACCGGAGTAACGCGCATTGATGCGACCAGTGCCCGTTATGAATCAAAGTTCAATCTCAGCTACATCGACATCCCGGTGCTTGCCGTCTTTAAGCTCGGCGAAGTAGCTGAAATTCATGCAGGCGCCTACTGGGCCTATTTGCTCGGCGCTGAAATCAGGAACAACAACCGGAATCCCGACAATGAATTCACAACGGTTGCCCGCGACAACTTTGACGACTGGGATTATGGATTAGTGGGAGGTATTGGTTTCAACCTCGGTGAAAGCGCTCAACTCGGTGTCCGCTATAACTACGGACTGAACGAGATCGCAGAATCTGCAGGTGCCCGCCGTCTGTTTGGAAATTCCAAGAACCAGGTAGCCCAATTGTACCTTGCCTTTAACCTTGCCTCACGCAATGGTGGTGGTACTGCGAACAATGACTATGACTATTAGTAAAAGCGTAAGAACTTAAAAACAAAAAAACCTGGCCGTGTAAGCCAGGTTTTTTGTTTTAAGATTTAGCATTTCAGATTTAAAATTTAAAATTTAAGATTTAAGATTGAGTAGTGTCTTCGTCCGAACTTCCGTCTCGATAATCTTAAATCTTAAATCTTGAATCTTGAATCTTAAATCTTGAATCTTAAATCTTGAATCTTAAATCTCGAATCTTAAATCTTGAATCTTAAATCTTAAATCTTAAATCTTGAATCTTAAATCTTGAATCTTGAATCTTAAATCTTGAATCTTAAATC